>DATGXY010000157.1:0-24374 GCA_035298525.1 Holophaga sp.
CTCCCGCCCCGCCAATCCAGGAGGGGAAGCAGGGCCCACTGGGCGGGGGTGGCCCCGGGCAGCAGGGTCCGGGTGCGGGCGGCGATCGCCGCCTGCCTCGCCTTCCAGCGCTCCCTCCACACCTCCCACCCGTCCAGGTGGGGCGGCGCCGGCGGGAGGGGATCCCCATCCACCGCCACCGTGACCAGGACGGAGGAGACCCGGGCTCCGGTCCAGCCCCCGGGCAGGGCCACTTCCAGCCGCCCTTCACCCGGGGCGGGCCGCCACAGGAGGGGCTCCCCGTCCGCGAAGGCGAGGGCCGCGGCCACGGCCAGGAGCGCCGCCGCGCGCATCAGTCCTCCACGTCCACGGTGCCCAGCACCGCGGGGCCCGCGCCGGGGAGCAGCAGCTTCTCGAAGCGCCAGCGCCGCTCCCGCTCCGTGCCCGCGTCGAGCACCGCCTCCAGGGTGACGGTGCCCGGCCTGGCGCCGCGCCAGATCCCCGTCCAGCGCAGGGTGTACGTGCCCGCGGGGGGGCGCGGGTGGGTGTAGCTGGTGTAATACGCCCGGCCCCCGGAGGGGGTTCGCCGGAAGGAGGCCGCCACCTGGCCGTCGGGTTCGATCACCTCCAGGGCGCCGCCGGGGCCCTCCTCGGAGACCCGCACCTGGTGCACGGTGAAGCGGGTGTTCGCCGCCGCGGCCCACCAGGTCCGCACGGCCCGGAGGCCCGAATCCGGCTCCAGCAGCTCCAGGCGGTTCTCGCCCCCCTGGCATTCCAGGCGCTCCTCCCAGGGGGTGCCCACCCGCAGGAAGATCCGGCGCTCCTGGCCGTTGAACCAGAGGACGAGGGCCCGGTCCCGCCAGGCGTTCCGCCGCTGGAAGGCCTCGTGGCGGAGGCGCTGGGCGGCCCAGCGCGCCTGCCGCTGTTCCCGGGTCTCGTTTCCGGGGGCCTCCTCCTCCTCGGGCTCCAGGCTCGCGCCCTGGGGCTCGGGATCGGAGGGATCCACCAGCTTCACCTGGAGGGTCACGGCGGACGCGTCCACCCAGCCGCCGAGTCCGGGGCCCAGCTCCAGGCGCCACTTGGTGGGATCGGGCTTGTACGGGGGCGGAGCCGCCGCCAGGCCCAGGCAGAGGAGGACGGAAAGCGCCGCGGCCCTCACCGGGCACCCCCTTCCTTCACCGCGAGGCGCAGGCCGTCGCAGGTGATCCAGCAGGCCTCGTTGGACATGAGGCTGAGCCGGGCGGGACGGATGCGGTACTCGCCGGCCATGCCGGCCCGCAGGAGGATGCGCACCCGCTGGGTGTCCCAGGGGTAGAGCTTCTGCCAGAGGAAGGTCACCCGGTCCGGGTGGACCTCCACCCGGGGCTTGTCCCACCAGGTATCGGAGGCGTCGGCGTTGGTGAAGGCCCGGCCCTCCAGCACGAACCCCTCCAGCTTCACGTTGGGGACGAGGCCGGCGGGGATGGGCACCTCGAGGATGGCGTAGCTGGCCTCGCGGTCGCCCTGGACCTCCAGTTCCATCCACGCCTCCTCGCCCATGGCCAGGGTTCCCGTCCAGGGCCGGCGGATCCATCCCTTCCGGGCGTTGCCCGTGGCCTGGGGAGAGGCGAGGGCCCAGATCCCGCGCTTCAGGGAAAGGCGCACGGCCCCGGAGGCGGCGGCCTGCTGGGGGGCGGCGCTGCCGGGCACCTGGTAGGCGTAGGTCCACGCCACCACCCCATGGCCGGAGGCCGTCAGGCGCAGGGGCTTCGCCGCGGGCAGGGGCAGGTAGCCCGGCCGGGGCTCCTTCGAGCCCCAGCGCCGCAGTTCGGGTCCCTGGGCGGCGAAGTCCCAGGAGGGACCGCCCTCCACCGAGGCCTGGATCCCGGTGGGCTTCCATTCCAGCTTGCGGGTGCTGGCCAGGAGGGGCAGGAGGTCCAGCACCTGGGCGGTGGTCCAGGTGGATTCCCATCCATGGCCCTGGAAGCGCGTGGCCAGCCACGCCTCGCCCTGGGGGACGAGGGGCGAGGCGGGACGGCCCTCCAGGAGGGCCTTGAGGGCGGATACGGTGGGGAAGATATCGCCGGAATTCCAGTCCAGCCAGTTCTGGCGGGAGCCTTCCCAGTGGGCGAGGCCTCCCGCGGTGGAAGCGGCCCGCTCCAGGTGGTCCAGGAGGGCGCCCGCCCGGGGGTGCCGGGAGATCACGGCGGCCTGGGCCGCCATGGCCGCCACGTGGCCGCCCCGCCACTTCCCGGCCAGGACCTTGGCGGCGGTGGCCTCCACCAGGCCCGCCACGGGCTCGCCCGCGGAGGCCAGGGCCTGCAGGAGGAAGGCCGCGTCGCCGGCGGGATCCGTGGCCCGGCCCCGCTCCACGGGGGCCCCGGGGCGGCGGAGATCCGCCTCGCGCGCGCATTCCCGGAAGAGGGAGAAGGCGGCCTGCGCGCCACGGCGCCGGACCCCCTCGTCCACGGCGTAGCCCAGGGCGCGCATGGCGGCGAAGCTCTGGATGGCGTAGCCCGTCGTGTGGGGGTTGGCCTCGAGGCCGAAGTCGCCGGGGGCGTACCAGCCCCAGCCGCCGTTGGGCATCTGGTAGCCGTAGACCCGGAAGACCCCGTCCCGGATGTTGCGGTCCAGGTCCACCAGCTTCCGCCACTCCAGGCCGGGCATGAGGCCCCGCTTGGCCAGGTCGGCGATGCGCAGGTTGGGCATGAAGCTGGAGAGGGTCTGCTCCACGCAGCCGTAGGGATAGGCGATGAGGTAGGGCAGGCTGGGAGCGGCAAGCTGCTCCAGGCTCCCCACGGGGGTGACGACGAGGGAGGCCTCCCCGGAGGCGCCGGCGGGGGCGGGGATGTCCACGGTGGTGGCCCCGCCCTGGAGGCGGATGTAGCCGCTGACGCTGGCGGGCACCAGGGGATCGGCCACCGTCACGGTGCGGCGCTCGGCGTCCTTCAGGCCCCCGCCCTCCACGTGGGCGGTGACGGTGAGGGCGCCCGTGGCCGCGGCGGAGAGGGGCAGGCTGAGGCGGTGCTCGCCCTGGTCGGGCAGGTCGAAGGAGGCGGAGGTCTTCCCGCCCAGGCTCCCGTTGGCGGCCTCCAGCCAGATCCGGCCCCGGAGGGGCTTCCCGGAGAGGTTGCGCACCTGGGCCACGGCCCGGGCCTCCTCGCCCAGGGAGAGGCTCCGGGGCAGGGTCAGGCTCACCTGCAGGGGCTTGGAGGAGGTGCGCTTGTCCCGGCCCACGCCGGTGCGGGTGTCGGAGGCGACGGCGGTGGCCGTGGTCCTCCAGGCGGTGAGGTTGTCGGGCAGGACCAGCTGGGTGGAGGCCCTGCCGTCGGGGCCCGCGGCCAGGAAGGGCACCCAGTGGGCTGTGTCCTTGAAGTTCTGGCGGATCTTGTCGGCGTCGTCGCTCTTGAACTCGCCCCTGCGGGTCTGGCGCAGGCTCCACGCGGGGCGCTGGCGCTGGAGGATGTCCCAGAAGCTCCATTCCGTGCTGCCGGTGCGGAGGACGGCGTGGCGGCGGGTGGGATTGAAGAAGCGGACGATGTCCGGGTGGAGCTCGGGGCTCAGGGCGTAGATGGCCTCGTCCACGACCCCCACGCTGAGATCGGCGGCGGCGGGGCGGCCCTGGTGGTCCTTCACCCGCACATCGATGCGCATGGGCTGGCCGGGCTGGTAGGCGTCCCGGTCCGCGGCCACCTCCACCTGGAGGCGCCGGTCGGCGCGGGGGGCCCGGATGGGCACCTCGGCCAGCTGGCGCCGGCCCTCTGACACCACCTCGAACACGGCCCAGGCGTTGGGCTGGAGCTCGGCGGTGACGGGGATCTCCACGAGGGCGGTGGTGCCCTCCACCTTCCGGGCCTGGCGCCGGGCCAGGCCCTCGCTCTCCACCGTCCAGTGGAGGGTGAGGCGGGGCCGCGGGAGGCGCACCAGGATGCGCGCCGTCTCCCCAGCCGCGTACTGGGCCTTGTCGGCGGAGGCCCGCAGGTCGGGGACGGAGGGAAGGGGGGTGCCCTCGGCGGCCACGGTCACCATGCACTGGGCGGTGACCCGGCGGCCCTTGGCGTCCAGGGCCTCGGCCACCACCAGGTAGACGCCGCCCTCGGGGATGGTCAGGGGGGCGCTGGGCCCCTGGGCCGAGGCCAGGGTCTCGCCGGGCTTGAGGGCCGAGGTGCGGGCCCACCAGTGGGCGCTCTCCTTCTCGGCCACGATGCGGGCGGCGCGCAGGGTGATGGGCACCCCCTTCAGCTCCCGGCCCTCCAGGTCCGCGGCCCGGGCCGTGGCCCGGAAGGGCTTGCCGGGCAGGGCCACGGAGCGGTCCGTGCCCACGAAGAGCACCATGTCCCCCGCCGCGGCCCTCACCTGGGCGGAGCCGGCGTTGCGCTGGCCGCTGCCGTCGGTGACCTTCACCACGAAGCGGTAGACGCCGTCCCCGGCGGCCTTGAAGACGGGGCTGGAGGCGCCGCCGTCCTCGTCCAGGGTCAGCTCCCCGCTCTCCATGAGCTCGGGGGCGGGGCCCTCGTCCTCCTCCGGGTCCCACCACCCGGCCTGGCGGTTCACGACCCGGTACAGGAACCATTCGGCCTTCGCCTTGCGCACGGCGGCGCCGTAGAAGTAGCGCGCGGCCACCTTGAAGGCCATGGGGTCGCCCAGGCCCACCTTGGGGGCGGCGGCGGTGACGGCCACGGCGTAGGCGGGCTTCACGAACTGCTCCACCTTGAATTCGGCCTGGGCCGGTCCCTGGGGGCCCTGGAAGACCCAGCGGTAGGCGCCCAGGCGCCCCGCGCCGGGGAGGACGACGCTGGCTCCGAAGGTGCAGGTGTCGGCGCTGAGGAGCCGGGCCTTGCCCTCGGCCACCTTGGTGTCCTCGGGATCGAGCACGGTGAAGGGCAGTTCGTCCAGGCCCCTGGGCACGCGGTTCTCGCCCCCCTCCACCGTGCGCAGCACGGCCTTGGCGAAGACCTCCTGGCCGGGGCGGTACAGGGGGCGCTCCGTGTAGGCGTAGAGGCGCTGGCGCACGGAGGCGGCGCCCTGGCCCTCGCTGGCCATGAGGGCCAGGCTGGGCCCGGCCTGGGCCAGCACCACCCGCCGCACGCCGGGACTGGCCGGGACCTGGGCCTCTCCGCCCCCGTCGAAGGACAGGGGCCGGCTCGCGGTCCCCTCGAAGAGCTTCCCGGACACGCCGCCCATGGGGGCGCCGTCCCGGGCGCTGACGGCCCGCACCCGGAGCCGGGCCCCGTCCTGCTCGCCCAGCAGGGCCAGGTCGGTGACGAGCCAGGGAACGTAGGCGGCCTCGTCGTCCCGCAGGAGCTCCACCAGGTACACGCCCGCGGCCTGGGCGGGGAGCTCGATGCGGCTCAGGTGGCCGTCCTCCTCCCGGTTCGAGCCCGGAGCCGAGGTGATCTCCTCGGTGACCCGGGGCACCACCTCCGTCACGAAGGCGAGACCGGGCCGCTTCTCCAGGGGCAGGGCCCCGCCCTCGCGGGGCGCCGTGGCGGACTGGAGGGGCCGGCGCAGGTTGCCCGCGCCCCTCGCGGCGTCCCGCAGGGCGCGGGACGCGGTGCGGTGCACGGTCACGAAGGCGCGGCGCCCGCCCCAGAGGAAGGCCTCGCGCAGGATATCCAGGGGATCCATGCCCGCGCGGGCGCCCTCCACGGCGGGTTCCCCCACGGGGGCGGCCAGGAGCTTCGCCAGGAAGGCCTGGGGGTCCTCGACCCGGTGGATGCGCAGGCGCACGCCGGTGGGGATGGGGCCGGCGGCCTCGAGCCAGGCGGATCTGCCCGGCAGGGCCGGCCGGGGCACGGCGAAGGCGCCGGTCCAGCCCCCCTCGCGCCAGGGCGCCTCGGGGACCTTGGGGGAGGACCCGAGCATCCCCCCCAGGAGCAGGGCCGCCGACAGCATGAGCAGGGTGGTGGACCAGCGCATCTCAGGACCTTTCAGCGAGGATCTTCCAGCGGTACACCCCCAGGAAGGCGGGGTTCCCGGGCACGGGGCGGAACGCGCCCTCGGGGTGGTGCAGCAGTTCGTCGAGCCGGACCCGGCGCACCTCCCCCGCGGCGCTGCCCTCGGGCCCCGTGTGGTAGAGGAGCATGGGCTGGCCGTCCACGTCGGGGCGCACGAAGGCCATGGCGTGATCGGGGGTGGCGCGGGCGTCGGCCCGGCTGAAGAAGAGCAGGTCCCCGGGCCGGGCCGCGGCGGTGTCCCGGCCCAGGCTGACGCAGGCCAGGCGCCGCAGGTACGCGCCCCGGGCGAAGGGGCTCCACCCGTCGGGGGTGGGGAAGGCCCGGGCCCAGGGGCCGGCCAGGAGCCGGGAGGGATCGCCGCCCACGGGGGCGCCGGGGAAGCCCGTGCGGGCCCGCCAGGCCTCCGTGTGGGGTCCCCAGGCCTCCCGGAAGGCGAAGCGGAGGAGGCCCGCGCAGTCGCGCTGGGCGGGCTCCCAGGCGGGACTGGGGCCCTCCAGCTGGGCCTCGAGGATGGCCACGAACCAGCGGCGGAAGGCGTCCAGGTCCCCCTGGTCCGTCCAGGGGGCCGCGGCTTCGGCGGCGCCGCCCGCGGGGACCAGGTCCACGTCCCGGGCGAAGCCGGGCCACGCCCTCACCCGGATCCGGGCCGGGGCCGCGGGCGCGGCGAAGAAGCCCTCCCCCGCGCCGCCCCACGCGGGGGTATCCCCGGCGGCGGAGGCGGCCCAGGCCGTGCGCCGGAGGCCCAGGAGGGAGCGGCTCTCCAGCTCGATGCGCTGGATGGGGTTGCCTTCGGCGCGCTCCACCCGCACCCGGTGCCGCACCGGCGCCAGGAACGCGGCGGCGGCCGCCAGGGCCGCGCCGGAGGCGAAGAGGGCCCGCCTCATCGCGAGGAGGCCTCGAAGCCGGCCGGGGTCAGCTCCACCTGGACCTCGCGGCGGCCCAGGGCCTTCACGGCGGCGAGGAAGGGCCCGAAGGTGGAGGCCACCTCCGCCGCGGCCTCGTCCCCGGTGGGGGCGGGTTCGCCCATCCACCAGTAGCGCCCGCCCTGGTTGGCCCGCAGGTAGGACAGGAGGAGCACCTCCAGGTCCTGGGCGGCCCGGGCCCCGTCCAGCTCCATCCGCCCGAAGGCGCGGGAGGGGCTGTCGGCCAGGGTCGGGGCCTGGCCCAGGATGCCCGCGACCATGGCCTGGGCCGCGGCGTCGTCCGTGGCCAGGACGAGGATCTCGCCGGCCAGGGCGTACGAGGGGCGGAAGGCCTGGTCCGTCGCCACCCGGTGCAGGCTCACCCCCTGGGCCAGTTCCCGGGCCTGGGGCCGGCCCTTGAAGAGGCGGGGCCAGAGCCGGGCCACGACCTCCCGGGCCTGGGCGGCGCGTCCGGCCTTCACGGGCAGGCCCAGGGCGAGGCCCGGCGCCAGGCCCGGCTCCAGGAAGCCGCCGTACACATCCACCTGGCGCCTGGCCACGAGGTTGGCGGCCTTGCGGGGATCCGTCCTGCGCAGGCGCTGCAGTTCGGCCAGGAGGGTGCGCTGATCCCGGTTCAGGGGCTCGGGCGCCGTCCACCCGTTCCAGAGCAGGGCGGCCCCCCGCGGATCCAGGTGGGCCAGGAGGGCGGTCAGATCCGCCTGGACCCCGCCCCTTTCCTGGCGGCGCCGGGCCAGGGCGTCCCGTTCCCGCTCCCAGACCCGGCGCTGCTCGGCGTTGGGGGCCAGGGGTCCCTCGGGCAGGGGGGGCAGGGCGGGGAGGCCGTCCCGGTCGAAGGCCAGGAGGGACTGGAGGAAGACCTCGGTGGGACCCGCGCCGAAGGCGGCGGAAAGGACCCCGGCCCGGGGCGCGGCCTTGGCGATGCCGGGATTGGCCCAGGTGGCCTGGTCCCCCCCCTGGAGGCGGCGGCGCAGGAGGGCCCGTTCGAAGGCGAAGCCGCCCCCGATCCGGGGAAGGACCCAGAGGGACACCTCCGTGCCGGGCCGGGCGCCGGCCAGGGCCACCCCGCACCAGCCCTGACGCTCTCCCAGGGAGGGGAAGGGGGAGGGGAAGGCCACCGCCCGCAGCGGGGCCTCCCGGTCGCAGATCCACGTGCCGCCGGGCACGGCCAGGAGATGGAGGACGCCCCCCGATCCCCGCACCTGGGTGATCTGGGCCTTGCCGCCCCGCCCGTCCTCCCAGGGGAGGGTGCGAGAGCGGGCGCCCAGGCTCGTGGGGTTCAGCTTCAGGAGGGCGAGGCCCAGGGTGGCCCGGATGGGCAGGTCCCCGGGCAGGAAAACGAGGGTCCCCGCCGCGGGGGCGAAGCCGTGGGGCAGGCCGTAGTGCAGGATCCAGGCCTCCCGGTCGGCCAGGGCCTCCAGGCCCCCCTTGTCCAGCCAGGGGCCCAGGTGCCGGAGCATGAAGCCGGCCCGGGACCCCTGGGCCAGGGCGGCGGGAATGCCCTCGGGCCCGCCCGCCAGGTCCCGCAGGCGCTGGAGCCCCGGCCGGAGCCTGGCCAGGCGCAGGAGGGCCGTGGGGGCCGGGGCCCGTTCCAGGGCCGGGGGCAGGAGGCCGCCCCCCGCCTTGGCGGGGAGCACGGCGGGGGAGGGGATCCACTGGAAGCGCCAGCCCGGGCCCTGCAGGTGGATGCCCAGGCCCTGGGTCCAGGGGCGCTCGATGCGGGCGGGGGGGTCCAGGTAGCGGAAGGGGTCCCCGTCGGGAAGCTTGAAGCCCCGCCGGTACAGGTACACCGCCGCCTCGTCCCGGCAGGCCTCCCGGCGCAGGGCCTGGTGGCCCCAGTGCTCCAGGGGGCGGGTGCCCAGCACGATGAGGGCGGCCCGGCGCTCCTGGGGGTCGCCGCTCGCCAGGTGGTCCAGGAGCAGGGCCGTCTGGGCCTCGTACCCGGCCTGGAGGAAGGGCAAGGGCTTGTTCCACAGTTGGCGGCCCTGGGCGTCCCGCTGGATGGCGCTCCAGGTCTTCACACGGTCCCAGGCCCAGTTGCGGACCGCCGGGGCGTCCAGGGAGGCCTGGGCCATCGCGGCCAGGCCGGCGGCGGCGGCGAACAGGGTGCGCAGGGGGCGCGTCATGGGACCTCCCGGGGTGCTACAAGGATTTGCTAATGGCGCGACCGCGCCGTGCGCCTTCCGATCCGCCGCGCCGGCACGCCCGCCCATATCTCCCCCGGGCCCACCCGGGCCCCCTTGGAGAGCACGGAGCCGGCGGCGATGACGGCCCCGTCCCCGATGACGCAGCCCGGGAAGATGACGGCCATGAGCCCCACGGTGACGTTGCGCCCGATGACCACGGGGGCGGCGTGGAGCCGGCCCCGCTCCGCCACGTGGGCCACCAGGGTCACGTCCCCGCCGATGACGGTGTCGTCGCCGATGGAGATGAGGTTCTGGTCGGCCACGACGGCGGTGTTGATCTGCACGCGCCGCCCCACGCGCATGCCCATGAGGCGGTGGTACGCGGGCAGGAAGGGCGTGAGGCGCACCCAGTCCACGAAGGTGAAGCGCAGGAAGAGGGTCAGGGCGTTGTAGCTGGCCCAGCGCCAGCCCTGCCAGCTGAGGTAGCTGAAGGTGCCCACGGGGGTGCCGGCGGCGAAGGTGATCCACCGCGCCAGGGGCAGGAGGGCCAGGAGGGTCAGGCCGAAGACGAACCAGGCGATGCCCAGGGTGATGCCCAGGCCCAGGAGCCGGCCCTCCCCGGAGAGGGGCAGACCCAGGCTCCATTCCACCAGCTTGATGGCGGGGTAGGCCGCCAATCCCAGGACCAGGCCCGCCTCCACGAAAAGGAGCAGGGACAAGAGGAACTGGATGGGTGTCAGCACCCGCTTCCGCCAGCCCGGCCCTTCCATGGATCGCCTCCCGATTGATCCCTAGATCTTATAGCGCGCGACCCGCGACGCGAGGCTTTCCGCCACCTGGGCGAGGCCGTCGGCGGTGCCGGCCGCGTCCGCCACCCCGTCGGCGATCATGTGGGAGGTGGCCAGGGTCTCGCGGATGCCTTCGTCGGTGGTGCGGACCATGCCCTGCACCTCGTCCCGGGTGCGGATCTCGTCGCCCATGGCCGCGGCGATGCGGTCCGCGGAGCCCGCCAGGGACCCGATGTGGTCCCCGATGGCGCGCAGGGCGGCCACGCTCTGGTCCACGGCCTCGGCGCCCTGGAGCACCACCATCTCCACGTCCTCGATGAAGGTCCGGATCTCCCGGGTGGACTGGGCGCTGCGCTCCGCGAGCTTGCGCACCTCCTCGGCGACGACGGCGAAGCCCTTGCCCTGGGCCCCGGCCTTGGCGGCCTCGATGGCGGCGTTCAGGCTCAGGAGGTTGGTCTGGCGGGCCATGTCCTGGATGACGGCCACGGCGCGGGTCATGCGGTCCGTGGAGGCGCGGATGGCCTCCATGGCCCGGGCGGCGGCCTCGCCCGAGCTGATGCCCCCGCGGGAGGCGGCCACGGCTTCGCTCGTGCGGGCCCGGGAATCCTCCAGCCCCTTCTCCACCTCGCCGATGATGCGGGCCAGGCGGTCCATGGCCTGGGCGACGGCCGCCATGGAGGCGCTCTGGGTCTCGCCGCCCTGGGCGATCTCCTGGGAGGCCGAACGCATCTCGGCCAGGGTGGCGCTGATGCGCAGGGAGCCCCCGGCCACGGACTCCGCGTCCTCCACCAGGGCCTGGAACACGGCCTGGAACTGCTCGTTGCTCTCGTTGTAGGCGAGGCCCAGGTCTCCGATCTCGTCGTCGGTCTGGACCGGGATGCGGTTGGTGAGGTCCTTGCGGCGCATGCCCTCCAGCACGGCCCGGATGGGGCGGGAGAGCCGGGCCTGGACGATGGCGTTGAAGACGAAGCCCACGGCGACGGATCCCAGGATGCCCGCGGCCACCGTGAGGATGCGGATGCGCCAGAGGAAGTCGGTGACGTCCTGCTCGGCCATGGCCGCGGAGACCGTCCAGCCCCAGGCCTCGAAGGGCCGGGATTCCACCTTCCAGGCGAGGCCCCCGCCCCGGCCCTCGGCCATGGCCTGGGAAGCCACCTCGGGCGTGTGGTGGGCCGGGCCGAAGACCACCTTGCCGTCCTTGTCCTGGATGGCCAGGAAGCCCCGGTCCAGCACCTTGAGGCGGGCCGCCACCTCGGCGAGGTGGCCCAGGGTCGTGACGGGCAGGCCCACGTAGGCGGCGCCCACCACCCTGCCCCCCGCGTCCTTCAGGGGCTCGTAGGCGGTGATGTAGGGCTTGTCGAGGATGGTGACCATGCCGTGGAAGGCCTCCCCGTTCAACAGGTGGCCGATGGCCTTCCCCTTGGGATCCAGGAGGGTGCCCACGGCCCTGGAGCCGTCGGGCTTCTTCACGTTGGTGACCAGGCGCACGAAGCTGTCCCCGCGGCGGGTGAAGAGGGTCGCGGTGCCCCCCACGTGCGCGGCGTCCTCGTCCACCAGCGCGAAGTTCCTCGCCTGGGACCTGCCCCCCAGGAGCAGGTCGGGCACCGTCTCCGTGCCCACGGTGACGGGACCCCCCTGGGAGGGGACGCCCAGGGCCGCCACGTCCTTGCGCAGATCGTTCATGCCGTTGGCGACCCGCTCCGACATCATGCGGTCGGTGGTGGTCAGCACCAGCTGCACGGTGTCCAGGGCGGACTTCGTCTCCTGGGCGGCGGTGCGCCGCGTGAGGTAGCCGGCGTAGGCGGAGAAGGCCCAGGCGGCGCCCAGGGCGGCCCCGAAGGTCATCACGACGGCGGGGCCCATGATCTTCCGCGCCAGGGTGGTCCTCATGTGTGCTCCAGGATGAGGGTGTCGGGCATGTGGATTTCCGAGGGCCTGATCCTAGCAGAGGATGCCGTCAAATCATCCAGGCGTTCCCGGTTTCTCCCCGGGTCCGGGCCCGTTCCGCGAGGTCCGCGAGGGTGTGCCGGCGCAGGGCCCCCTCCATGGCCTCCCCCAGTTCCCGCCACACGTCAACGGTGACGCAGTCGCCGGACCTGCGGCAGGCCTCCGGGCCCTCGCCGCAGTCCACGGGCCTGACCGGCCCCTCCAGGGCCTCCACCACGTCCAGCACGGTGATGCGCGAGGCCTCCCGGGCCAGCTCCAGGCCCCCGCTGGGGCCCCGCTGGGCGGTGACGAGGCCCGCGGCCTTGAGGCCGCCCACCAGCACGTGGATGTACTTGGGGGGCAGATCCTGGCTGCTGGCGATGGCCGTCACCTGGACGGGCCCGGTCCCCTCGCGGAGCGCCAGCTCCACCATGACGCGCAGCCCGTACCGCCCCTTGGTGGAAACCCTCATGGCCGACCCTCCGGCGACCAGTATAAGGGGGGAAGGGTATTGTTCCTATTGTCCATCGATTTACTTGACAAATTATTTTTCCAGGGCCATCCTGGATCCTCGGGGGCGCGTCCCCCGCGGAGGAGATCCCCATGGCCCGCCCCAACCGCGTCGAACATGCCTACGAACTCATCGGGCACACCCCCGTCGTCCGGCTCAACCGCCTGGCCGAGAAGGGGAGCGCCACCATCTGGCTGAAGCTGGAGAGCGCCAACCCCGGCGGCAGCGTCAAGGACCGCATCGCCCTCTCCATGATCGAGGACGCCGAGGCCCGCGGGGCCCTGCGCCCGGGCATGGAGCTCATCGAGGCCACCAGCGGCAACACCGGCGTGGGCCTGGCCTTCGTGGCCGCCGCCAAGGGATATCCCATCACCCTGGTCATGCCCGAGACCATGACCCTGGAGCGCCGGGCCATCCTCAAGGCCTACGGCGCGAACCTCGTCCTCACCCCCGGGCCCCTGGGCATGAAGGGGGCCGTGGACAAGGCCGAGGAGCTGGCCGCGGCCGACCCGAAGTTCTGGGTGGTGCGCCAGTTCGACAACCCCGCCAATCCCGCCGTGCACCGGCGCACCACCGCCCTGGAGGTGCTGGAGCAGGTCCCCGAGCTGGACGCCTTCGTGGCGGGCATCGGCACCGGCGGCACCGTGACGGGCGTGGGCGAGGTCCTGGCCGAGCGCAAGCCCGGGACCCTCGTGGTGGCGGTGGAGCCCGTGGACTCCCCCCTGCTCACCCAGGGCAAGGCGGGCCCCCACAAGATCCAGGGCCTGGGCGCCAACTTCGTGCCCACCATCCTGAACCGCCAGGCCTACCACCGGGTGGAGGACGTGGCCTACGAGGACGCACTCGTCATCGCCCGCAGGCTCACCCGGGAGGAGGGCATCTTCACCGGCATCAGCACGGGCGCCATCGTCTTCGCGGCCCTGAAGGTGGCCCGCGAACTGGGCGAGGGCAAGACGGTGGTGGCCGTCGTGTGCGACACCGGCGAGCGCTACCTGAGCCACCCCCTCTTCGCCGAGGCCTGATCCGGCCTCCGGTGCTATCCTGCTCCAGCCCGCAGCCCGGGCCGGTCGAGGTGGCCCGATGCTGGTGGAGGAGGCCGTCCAGTTCCTGTCGCAGGTCCCCCCCTTCCAGTTCCTGGAACGGGGGGAGCTGGAGGCCCTGGCCCGCCACCTCTCCCTGGCCTACCACCCCCGGGGCGAGGTGATCCTCGCCCAGGGGGGGGATCCTCCCGACGCCCTGCCCGTCATCCGGGAGGGGGCCGTCAAGATCACCCTCCATCACCACGAGGGGGGCGAGGAGGTCCTGGTGGACTACCGGGAGCGGGGCGAGACCTTCGGCCTCGTCTCCCTCATGGGCGGCCGCCAGAAGACCACCATCACGGCCCTGCAGGACACCATCTGCTACCTGCTGCCGCGGGACCGCCTGAACGAGGTCATGGCGGCGCACCCGGCGGTGACCGAGTACCTGCTGCAGTTCCACCTGGACAAGTACGTGGGCATGACGGCCCGGGAGATCCAGGGCAAGAGCCTCTTCCTGGGCTCCAGCGACCACCTGCTCTTCACCGCCACCCTGGGCGAGATCGCCCGCCACGCGGCGACCCGGGTGGAGCCCGGGGCCACGGTGCGGGAGGTGGCCCGGCGCATCACCGAGGACCGCCAGAGCGCCGCCTTCGTCGTTGGCCCGCGGGGCGAGCCCCTGGGCATCGTCACGGACTCGGACCTGCGGGCCAAGGTGGTGGCGGGTGAGACCGGCACCGGGGAGCCCGTGTCGGCCATCATGAGCAGCCCCGTGGTGGCCATGGACGAATCGGCCCCCTGCTTCGAGGCCGTCCTCCGCATGCTGCAGGGGAACATCCACCACGTGGCCGTGACCCGGGACGGGGTCCTCGCCGGCCTCGTGACGAACCACGACTTCATGGTGCTCCAGGGCCGGAGCCCCCTGGCCTTCTCCGAGGACATCGAGAACCAGTCCACCCTGGAGGGCCTCGCCCCCGTA
Source organism: Holophaga sp. (assembly GCA_035298525.1). Taxonomy (GTDB): domain Bacteria; phylum Acidobacteriota; class Holophagae; order Holophagales; family Holophagaceae; genus Mesoterricola. Next base: position 14,182 of record DATGXY010000157.1, read on the forward strand.
TCCCGGAAGGCGCTGGACGTGGTGGGCGCCCTGCTGCGGGAGGGGGCCCGGGCCTCGGCCATCGTGCGCATCCTCTCGGAGATCAACGACCGCGTCGTGCGCAAGGTGCTGGAGATCGCCCAGAGGGACCTGGGCCCGGCGCCGGTGCCCTGGTGCTGGCTGGCCCTGGGCAGCGAGGGCCGCAAGGAGCAGACGTTCCGCACGGACCAGGACAACGCGCTCGTCTACGCCGACCCCCCCGAGGCGGATCGGGAGCGGGCCGAGGCGTGGTTCGGGGCCCTGGCCGAGCGCATGAGGGACGGCCTCGTCCGATGCGGCTTCGAGCGCTGCCCCGCCGACTACATGGCCAGCAACCCCGAATGGCGCCGGCCTCTCTCCGCGTGGAAGACCTGCTTCCGGGACTGGGTCGCCGAACCCAATCCCCAGGCCGTCCTGCGCGCCCTCATCCTCTTCGACTTCAGGCCCCTGGCGGGGAGCGAGGCCCTGGCCTGGGAACTGCGCACCCACCTGGACGGCCTCATCCGCGAAAGCCCGGCCTTCCTGGGCTTCCTGGCCAACATGGTGGTGCGCAACAGGCCCCCCATCGGGTTCTTCGGCAACCTTGCGGTGGAGCGGAGCGGTGAGCACAAGGACGGCCTCAACCTCAAGATCCGGGGGGTGGCGCCCCTCGTGGACATCGCGCGCCTCTTCGCCCTGGAGCAGGGCATCCGGCCCTCCCCCACCTGGGAGCGCCTGGAGGCCCTGCGGGGAGGCCCCAGCCTCGTGGGGGACCGGGTGGACGAACTCCAGCAGGCCTTCGAGTTCGTCACCCTCCTGCGCATCCACCACCAGTGCCGGCAGATGGAGGCGGGCCAGCCCATCGACAACTTCATCCGCCTGGAATCCCTCAGCCACCTGGAGCGCAAGACCCTGAAGAACGTCTTCCGGCTCGTGCTGAAGGTGCAGGACGAGGTGGCCGAGCGGTTCAGGGCCTTCATCCTGTGAGGGGCTGGCGGGAGCGGCTGTCGCGCCTCTGGGGTCCGGCGGACCCCGGGCCCGAAGCGGCCTCCTGCCGCTTCAGCGTCCTGGACACGGAGCTCACGGGCCTGGACCCCAGGCGGGACGACATCGTCTCCCTGGGGGCCGTGCGCATGGAGGGGGGGCGCATCCTCGTGGGGGGCGCCTGGAGCACCCTGGTCAAGCCCCGGGCCGAACTGGGCGGGGCCAGCGTCCTCGTGCACCGCATCACTCCCGGCCGCCTGGAGAAGGCGCCGCCCATCGACGACGTCCTGCCCGCCTTCCGGGCCTGGACGGAGGGCACGGTCCTGGCGGGCCACTGCATCAATGTGGACCTGGGCTTCCTGGACCGGGAGGCCCGCAGGCTGGGCCTCGCCCCCTTCGACCACCCCGCCGTGGACACCCTCTCCCTCTACGGCTGGCTCCGGCAGCGCCTGCCCGCCCACCCCGCCTTCCGCGCCCCCATCCAGGAGGTGGACCTCACCGCCCTTGCCCGGGCCCTGGGCGTGGCCGTGGAGCGGGCCCACACCGCCCTGGGCGACGCCTACGTCACCGCCCAGGTCCTGCAGCGCTTCCTGCCCCTGCTGGCCGGGGCGGGCGTGACGAGCCTTTCCGGGCTCCTGCGGGCGGGGGATCCCCGGCGCCAGATGCAGAACCTGGCCTCGGCCGAGGGGGGCGTGGCCTTCTGAGGGGGGGCCGGTTTCCCGGCCCCCCTTGAAGCTTCAGTGGCTGGAGGCGCCGGTGGCGCCGATGCCGATGTAGGTGCGCACCTTCTCCGATTCGAACTTCTCCTCGGCCTCCTTCTCCCGGGTGAGGAGGGAGACCACGATGCCCATGAAGAAGGCCCCGAAGATGGAGAAGACGCCCGGGTTCTTCATGGGGAAGGGGGCGGTCTTCACCGCGGCGTCCGCGGTGGCCTTGGCGGCCTTGGCCTCCACGAGGGCCGTGGCGAGGGTCCCGGACTGGACCACGGCCAGGTCGGCCTGCAGGGACTTCAGCTCGGCGGCGCGCTTGGCGGCGGTGGGGGCGGGCAGGCCCGGGATGGCGGCGGCTGCGGTGGCGGCCTCCACCTTGGCCTTGAGATCGGCCTCGGCCTTGGCGGTGTCCTTGGCGTAGCCGTCGTAGCGCGCGGCCTTGGCGGAGGCGGCGGTCCGGGCCTTGACCTTGGCGTCCTGGAACACGTCCTCGTACACGGTGGGGGAGAGGCTGATGAGCACCACCGCGATGGTGAGGCCGGTGTAGATGGAGGCCACCGCGCCGCTGGTGGTGAAGCGCTTCCACATCACGGACATGACCAGGGCCGGGAAGTTGGCGCTGGAGGCCACGGCGAAGGCCAGGCCCACCATGAAGGCCACGTTCTGCTTCTGGAAGAGGAGGCCCAGGAGGATGGCGAGGATGCCCAGGATGACGGTGGAGACCTTGGCCACCCGCATCTCCTCGCGCTCGTTGGACTGGCCGTGCTTGAGCACGCCCACGTAGAGGTCGTGGGAGAGGGCCGAGGCCCCGGCCAGGGTCAGGCCCGCCACCACGGCCAGGATGGTGGCGAAGGCCACCGCGGCCAGGAAGCCCAGGAAGATCCCGCCGCCCAGGTACTCGGCCAGGGCCAGGGCGGACATGTTCCCGCCGGCGTCGATGGAGGTGATCATCTTCTGGCCCACGAGCACGGCCGCGCCGAAGCCGATGGTGACCGTGAGGATGTAGAAGTAGCCGATGAAGCCAGTGGCGTAGAACACGGACTTCCGCGCCTCGAGGGCGTCGGGCACCGTGTAGAAGCGCATGAGGATGTGGGGCAGGCCCGCGGTGCCGAACATGAGGGCGAGGCCCAGGGAGAAGGCGTCCAGGGGCTTCGTGACGAGGCCGCCGGGCTCCAGGAACTTGCCGCCGTACATCTTCGCGGCGCGGGAGAAGAGCTCCGGATAGCTGAAGTCCACCTTGGACATGCACAGGATCACGAGCAGGGTGGCCCCGCCCAGGAGGAGCACGGCCTTGATGATCTGCACCCAGGTGGTGGCCAGCATGCCCCCGAAGAGCACGTAGGCGATGATGAGGCCGCCCACCAGGAAGATGGCCACCTCGTAGGGCAGGTTGAACATGAGCTTGATGAGGGAGCCCGCGCCCACCATCTGCGCCGTGAGGTAGAAGAGCACCGTCACCAGGGACCCGATGGCCGCGGCCGTCTTGATGGGCTTCATCTTCAGGCGGAAGGCCACCACGTCGGAGAAGGTGTACTTGCCGAGGTTGCGCAGGGGCTCGGAGATGAGGAACATCACGATGGGCCAGCCCACGAGCCAGCCCACGGAGTAGATGAGGCCATCGTAGCCCTTGAGGGAAACGAGGCCCGCGATGCCCAGGAACGAGGCGGCGCTCATGTAGTCGCCGGCCAGGGCCAGGCCGTTCTGGAAGCCCGTGATGCCGCCGCCCGCGGCGTAGAACTGGGCCGCGTTCTTGGTGCGGCGCGCCGCCCAGTACGTGATGCCCAGCGTCACGACCACGAAGGCCATGAAGAAGGTGATGGCCAGGGGGCTCAGGGTGCCGATGATGGACTGCTGTGGAGCCTGCACGGTCACCTCCCCACCTTGGCCTTGAGGTTGCGCACGGCGACGTCATACCTGGTGTTGGCCCAGAAGATGTAGATGCCCGTCAGGATCCAGGAGAGGACGATCACCCCCACGGCGATGGGGATGCCGATGGTGATGGCGGAATCCCCCAGCTTCTGCGCCAGGTAGGCCTTGTTGTAGGCCACCAGCCCGATGAAGCCGAAGTAGAGGACGAGCTCCACGATCGTGAGCACCACCGTCACGGTGTTCTTCTGCTTCACGAGCCTCACGAATTCGGGGTCCTGGAGGATTTGATGCGCGTTGGGTGCTGTCATGTCCTCTCTCCTGGGTGGATAGGGAAAGCCCCCCGGGAGGGGGCGTTGGGGTGGGGCGGGGGATGGGCGGAGCCGAGGATAGGACGGAACCCCAAATACCAAAAGCATTAATATTGACTTTTTCTCAGTCTCAATTGCGGATATCGATTTCAATTTATCGACGGGCTACCCGGCCTCGCCAAGGCCTGGATTTCCATGAATTATCTTTCCCGTAGCTTCCTGGCCCCGGCCCCTCAGTCCCAGCCCAGCTCCTCCAGGCGCTCCTCCTCGATGCCGAAGCGGTGGGCCACCTCGTGCAGGACGGTGGTGGCCACCTCCCGCTCCAGTTCCCGGCGGTTCCGGGCCTCGTCCAGGTGGGGGAGGCGGTACACGATGATGCGCGCCGGGAGGTCGCCGCTGCCGGGGACCTCCTCGTCCAGGGCCGGGCCCTCGTACAGGCCGAAGAGGGTCTCGTCCAGGGGGACCCCCATGGCGTCCAGCAGCTCGTCGCTGGGCTCGTCCTCCACCACCACGGGGATGCCCTCGAGGTAGGGGCGGAACTCCTCCGGGATCAGGGCCATGGCCCCCTCCACCAGCTCCTCGAACTCCCGACGGCCCATCCTCATGCCCCGAGTCTACCGCGGCCGGGCCGGAACCCGGGGTGGACACCCGCTGTCGCGCCCCCGGGGCCATCCTGGTTCCGGAGGTCCCATGGTCCAGCCCTCTCCCACGCCCCAGCCCGGTCCCTGGGCCGAACTGCGCGCCCGCTTCGGGGGCGCCCCCCGGGTGCTGTACCTGGCCGGCCCCTTCAGGGGGGACGGATCCCGCCAGGCCATCCACCGCAACCAGGTGCGCATGATGGCCCGGGCCCGCCTCGTGCAGGATCTCCTGCCCGAGGCGGTGCTGGTGCTGCCCCACACCAACTTCGCCTTCCTGGACGAATCGGGGCCCGGGGGCCTGGAGGTGCGGGCCCGGGCCCTGGCCGCCTGCGAACGCCTTCTCCTGCGCTGCGACGGCCTCGTCCTCTGCGACACGGTCCTCACGGAGGGCATGGTCCGGGAGCGGGAGGCGGCGCTGGCCGCGGGCCTGCCCATCGTGCAGCTACCCGAGCTCCCCGGGAGGGAGGCCGAGGGGCTGCTGTTCGCCGAGGCCCGGTAGGGGCTTGCGGGCCAGGGCCACGGCGCGGTTGAAGTGCATCCACAGGTGGGGCTGGTCCGCCTCCCGGGAGGCGGCCTCCACCCGCCGTTCCAGGGCCTCGGGGTCCCAGCGGTGGCGCAGGTAGGTGCGGGCCAGGGGCAGGATGACCTCCCGCACGCAGGCGGCGGCCTCGTGCCCGTGGAGGGCCGAGCCGTAGGCCCTGAGGGCCGGCTCCTCCAGGCCCAGGCGGTCCAGGTGGTGCACGACGGCGAGGGCGGCGCCCAGATTGGAGCCCCGCTCCCGGGCCATGTCCACGATGAGATCCCCCAGCATCTCCAGGTTGGGGCAGGGGGGGTGCACGGCGCAGAAGGCGCGGCCCTGGGCCACGGGCTCGAAGCAGGTGATCCAGCCCCCGGGGCGCAGGGCGGCGGTGAGGCCCCCCAGGGCCGCCTCCAGGTCCGGGGCGTGGGCCAGGGTGAGGGAGGTGAACACCAGGTGGAAGGCCCCCTTGGGCAGGTCCAGGGAACGCAGGTCCTGGAGGAGGTAGGAGGCCCGGTCCCCCAGGGGCTCCAGGCGCCTGCGGGCGAGGTCCAGGAGTTCCGGGGAGCGGTCCAGGCAGGTGATGCGCCCCCGGGGGGCGAGGGCCGCCAGGCGCAGGGCCCAGAACCCGGTGCCGGAGCCCGCGTCCAGGATCTCCGCGTCCTCGGGCAGGGGGGGGATCTGGTCCAGGGGGCGGCTCCGCTCGAAGAGGAGGTTCTGGGCCTCGAGGCGGCCCGCCTCCCCTCCCTCGCTGTCCCTGTGGAGGCGTTCAAAGGCATAGGGCGTGGGCGCGTCTGCACCCACCCCGGTGAGGGGCGCGTCGGTCATGGGCATCTCGGCAAAAAGGGTTTGGAAAGGCTCCGGGCGGGGCCCGGAGGACCCCAACCTAGGCTTTCCAGGCCCCTTCGGCCACCTCGATATGCGCGTCCGTCCGCTCCAGGATCCACTCCGGCGGGAAGCCGCCCAGGCATTCCCGCAGCAGGAAGTGGTCCCCCTTCACCTCGAAGAGGCCCAGATCGGTGACCACCAGGTCCACCTCCCGGGCGGCGGTGAGGGGCAGGGAGCAGCGCCGGCGCAGGCGGGAGGCGCCGCTGGGCTCGAAGTGGAGGGTGGCCGCCACCACCGTGCGCGAGCCGGCGGTGAGATCCATGGCCCCGCCCATGCCCGGCACCCGCTTGCCGGGCACCTTGTAGTTGGCCAGGTTCCCCTCCTGGTCCACCTCCAGCACGCCCAGCACCGTGAAGTCCACGTGCCCGCCCCGGATGATGCCGAAGCTGGTGGCCGAGTCGAAGAAGCAGGCCCCCGGCAGCATGGTGATGGGCTGGCCCCCGGCGTTCACCAGGTTGCGGTCCTCGCGCCCCGGCGCGGGCGCGGGGCCCAGGCCCAGCAGGCCGTTCTCGGACTGGAGCACGATGGTGACCCCCTCGGGCAGGTGCTCCGCCACCAGGGTGGGCAGGCCGATGCCCAGGTTCACCACGTCGCCGGCCTTGAAGAGCCGCGCGATGCGCCGCGCGATGACCTCCTTGCGGGGGACGTAGTCCATGGTCAGGGCTCCAGGCGCTCGGCGCGGACGATCAGGTCCACGAAGATGGACGGGGTGTGGATGTGGTCCGGGTCCAGGGCGCCGATGTCCACGATCTCCTCGGCCTCGGCGATGACCAGGTCCGCGGCGGTGGCCATGAGCGGGTTGAAGTTCCGGGCGGTGCCCGCGTACACGAGGTTGCCGGCGCGATCCGCCCGGGCCGCCTTGACCAGGGCCACGTCGGCCCGCAGGGGCAGCTCCAGCAGGTACTCACGGCCGTCCACGGCCAGCACGGTCTTGCCCTGCGCCACCTCGGTGCCGACCCCCGTGGGGGTGAGGAAGCCGCCCAGCCCCGCGCCCCCGGCGCGGATGCGCTCGGCGAGGGTGCCCTGGGGCACCAGCTCCACCTGCGTCTCCCCGGCGTTCATCTGGCGCTGAGTCTCCTCGTTCAGCCCGATGTGGCTGGCGACGATGCGCGAGAAGATCCGCTCCAGCACCAGGTGCGCGACGCCCGTGACGCGCCCCGTGCGGCCCTCGTGGATGGCGGTGTCGGTGCTGACGAGGGTGAGGTCCCTCAGGCCGCGGCCCCGCAGGGCCTGGATGAGGGTGTGGGGCGCGCCGCAGCCCATGAAGCCGCCGCACATGACCACCTGGCCGTCCCGGATGAGGTCGGCCGCCTGCGCTGGGGTGAGGATGGGTTTTTCGAGCACGCCAACAGGCTAGCGTGTTCTCGGAAAAAGAAAATGGGTCTCAAGATACATGTGTTTCTGGAGGCGCTGGCTGAGGATCTTCATGGCCTCGTGGATGCGCGCCGCGGGGCTGCCCGGGTCCTCGCCGCTGGAAAGCCGCGCCGTCAGTTCCCGGATGGAGCGGAGCAGGGCCGCCTCCGCCTCGTGGTCCCCCTCCAGCACCTTGCGCAGGGAGGCAAGGCCCTCGGGGCTGAGGCCGGGGTCCACCCCCGCCTCCGTCGCCAGGATGTAGGGGAAGAGGTGGTGCTCCTCCAGGGTCAGGTGGGCCCGCATGCCGCCGCAGAAGCGGCTCAACAGGTCCCGCACTTCCAGGAGGCTGGCCGGGGGCCGGGGCGTCTCCAGGAGGATCAGCTCCACCAGGGTCTCCAGCCGCGCCATGTCCACCCGGCACTCGTTGTGGCACTGGCCCACGATGTGCCGGACAAGGTCGGGCAGGGGCGCGACCCTCCAGGCTTCCCGTTCTTCCTTCTCCCCCTGCAACACGCGGCCTCCGGGACGGCGGCCCCCTCCGGGGGGCCGGGTTTCATCCATGCTACGGAGGCCGGGCGTGATATGAATCAAAATATGTGCTATGAAATTTTTGTAACCGATTGTTGAATATATAGCTTATCAGTGTGACCCCTCCAAGGGGCCAATGGCATCAAAGGGCCGGGACGAGGATTCCGATGACCCCTTTCGTGTTCATATTGTTTTTCCCAAATCTCCTTCCCCTGGATCCCCCCCGCCTGCGGATCGAACCCGCGGGGGAGCTTGACCTGGGCAGCCTGGGCCCCTCGGAGCGCCGGGGGGCGGACTACCTGATCCGCAACGCCAGCCCCGGGCCCCTGGGCCTGCGGGTGCTGGACCTGCCCCCGGGGGTGGCGGCGGAGGGCCCGGCCCTGGACGCGCCCCTCCCCGGGGGCGGAAGCGCCCGCCTCCGCCTCCTCTTCGATGCCGGGGGGCGGGAGGGGCTGCAGTTGCTGGACGTGCGCCTGGGCACGGACGATCCCCGCCAGGGGCGCTACCGGCTCCCCCTGCGCGCCTTCGTGCGCCCCGATCTATCCGTGGACGGCGCCCACCGGGATCTGGGGTCCTTCCTGGCCCACGAAAGCCCGGCGGCCGTCTTCGCCTTCCGGCGGGAATCGGGGGCCCCCGTGGTCCTCCGCCTCCTGGCGGCCGCGCCCCCCCACCTGGACCCGGGCATCGAGACCTCCCCGGGAAGGGCCACCCTCACCCTGGGGTTCCGGGCCGCGCGGGTGGAACCGGGGGCCCGCCTGGGTCTGGACCGGCTCCGGGTGGAGGCGGATCCCGGCCGGCCCCCCACGGAGCTCACCGTGGCCTGGCGCTTCCGCCACGCGGTGGACGCGGCGCCCACCCGGGCCGTGTTCACGGACCCCCGGGCGCGCACCCTCACCCTGGTCCTGACGGGCCCGGGCGCCGGCGCGCCCCGCATCGCCTGGATGCAGGTGGCGGGGGAGGGCTTCCGGGTCCTGCCCCTGCCGGGGGGCCGGATCCAGGTCGAGCGCAGGGTGGGGACCCCGGCCCGGGCCCTCCTGCGCCTGGGTTTCCGGGAGCAGGAGGAACCCCTGGAAATCCCCCTGGCCTACGTCCCCTCCCGTTCCTTCAGGTCCGGGTTTCCGGGGGCCGGCCGTCCGGGGGCCGGCCTTCCGGGGTCCGGCCTTCCGGGGGCCGGCCTTCCGGGCCGGGGGCGAGGGGCCGCAGCACGACCTTGATGATCTTCCCCTCCCGGAGCACCTCGAACTCCAGGGGCTGCTCGGGGGGCGTCAGCTCCAGGACGTCCATGAGGTGGGCGTCGGAATTGAGGGCCACCCCGTTCACGGAGAGGAGCACGTCGCCGAGGATGCAATCCTCGGGATTGTAGGGGGGCTTCGTCCCCTCCTTGAAGCGGAAGCCCCGCAGCCCGGCCCTGTCGGCGACGCTGCCCGGGGTCACCTCGTGCACCGCCACGCCCCGGGCCACGTTGAGCAGGGGGTTCTGGATCGAGGGGAGGGTGACGAAGCCCAGCACGGGGCGGTACACCTGGCCCTTGGCGATGAGCAGGGGCACCACCTTGTTGAGGGTGTCCACGGGGATGGCCAGGCCCACGCCCGCGCTGGCCCCGGAGTTGCTCATGATGGCGGTGTTCATGCCCACGAGGCGCCCGGCCCGGTCCAGGAGGGGACCCCCCGAGTTGCCGGGGTTGATGGCCGCGTCGGTCTGGATGGCCCCCGTGATGCGGGTGCCGAAGGAGGTGAGGAAGTCCCGGCCCAGGGCCGAGATGATGCCCTTGGTGAGGGTGTGGTCGTAGCCGTAGGGATTGCCGATGGCCAGGACGTCCTGACCCACCGTGAGGTCCTTGGAGGTGCCGATGGGCAGGGGCTTCATGGCGTCCAGCGGCGCGAAGACGTGGAGCACGGCGATATCCAGGGCCAGGTTGCGCCCGATGACGACCGCCTTGTAGATGCGCCCGTCGGCCAGGGTCACCTGCAGGTGCTCGGCCTCCCCTCCCGGGCGGCCCGTGGGGTCCTCGAAGGTGAGCACGTGGTGGTTGGTGACCACGTGGCCCAGGTTGTCCCACACGAAGCCCGTGCCCGAGGCGGGCGGGATGGCCAGCTGGTCCCCGGTCTTCTGGTTCTCCCAGTAGCCTTCCGCGATGGAGTGGATGAACACCACCGAGTTCCGCGCCCGGGTGAAGCTCCGGGCCCGGGCCTTCTCCTCCGCGGAAAGGCCCGGGGCGGGGGAGGGGGAGCGGGGCTTGGCCAGCCGCCGGTTGAAATCCACGGTTTCCTGTTCCTGGGTGGAGAGCTGGTGGCGCGGCCGTTCATAGCCCGACTGCCCGCACAGGGGCACGAGGGACAGGAGCAGGGCCAGCAGGGAGCCTGCGAGCCGCCGGGGCATCATCCATTCCGCCATGCGGGAC
>DATGXY010000158.1:0-17545 GCA_035298525.1 Holophaga sp.
GGTACGTGGAGGGCCTGGAACTGGTCCTCATGCTCAGGCGGGACCGGGTGGGCCGGGGCGGGGACCACCTCGCCTTCAACCGGGAGGGCTTCCCCGCCGCGCGCCTCTCCGAGACCCTGGAGAACTACGACCGCCAGCACCAGGTGCCCCGGGTGGAGAACGGCCGCACCTACGGCGACACCCCGGCCTGGTTCGACCCCGGCTACTGCGCCAAGCTGACCCGGGCCCTGACGGGGGCCTTCCACCACCTGGCCACGGCCCCCGAGCCCGTGCGCAACGTCGTCCTCTCCGGGGCCGCCACCCCCGACGCCGTGCTCAGCTGGACCCCCCCCACCGATGCCCGCATCGCCGCCATCGTGGTCTACCGGCGCCGGGCCGACGCCGTGACCTGGCAGCAGGATCTGACCTTCCCCCCCTCGGAACGGGTCGTCCTGCCCGGCGCGGGCACGGACAACTTCTTCTACGCCGTGGCCACCCGGGACCGGGAGGGCAACGAATCCCTGGCCGTGTCCCCCGCCCGGGCGCAATGATGCGTTCAACCAGCCCGTCGCCGGGCTGGTCCAAGGCTTCAGGAAGGGTGCCCCCATGCGCATGACGTATGCCTTTTTGACCGTCCTGGCCCTCGCCACCGGCTGCGCCGGCCCCAAGGTGAACTTCGACTACGACGCCCGGGCCTCGTACGCGGCGTTCAAGGCCTGGGACTGGTACGCGGCCCCCAAGGGCGCCGGGGCCGCCAATCCCATCAACGACACCCGGGTGCGCCGCGCCGTGGAGGCGGAGCTGGCCGCCAAGGGCTTCCGCCGGGAGACCTCCGCCGATCCCGATTTCTACGTGCTCTACCAGGCCAACTACGGGCCCAAGCGCACGGGCCGGGGCCACGTGTCCGTGGGCCTGGGCATGATCCCCGTGCGGGGGCTGGGCCTGGGGGTGGGGGTGGCCGCCCCCATCGCCGGCGGCCGCAAGGGCCGGGTGGGCTCCATCGTCCTGGAAGTGAAGGACGCCCGCAGCCAGCAGGTGGTGTGGCGATCCGAGGCCGAGGATGTGCTGGACGACGCCCTCACCCCCGAGGAGGCGGACCAGGACGTGGCCGCCGCCGTGAAGAAGATGCTGGCCAAGTTCCCGCCGGCTTAGCGCAGGGCCTGGATCCAGGCGGCCACGGCGGCGAGGTCCGCCATCGGCCGGTTGTCCGCATAGCCCTCCAGGGCGGACTTGGGATCCAGGTCCGCCCGGGGCTTCGTTTCCAGCTTGAATACGTGGTTGGCGTCGGGCACATCGATGACCCGGCCGGGGAACCCGGAGGGGACCAGGGCCGGCCGGGGCGTGGCCAGGTCCTTGTCCCCCCAGGCTGCGGCCAATGGGACGGGCGCATGGGAGGCCAGGGTCCAGGGATCCAGGTCCAGGGTGGCCCGCACGAAGGCCAGGGTCTCCGGCGCCGCCAGGCCCCGGCCCAGGCGGGCCAGGGCGGGGAAGACCTCGTCCCCGGCGGCGGGGGCGGGGGTCCCCGTGCGGATGGCCTTGAAGACGGCCCGCAGGTAGGCGAGGTTGGGCAGGGAGCGGTTCGGGGGAAGCTGCTTGGCCACCTGTTCTTCGATGATCCGGGCCATGCTCTGGCCCGGCATGGCCAGCAGGAGGGCGGCGTCCGCCTCCCCCGAGGCCAGGAGGGCCAGGAGGGCCCCTTCGCCGTGGCCCACCAGGAGGATCTTCCGGCCCTTGGCCTCGGGCAGGGCCCGGGCGGCCGCCACAGCCGCGCGCACGTCCCCCACCTGGGCGTCCAGGGAGGCGTCCAGCTTCCGGTCCCGGCTGCCGGCGATGCGCTTGTCATAGCGCAGGCTGCCCGAGCCCTGGTCCTGGAGCCACTGGGCCAGGGCCCGGCCGGGGCGGTGGGGCTGGCGCTCCTCCCGCCAATCCCGGTCCAGGGGGCCCGAATCCGGGACGAGCACGGCGAAGACCCCCCCGGGCCCCGGCAGGACCGTCCCCTTGAGGGCGAGGCCGTTGAAGCCGGGGAAGGCGATATCCCGGGCGGCGGGGGCCTCCTGGATCTGGGCGGGGGGGACGGGGATCATGGGGACTCCAAGCGGGCGAGCGGGTGTGACGGATGCGACAAGCGGCGGACGATACCTCGCATCCAGATGGTGCCTTGATATGATCAGGGGTTTCCGATGCCCGAAAGGACGCCCATGACGCCTCTGCTCCGAACCCTGACGGCCGCCGCGGCCGTCCTGGCCTCCAGCCTCGCACAGCCCCTGGCGGGCTGCACCAATATCCTGGTGACCAAAGGCGCCAGCAAGGACGGCTCCACCATGATCGCCTACTCGGCGGACAGCCACACCCTGTACGGGGAGCTGTACTACAAGGCCGCGGGCCTGCACCTGCCCGGGGAGCTGCGCGACATCATCGAGTGGGATACCGGCAAGTTCCTGGGCCGCATCAAGGAGGCCCCCGTCACCTACGCCCGGGTGGGCAACATGAACGAGCGCCAGGTCTCCATCGGCGAGACCACCTTCGGCGGCCGCAAGGAGCTGCAGGAGCCCGCGGGCATCGTGGACTACGGCAGCCTGATGTACATCGCCCTGGAGCGTTCGAAGACCGCCCGCGAGGCCATCCAGGTCATGGGCGATCTCGTGGCCGAGTACGGCTACGCCAGCGAGGGCGAGTCCATCTCCGTGGCCGACCCGCAGGAAGCCTGGATCTTCGAGATCATCGGCAAGGGCAAGGGTGAGAAGGGCGCCGTGTGGGTCGCCGTGAAGCTCCCCGACGGCACCATCAGCAGCCACGCCAACCACGCCCGCATCTCGAAGTTCCCCCTCAACGACCCCCAGAACTGCGTCTACAGCAAGGATGTCATCACCTTCGCCCGCAAGCGGGGCTGGTACAAGGGCGAGGACAAGGACTTCAGCTTCACCGACGTCTACGCCCCCGCCGACTTCGGCGCCCTCCGCTTCTGCGAGGCCCGGGTCTGGAGCGTCTTCCACCGCGCCGCCCCCAGCCTGAAGATCCCCGTGGACATCGCCCTGGGCAAGCCCGGGGCCCAGCCCATGCCCCTGTGGGTCAAGCCCGACCAGAAGCTGGGCGTGCGCGACGTCATGGAGCTCATGCGCGACCACTACGAGGGCACCGAGCTGGACATGTCCAAGGACGTGGGCGCCGGCCCCTACCACCTCCCCTACCGCTGGCGTCCCATGGAGTGGAAGTCCGAAGGGAAGATGTACCTGCACGAGCGGGCCATCTCCACCCAGCAGACCGGCTGGAGCTTCGTGAGCCAGAGCCGGTCCAGCCTGCCCGATCCCGTGGGCGGGGTCCTCTGGTTCGGGGTGGATGACACCTTCACCACCGTCTACGTGCCCATGTACTGCGGCATCACCGCGGTGCCCAGGACCTTCGCCGAGGGCACCGGGAACTGGAACGAGTTCAGCTGGGACAGCGCCTTCTGGACGTTCAACTTCGTCTCCAACTACGCCTACACCCGCTGGGACGACATGATCGTCGATGTGCTGAAGGTCCAGCGGGAGCTGGAGGGCGGCTACCTGGCCCGCCAGCCCGAGATCGAGGCCCAGGCCCTGGCCCTCTGGCGCCAGAACCCCCTGCAGGCCAAGGCCTTCCTCACCGATTACTCCTGCCGCCAGGGCGATCAGGCCACGGCCCGCTACCGCAAGCTGGGTGAGTTCCTCATCTGGAAGTACCTGGATGGGAACGTGCGGGACGCCAAGGGCCAGGTGACCCACCCGGCCTACAGCCCCGACTGGTACAAGCGCATCGTCCAGGACAAGGGCAAGGACATCCAGGTCCCTGAAGGCCAGGCCGGCCACTAGGTTCCTTCATCCCCATCCATCCCCGTCCCTTTCCGGTCCCGCCGGAGGGGGACGGGGATGGGCCTGCCGGACCGGAATTGTGATCCAGGCCGGGCCCGGTCCCGTGGATAATGGGCCCCAGCAGCCTTGGAACAAAACCCGTTTCCCCCTCGAAAAATCCAGCTTCCCGGCCCCCGGAGGAACGACGCATGTCCCGCCCCGATCCCCATTCGTACTTCGACGACCAGCAGCCCCGCTCGGAGCGGTGGCACCTGCGTTTCCTGGTGGACTTCGAGCGGAAGGTGCTGGGAGGCGAGGCCACCCTGGTCTTCACGGAGCCCGGCGAGGGCCTGCTTGACCTGGACACCAAGGGCCTGACCATCTACCGGGCCTGGGTCCCCGCCACGGACGTGGACGTGCCCTTCGAGCTGGGCGAGGAGGATCCCATCCTGGGCCGGCGCCTGCGCCTGCAGCTGCCCCCCGCCACGGGCGCGGTGGTGGTGGCCTACGAGACGAGCCCCTCGGCCATGGGCCTCCAGTGGCTGGAGCCCGCCCAGACCGAGGGCGGACGGCTCCCCTTCCTCTTCAGCCAGTGCCAGGCCATCCACGCCCGCACCCTGGTGCCCTGCCAGGACAGCGCCATCGCGCGGGTCTCGTACGAGGCCGAGGTGGTGGCCCCCGAGGGCTTCGCCGCCGTGATGAGCGCGGGGCCCGCCGGCGACGAGCCCGGCCCCATCCCCGGCACCCGCACCTGGCGCTTCCACATGCCCCAGCCCATCCCCAGCTACCTCCTGGCCCTGGCCGTGGGCGAGCTGGAAAGCCGCGACCTGAGCCCCCGGGCCCGGGTGTGGGCCGAGCCCGCCACCATCGAGAAGGCCGCCTGGGAGTTCGCGGGGGTGGAGGACATGATCGCGAAGGCCGAGTCCCTCTTCGGGCCCTACGACTGGGACCGCTACGACATGCTCGTGCTGCCCCCCTCCTTCCCCTACGGCGGGATGGAGAACCCCCGCATGACCTTCCTCACCCCGACCCTCCTGGCCGGGGACCGCTCCCTGGTGGACGTGGTGGCCCACGAGCTGGCCCATTCCTGGACCGGCAACCTCGTCACCAACGCCACCGCCGAGCACTTCTGGCTCAACGAGGGCTTCACCGTCTGGGCCGAGCGCAAGATCCTCCAGCGCATCCGGGGCCAGGAGGCCCACGCCATCGGCTGGGCCATCGGCCAGAAGGCCCTGGACGAATCCCTGGCCCGCTTCAAGGACGCCCCCGAGCTCACCGTCCTGCGCACCCACCTGGAGGGCGTGGATCCCGACGACGCCTTCAGCAGCATTCCCTACGAGAAGGGGGCCCGCCTCGTGGCCCTCATGGAGCGCGAGGCCGGCGAGGAGGCCTTCGCCGCCTTCATCCAGGCCTACATGAAGCGCTTCCGCTTCACCTCCATCACCACCGAGCAGTGGCAGGCCTTCGTGGAGGAGCAGTTCCCCGGCCTCCTCTCCCGCATCGGCGCCGACGCCTGGCTCCACGAGCCGGGGATGCCCGCCAACGCCCCCGTGTTCCGCAGCGAGACCCTGGAGGCCCTGGAAAGCCTGGGCCAGGGCTTCCCCGGCCACCGGCCCGACCCCGAGGCCCTGCGGGCCTGGAGCCCCACCGAACTGCTGGTCTTCCTCCAGAACCTGCCCCGGCAGCTCCCCCCCGAGGAATGCGCCTGGCTGGACCGCCACCTGGGCCTCACCGGCCGGGGCAACCACGAGATCCTCGTGGAATGGCTGTCCGTGGCCGCCGGCAGCGGCTACGAGCCCGTCTTTCCCCGGGTTCGGGAGGTGGCCTCCCGCGTGGGCCGCATGAAGTACCTGCGCCCCCTCTACGGCGCCCTGGGCCGCACCGCTGCGGGGCGCGAGCTGGCCCGCGATCTGTTCGAGAAGGCCTCCCCCGGCTACCACGGCCTGTCCAGGCGCGTGGTGCAGGGCGTGATGGACAAGTACCCCGCCTGATCCCGCCCATACCAGTCAACCAGGAGAACCCATGTCCGCTTCCAACGACACCGGAGCCGTGAAGGGCCTGCCGGAGAACTACCGACGGGTGCTCGAGCCCGGCGAGGCCTACGTGCCCCTCGTCCCCCAGGACGGCGTGCCCGAACTGACCGCCCGCAGCGTGCTCTACGGCGTGCTGTTCTGCGCCGTCTTCAGCATGGCCGCCGCCTACCTGGCCCTGCGCGTGGGCCAGGGCATCGAGGCCGCCATCCCCATCTCCATCCTGGCCATCGGCATCGGGCGCTTCTACGCCCGGCGCTCCACCATCCTGGAGAACGTGATCATCACCAGCATCGGCGCCAATTCGGGCCACGTGGTGGCCGGGGCCGTCTTCACCATCCCCGCCCTGTACATGCTGGCCGCCGTCCCCGGTTCCACCGTGCCCACCCCCGCCATGTGGCAGGTGATCCTGGTGTCCTTCCTGGGCGGCTCCCTGGGCATCCTCTTTTTCATTCCCCTGCGCCACAACTTCATGGTGGACAACCACGGCGTCTTCCCCTGGCCCGAGGCCACCGCCACCGCCGAGATCCTCGCCAGCGGCGAGAGCGCCGGGAACCAGGCCAAGATCCTGGCCGGCTCCGCCCTCCTGGGCATGGCCTACGACGGCTTCTCCGCCCTTTTCCGGGGCATGTCCGAGACCATCACCCTCAAGCACGCCGGGGTGGGCTCCTTCCTCCGCAAGCAGTACATGGGCTTCAACATGCTCAACAGCGCGGCCACCATGAGCATCGGCTACATCATCGGCCTGCGCTACTCGGCCGTGATCGCCGCCGGCAGCGTCCTCAGCACCTTCGTCCTGGTGCCCATGATCCACGCCATCGGCCAGCACGTGCCCGTGGCCCTGCCTCCGGGGACCCTGCCCATCGCCCAGATGAGCCCCGAGATGATCTTCAAGAACTACGTGCGCATCATCGGCATCGGCGCCATCGCGGGCGCCGGCATCATGGGCGTGCTCGCGGGCATGCCGGCCATGATCCGCAGCATCGGCAAGAACCTGGCGGGCCTCAAGTCGGTGGAGAAGGTGGAAAAGGGCGCCGCGCCCCGCACCCACCGCACCCTGCCCAACAGCTTCGTGGGCGTGGGCCTCCTGGTGTTCGCCCTGGCGGCCTTCCTCTTCTTCAGCTTCGGCCTGGGCATGCAGGGCGCCGTCTTCGCGGCCCTCACCGGCACCGTGGTCGTCATGGCCATCGCCTTCCTCTTCGCCCCCGTCGCCGCGCGCGCCATCGCCACCATCGGCACCAACCCCATCAGCGGCATGACCATGCTCACCCTGATCATCACGGGCCTCGTGATGGTGAAGCTGGGCTTCGCCGGGGGCGTGGGCATGTTCATCACCCTCATGGTGGGCGGCGTCGTGTGCACGGCCCTCTCCGCCAGCGGCGCCTTCGCCACCGACCTCAAGATCGGCCACTGGATCGGCGCCACCCCCTCCGTCCAGATGGGCCTCAAGTTCCTGGGCACCTTCGTGGCCGCCGTCTTCACGGGCCTGGCCATGTGGATCATGGCCAAGCAGGGCTTCGGCACCGCCGCCGTCCCCGCCCCCCAGGCCAGCGCCATGCGCGAGATCCTGGACGGCATCTTCGGCACCACCGCCATGCCCCTGCGCTGGTTCCTGTTCTCCCTGGGCGTCGTGCTCTCCATCGCCCTGCGCATGGTGGAGCTGCCCGCCCTGGGCTTCGCCCTGGGCATGTACCTCCCCATCGAGGTGAACAGCCCCCTCCTCCTGGGCGGCCTCCTCGCCTGGATGGTGAACCACCGGAAGGCCGGTGACTCGGACGCCCTCTTCAAGGCCCGGGAGAACCGCGGCATCCTCGTGGCCAGCGGCCTCATGGCCGGCGGAGGCATCATGGGCGTCATCGCCAGCGCCTTCAAGATCAAGTGGCCCGACGGCTTCCCCATCCTCTCCGTCGAGGCCGCGGAAGGGGCCAAGGGCGAGTGGATCGCCATCGTGGCCATGACGGCCCTCTGCGTCTTCACCGTGGTGTACAGCCGCGCCGCCAAGGCGGACGAAGCCTAGTTCACTGGCTTTCTTCAGCGACCTCTGGTGAGACGCACTGCGTCGAACCAGAGGTCGCGGAGTATCAATCCTGTCAGGATTCCAGCCCCGCCTCAGGGGGCGGGATCCAGAACCACCCGGGTGAGCGCCACCAGATCCCGCTGGACCTGGGGATTGCCGGCCACGGTGTCTCCGCTTTCCCGCCAGCCCTCGCCCCCGGTCCAGTCGGTGATGACCCCGCCGGCCTCCTGGACGAGCAGCACCCCGGCGCCGAAGTCCCACTTCTTCAGGCCCATCTCGAAGAACCCGTCGTAGATGCCCGCGGCCGTCTGGGCCAGGTCCAGGGCGGCGCTCCCGCCCCGGCGGATGGCCTTGGCCCGGTAGAAGGCGGGGCGCAGGGCCCGGGTGAAGGTCTCGAAGCGTTCCCCCAGCTGGAAGGCGAAACCCGTGGCCAGGAAGGCCCCGTCCAGGCCGGGCTGGGCGGAGACGGCCATGGGGCGGCCGTTGAAGGTGGCGCCCAGGCCCCGGGCCGCCGCGTAGGTATCGTCGCGCAGGGGATCGTACACGCACCCCGCCAGGGGGCCCGTCTCGTCCCACAGGGCCACGGACACGCACCAGTGGGGGAAGCCCTGGATGAAATTGAGGGTGCCGTCCAGGGGATCCACCACCCAGCAGCGCCCGCCCTGGGGACCCTGGGCCCCCGTTTCCTCGCCCAGGAAGGCCAGGCCGGGAAGGAGGCGATCCAGTTCCCGGTGGATGGCGGCTTCGCTCGTCCGATCGGCTTCCGTCACGTAGTCGTTCTTCGTCTTCTCGGTGATGGTGGACGGATCCAGCCGCCGCCACAGGCCCTTCAGGACCTCCCCGCCGGCCTTGGCGGCCTGGATGCACGCGTCCCGTTCCTGCTCAAGCATCTGCGACTCCTGCATCCAGTATTCCTCCCCGGACCTTCCCTGGCGAGAGCGGGCGGAAAGGTCTGGAGAAACCCGATCTTTCCGGTAAACTATTCAAGGACGTACGAGGTAAGTGCATGCCCAAGGTCGTCAACATCGAGCCCACCCCCAATCCGGACGCCTTGAAGTTCATCGTCCAGCGGCCCCTCCTGCGCTCGGGCACCCGGTCTTTCCGGGATTTCGGCGCCGCCGTGGGGGATCCCCTGGCCTCGAGCCTCTTCGCCCTGGGGAAGATCACCTCCGTCTTCTACATGGACCGCTTCGTCACCGTGAACAAGGCTCCCGACGACGAATGGAGCGGGCTCATCGATCCCATCTGCGAGGCCATCGAGGACCTGCAGATGGAAGCCGTGGACGGGGACGCCCCCCACCCCGGCGCGTCCCTGGCCGACGACGAGAAACTGGCCCGCATCAACAAGCTCCTGGACGAGCGCATCCGCCCCGGACTGGCCGGGGACGGGGGGGGCCTTGAGGTCCTCTCCTTCGAGGACAATGTTCTCCAGATCAGCTACCACGGCGCCTGCGGCTCCTGCCCCAGTTCGGGGACGGGCACGCTGCGGTTCATCGAGGGGCTGCTGCAGGACGAGGTGGACCCCGCCATCCGGGTGATCAGCTACTGACGCCCGCCGGGGTCCCGCATACGAGGACACCTGAATGACCAAGACCCTTGAGAAGACCCTCATCGCGGCCACGCCGGGCGCCGCCGAACTCCGGGAATGGTACCGCCTCATGCACCTGGGGCGGGTCCTGGACGACAAGGCCCCCAACTACCTGAAGCAGGCCATAGGCTGGTCGTACCACGCCCCCTGCGCGGGCCACGACGGCATCCAGCTGGCCCTGGGTCTCTCCTTCCGCCAGGGCGTGGACTACCTGTTCCCCTACTACCGGGACCTGCTCACCTGCCTCGCCGCGGGCCTCACGCCCCTGGAGATCATCCTCAACGGCATCTCCAAGGCCGATGATCCCTCCAGCGGCGGCCGGCACATGTCCAATCACTTCGGCAAGCCGGAGATCCACATCTTCAACGTCTCCAGCTGCACCGGCAACCACACCCAGCACGCCGTGGGCCTGGCCCGGGCCGCCAAGACCTACGGCAAGGACGTGGTGGTCTTCAGCAGCCAGGGGGAGAGCAGCGTCTCCGAAGGCTACGTGTACGAGGCCATCAACGGCGCCAGCCGCGAGAAGCTGCCCGTGGTCTTCGTGTTCCAGGACAACGGCTACGGCATCTCCGTGCCCAAGTCGGACCAGACCGCCAACGAGCACGTGTGCGACAACTTCCGGGGCTTCCCCAACCTGCTGATCCTCAAGTGCGACGGCAAGGATCCCATCGATTCCAAGCGGGCCCTGGACGAGGCCGTGGCCTACGCGCGCTCCGGCTCCGGCGCCGCCATCGTGCAGGCGGACTGCGTGCGCATCGGCAGCCACTCCAATTCCGATAAGCACGAGCTCTACCGCTCCCCCGAGGAACTGGCCGCCGCCAAGGCCCTGGATCCGCTGCCCCGCTTCCGCGCCGCCTGCCTGGAGCAGGGCATCACCGAGGCCGAGCTGCAGGAGATCGAGAAGGCCAACCTGGAGGCCTACAACGCCGCCTCCGACACCGCCATCGCCGCCCCCAACCCGGATCCGGCGAAGATCCACGAGCACCTGCTCCCCGAGCCCTGGGTGAGCCCCGCCTTCCCCGACGGGACCCATGCCGAGGAGGGGCCCTCCATCACCCTCCTGCAGGCCATCAACCAGACCCTGAAGGAGGAGTTCCGGGCCAATCCCGACACCTACATCTGGGGCCAGGACGTGGCCCACAAGGAGAAGGGCGGCATCTTCAACGTCACCAAGGGCATGCAGCAGGAGTTCGGGAAGACGCGGGTCTTCAACGGCCCCATCGCCGAGGACTTCATCACCGGCACGGCCCTGGGCTTCAGCAAGCTGGACGACAAGATCCGGGTCGTGGTGGAGGGCGCCGAGTTCGCCGACTACTTCTGGCCCGCCGCCGAGCAGCTCATCGAGCTGAGCCACGAGTCCTGGCGCAGCTGCGGCAAGCAGGTGCCCAACGTCACCATCCGCATCGCCTCCGGCGGCTACATCGGCGGCGGCCTCTACCACAGCCAGAACATCGAGGGCTGGCTCACCACCATCCCCGGCATCCGCGTGGTGGTGCCCGCCTTCGCCGACGACGCCGCGGGCCTCCTGCGCTCCTGCATCCGGAGCCGGGGCGTGAGCCTCTTCCTGGAGCCCAAGTACCTCTACAACGCCGCCCAGGCCAAGTCGCACGTGCCCAAGGAGTTCGCCGTGCCCTTCGGGAAGGCGCGGATCCGCCGGGAGGGCCGGGACCTCACCGTGCTCTCGTACGGCACCCCCGTGCACTTCGCCCTGGAGGCCGCGCACCAGCTTGCCAAGGAGGGCGTGGAGGTGGAGGTCGTCGACCTGCGCAGCCTCAGTCCCCTGGACACGGAGACCATCTTCGCCAGCGTGAAGAAGACCCACCGCGCCATCGTCGTGCACGAGGACAAGGTCTTCGGCGGCTTCGGCGGCGAGATCGCCGCCCAGATCTCCGAGACCTGCTTCCCCTGGCTGGACGCCCCCGTGGGCCGCGTCGGCAGCGCCTTCACCCCCGTGGGCTTCAACCGCATCCTGGAGAAGGCCATCCTCCCCGACACCGCCAAGGTGCTGGAGGGGATGCGCAAGGTCCTTTCGTACTAGCCCCTACTGCCCCTGGGGGGGCGTGACGACGATGCGCGCCGTGCCCTCCAGCTTGGCCTCCACCTTGAAGCGGTCCGGGAGCACCTGGACCCGCTTCACGTGGAGGAGGTCCACCTCGCCCGAAAGGGCCGCGCCCGGCGCCAGGGGCCGGTTCAGGCCGGCGCGGGTGCGCTCCTTGAGGTCCTTGAAGCTGCGGTCCAGGAAGAGCCCGCACTGCTCGGTGAGGGTCTTCTTCAGGGTGCCCCGGTAGAGCCACTCGCCGAAGCGGGCGATGAGGTCGCGGGTCTCCAGGGTGTAGTCCAGGTCCTCCAGGCGCAGCAAGCCCAGCTGGGCGTCGTAGGCGGGGCGGCCCTTGAGGCTGAGCCTCCCGTTGACGCGGCCCCGCACGTCCAGGTCGAGGACGGCGAAACCCTCCTGCGCGCGGATGGCGACGCCGGTGATGGTGAACTTGCCCTTCTCCGTCTCGAAGGCCTGGCCTCCCACCTGGGCCATCATCTGGCGCGCGGCGTGCTCGAAGCTCAGGTCGGCGTCCACGTGGATGTCCAGGCCGGGCGCGATCGGGCCCGGGCTCAGGTCCAGGGGGGGCAGGGGGCGGGGCGGCGCCTCGGGCCGCGCGCCCAGGGTGATCGCGGGGCGCACCTGGATCTCCGGCGTCACGGTGAGCACCTTGCCCTGGCTGGTCCAGGGGCCCAGGCGCACCCGCTCGGGGTTGAGCATGAGGAAGACGCCCGGGGAGAGCTCCATGGGCTGCTGGGCCTGGTTCCAGGCCTCCTCGGCCCGGGCCCGGAGCCGTGCGGCGTCCTGCACCTGCGCCTTGATGGCCTCCAGGGCCTGGCCCAGGTTCTCCTTCATGCCGGCCAGCACCTTGTCGGTGATGTCGTAGCCCAGGAAGGTGATCTGGCACCCGTCCATGCGAAGGGGCTCCTCCGGGACCAGCTTCAGGTCCAGGCCCCAGCCGGGCGTGAGGTTCACCTCCCCCTGGAATCCCAGAAGGGCCCGGCGGAACTTCTCCGGCGGCAGGCCGCAGGAACCCATGGACTTCACGTACGAGCCCACCCGCAGCCCCACCTCGAACCAGTAGTTCACGCGGGTGTGCACGATGATGCGGTTGCCCTTCAGGATGAAGGTGAGGGGCTCCCGGTACAGATTGAAGCGGTAGGCGGGAAGGCTGGACCCCTGGCCCGGCAGGTTCGTCCAGGCCTCCACCCCCGGCGGGGTCACGGGCGTGCTGCGCTCCGCCTGGGCGAACATGGGGGCCAGGTCCAGGACGATGGGGGTGGCCAGGGTGGAGGGGGGCGGAAGCTCGGGGGCCTGGGCCCCGAGCAGGGCCGGGGCCAGGAGAAGGGGGGACCAGGGGCGCATCCGTCCATGGTACGCCCCGGCCGGCGGGCCTGCCTAGCTGAGGGCGGCGGCCAGTTCCCCGGCGATCTCCTCCGGGCTGCGGTCAAGGAAGGAGGTGCGCTGCATGAGGTGCACCAGCTGGCCGTCCTTGAGGATGGCGGCCTGGGGGGAGCTGGGGGGGGCCCCCTCGAAGTAGTCCCGGGCCCGGGCGGTGGCTTCCTTCTCCATGCCCGCGAAGACGGTGACCCGGTGGTCGAGGCGCTCACCGGCCCGCTCCAGGGCCCTCAGGACGCCGGGCCTGGCGCCCGCGGCCGCGCAGCCGCACACGGAATTCACCACCAGGAGGGTGGTGCCGGGGCGCTGCAGGGCCGCGTCCACGGCCTCGGGGGTCATGAGGTGCTCGAAGCCCGCCTGGCTAAGTTCGTCGCGCATGGGTGCGACCATGTATTCGGGGTAGTTGCCCATTTATTGCAATCCTCGCCGTTCCGGTGGATGAATGCCGGGCGGACCGGAACCCTGCGCCCGTTCCCTGGATTCTAACCGGTTTCGGGGTCCATGGAAATCGGGTCTCAATATCCATTCCGGACGGGCGCCCCGCTTCCCGGCGGCCACCGCCGACCGGGAGGCGGGCACCCATGACATGATGGAAACGATTGGGAGGATCGCCATGAAGGAGTTTTTCCGGTCGCTGTTCGCGACGCTCATCGGCCTGACCTTGTTCGTGGTGGGCGGTTTCGTCCTCCTCTTCATCCTGGCGGCGTCCATGGGGCCGTCCAAGCCAACGGTCCCCGCCCGGGCCGTGCTCATCCTGGACCTGAACACCAACTTCACGGACGCCTGGCGGGAGTCCTCCCCCTCCGATTTCCTCCAGCGAGCGGCTGGGCAGGGCACGGCGGACGCGGTGCCCCTGCACATGGCCATCCAGGCCATCGACAGGGCCGCCAATGACGGCGCCGTCAGCGGCCTCTTCATCACCGGCAACATCCGCCCCGAGGGGGTTGGCTCCGGTCCCGCGGCCCTGAAGGAGCTGCGGGAGGCCATCCAGCGCTTCCGCAAGGCCTCCGGCAAGCCCGTGCTGGCCTACAACCAGTTCTGGACGAAGCGTGAGCTCTACCTCTGCGCCGGCGCCGGGAAGGTCTACGCCAACCCCATGGGCCTGGTGGACGCCACCGGCTACGCCTCCGAGATCATGTTCTACGGCAACGCCTTCAAGAAGTACGGCATCGAGGTGCAGGTGACCCGGGCCGGCAAGTACAAGAGCGCCGTGGAACCCTACGTGCTGGACAAGATGAGCGAGGCCAACCGCGAGGAGGTCAAGACGCTCCTGGACGACCTGTGGGCCGACTGGAAGCGCACCGTCGCCGGGGACCGCAAGCTCACGGTGGACCAAGTGCAGGCCATCGCGGACACCCAGGGCGTCCTCACGCCGCCCGAGGCCCTCAAGGCCGGCCTCGTGGACAAGCTGGCCGCCTACGACGAGGTGCTGGACGAGCTCAAGGCCCTCAGCGGCAGGAAGGCCTCCGACCTGGACTACCCGCAGATCGCCCTGGCCACCTACGTGAAGGCCGGCCCCGACGTGGAGACCTCGCGCAACCGCATCGCCCTCGTCTTCGCGGAGGGGGCCATCGTGGACGGATCCGGCGGCGACGGCAACGTGGGCGGCGACTCCCTCAGCCGGGAACTGCGGCGCCTGCGCCTGGACAAGCGGGTCAAGGCCATCGTGCTCCGGGTCAACAGCCCCGGCGGCAGCGTCACCGCCTCCGAGCTCATCCAGCGCGAGCTCGTCCTGGCCCGCAAGGAGAAGCCCGTCGTCGTGTCCATGGGCCACCTGGCGGCCTCCGGCGGATACTGGATCAGCGCCCAGGCCAACCGGATCTTCGCCGAGCCCACCACCATCACCGGCTCCATCGGCGTCTACGGCCTGCTGCCCAACGTGAAGGGCCTCGCCAACGGCCACGGCCTCACCTGGGACGGGGTGCAGACGGGCCGCATCGCGGGGGCCGCCTCCCTCGCCCGGCCCCGCACCGCCGAGGAACTGGCCCGGGCCCAGGGGGCCGTGGACTGGATCTACGACGTGTTCCTCGCCAAGGTGGCCGAGGGCCGCAACCTCAGCAAGGAGCGGGTCCACGAGATCGGCCAGGGCCGCGTGTGGTCCGGCGCCGCCGCCCTCAAGCTGGGCCTGGTCGACGAGATGGGCGGCCTGCAGGACGCCGTGCTCCACGCCGCCAAGCTGGCCAAGGTTGAGAAGGACTACCGCCTGGAAGGCCCCGGCGAGCCCAAGTCCGCCCTGGAGAAGATGCTGGATTCCCTGGGCTCCGGCCGGCGCAACTACACCCGCAGCGCCGGAGGCGTCCAGCAGCAGCTGAAGCGCGCCTGGGACGGCTTCGAGGCCCTCAACGACCCCCAGGGCCTCTACGCCCGCATGCCCTACGACCTGGACCTGCGTTGATCCGGCGCCTGGGCCCGGCCGACTACCGCGCCATGCCCTGGCGCAACGGGCTGGGCACCACCACCGAGCTGTTCGTCCACCCCGCGGGGGGAAGCCTGGAGACGGGCTTCCTCCTGCGGGTGAGCCGCGCCCCCGTGGTGGCCGACGGCCCCTTCTCGGCCTTTCCCGGCATCGACCGCTCCCTGCTCCTCCTGGAGGGCGGGGGCCTGGCCCTGGACCATGGTCCCCACGGGGCCCAGGTGCTGGCCCGGCCCCTGGAGCCCGTGCGTTTCAGCGGCGACTGGCCCACGACGGGGCGGCTCCTGGGAGGGGCCTGCCTGGACTTCGGCGTGATGAGCCGGAGGGAGGGCTGCAGCCATGAACTGAGGGTGGTGGTCCCGGGCCCGGGGGGCGCGCCCCTGCCGCCGGGGGATCTCCGCCTGGTCTACTGCGCCCGGGGCGCCGCCACCGTGGCCGGGGAAGGCCTGGAGGCCGGGGCCTGCCTCGTGCTGGAGGGCGGGGCCGCGCAGGCCGCGGGGGACGCGGACCTGGTCGTGGTGGCCGCTACCTGGGACGGCAGGAATAGCCGAGGATGACGCCGTCCTGGCCGGTGCGCACTTCGAGCACCCGGGCCTTCAGGGTGGACACTTGGCGCAGGGCCGCGGGTTCGGGGGTGCCCGGGACCACCCGGGGCTCCTGGAAGGCCTGGCTCCCGGCCGCGGCTGGGCCCGGCGGGACCACCGCGGGAGCGTTGTCGATGTTGCGGGGCCGGGTGGGACCGGAGGGCGGGGCCGATTCGGCCACCACCTCGGTCACCTCGAAGACGTAGACGCTGCCCGCCTCTGCCCGGACGACCTGGGCGGGGCGCTGGCCGCAGCTTTCCATGAAGGCCCCGATGTCCTTGCCGACGAAGCGGCCGATGCCGTAGGGCGCCTCCGGCCCCCTGCAGGCGAGGAGCCCCAGGCAGAGAAGGGCGAGGACGGGTCGAGAGGGCATGGGGTCTCCTCCAAGGGGCCGGCTCAGACGAGCCCGGCCATGCAGAGATACTTCACTTCCAGGTAGTCCTCGATGCCGTAGCGGGAACCCTCCCGCCCCAGCCCGGATTCCTTGACCCCCCCGAAGGGGGCCACGGTGGTGGAGATGAGCCCCGTGTTGATGCCCACCATGCCGTACTCGAGGGCCTCGGCCACGCGCCAGGCGCGGCCCAGGTCGCGGGTGTAGAGGTAGGACGCAAGGCCATAGGGGGTGTCGTTGGCCAGGGCCACGGCCTCGGCCTCGGTGCGGAAGGGGAAGACCGCCGCCACGGGGCCGAAGGTCTCGTCCCGGGCCAGGAGCATCTCCGGGGTGGCGCCGTCCAGGACGGTGGGCTGGAAGAAGGTGCCCCCCAGCGCGTGGCGGCCGCCGCCGGCGGCGACCCGGGCCCCCCGGGCCACGGCGTCGCGGATGTGCTCCTCCACCTTCTCCACGGCGGCGGCGTCGATGAGGGGGCCCTGCTGCACGTTCTCCCCGCGCCCGTCCCCCACCTTCAGGGCGGAGGCGGCGGCGGCCAGGGCCTGGACGAAGGCGGGCCGGATCCCCTCCTGCACGAGGAAGCGGTTGGTGCACACGCAGGTCTGGCCCGTGTTCCGGTACTTGGACGCGATGGCCCCGGCCACGGCGGCCTCCAGGTCGGCGTCGTCGAACACGAGGAAGGGGGCGTTGCCGCCCAGCTCCATGGAGACCTTCTTCACCGTGGACGCGCAGCGCGCCAGGAGGCGCTTGCCCACCTCCGTGGAGCCCGTGAAGGTGAACTTGCGCACGAGGGGGTTGGTGGTGAGCTCCTCCCCGATGGGGCCCGAGGGGCCCGTCACCACGTTGAAGACGCCGTCGGGGATCCCGGCGCGCCGGCCCAGTTCGGCCAGGGCCAGGGCCGACAGGGGGGTTGCCCCCGCCGGCTTGAGGACCAGGGTGCACCCCGCGGCCAGGGCGGGGCCCAGCTTGCGGGTGATCATGGCCGAGGGGAAGTTCCAGGGGGTGATCGCGGCCACCACGCCCACGGGCTCCTTCACCACCAGGATGCGCCGGTCCGCCGACGGGGCCGGAATCGTCTCCCCGTAGACGCGGCGGGCCTCCTCGGCGAACCACTCGATGAAGGAGGCCGCGTAGCGGATCTCGCCCCGGGATTCGGCCAGGGGCTTGCCCTGTTCGGCGGTCATGAGGAGGGCCAGGTCCTCCTCGTGCCGTCCCATGAGGTCGAAGAGACGGCGGAGGAGGGCGGCGCGCTCGTGGGCGGGCCGGGCCCGCCAGGCCGGCAGGGCCGCGGCTGCGGCCTCCAC
>DATGXY010000159.1:0-30812 GCA_035298525.1 Holophaga sp.
CCCGCCGGGCCTCGGCCGTGGACGCCACGGGCCGGGAGATCGCCGGCGTGGACTTCGAACTGGCCACCGTGGGCTGCGGCGCCGACCCTGACGAGGCCCACTTCGCGGTCTTCCTGCCCTTGGACGGGGACGGGTTCGACCGGGTCCAGGCCCTGCACGTGAAGGCCGGGGACCAGATCCTGGCCCTGCGCCGGCCCACGGCCGTCCTGGGCGGGGACGCGGTCCTGGCTTCCCGGCCGACCGGTGGCACCACCCTTCGCTGGACCTCCGGCCACCCCGCCGCCCTCGTGCGGGACGCCCGCACCGGCGAAGTGGTGGCCATCGCCCGGGACGGGGTGGTCAACCTCCCCGAGGCCCAGGATGTGGACGTCCAGCTTTCGGACGGCGTGCACACCGAACGGGTCCGCCTCGTCCCCGAGCCGTGAGCCCCCTCCCCCCCTTCGAACTGCCCCTGGAGATCCAGCCCGGGGACATCGACGCGTTGGACCACGTGAACAACGTGGTCTACCTGCGTTGGGTCCAGGAGGCGGCCATCGCCCACTGGACGGCGGCGGCCCCCCCGGAGGCCCAGGCGGCCTTGTTCTGGGTCGTCGCCCGCCACGAAATCGATTACCGGCGTTCTGCTCGGCTGGGCGACCGCATCCGGGCCCACACCTGGGTGGGGGCCGCCTCTGAGCGGCGGTACGAACGGCACACGGACATCCTCCGGGAGGACGGCACCCTGCTCTCCAGGGCCCGCACCCTCTGGTGCCCCATGGATCGGCGCACGGGGCGACCCACCCGGGTGGAGGATTCCGTGCGGGAGGCCTTTTCCACGGGAAGCGAGCTGGAAGCCGAGTGAACTGAGAAGCGGGAAGTCGGACCGCAAGCCCCCCAACCGGGCTAGCATGGAGGAGTCCCGCGAGGAACACCGTCCGCGTCAACAGGATGCGGGGAGGCCCCCGGCGGAGTTCCTTGAACCGGTTGAGGTGAGGCATGCGACAGGGTTGGATCGTGAACGGACTGGTCGGAGGCGCGGCGGGCATGGTGGCCCTGCTGGGTTGCAAGTCGGCCCCCCCACCTGCCATGACCCCCGAGGTTGCCTACGTGGTCGTGCAGCCCCAGAAGGCGGCCCTCACCACGGAATTGCCTGGTCGTACGTCCCCCTTCCAGGTGGCCGAGGTGCGGCCCCAGGTGAACGGGCTCATCCAAAAGCGGCTGTTCGAAGAGGGATCCGAGGTGAAGGCCGGGGCCCTCCTGTACCAGATCGACCCGACGCCCTACAAGGCGGCCCTGGAGCAGGCCCAGGCCGCCCTGGCCGCCGCCCAGGCCAGCCTTCCCGCCGTCCGTTCCCGGGCCGAGCGCCTCAAGGGCCTCGCCGAGGTGAAGGCCGTGGGGCAGCAGGAGGCCGACGAGGCCCAGGCCGCCTTCCTCCAGGCCCAGGCCGCCGTGGCCTCCGCCAAGGCCGCCGTCACCAGCGCCGAGTTCAACCTGGCCAACACCCCCGTGAAGGCGCCCATCCACGGCCGGGCGGGCAAGTCTTCCGTGACCGTGGGGGCCCTGGTGACGGCCTACCAGCCCACCTCCCTCGTGACCGTCACCCAGCTGGATCCCATCTACGTGGACGTGACCCAGTCCAGCACCGAGCAGCTGCGCCTTCGCAGGCGCCTGGAGGCCGGGAAGCTCAAGGCCGGGGACGGCTCCCGCAAGGCGAAGCTCCTCCTGGAGGACGGCACCCCCTACGCCCTGGAGGGCCGCCTCCAGTTCCGGGACGTGACGGTGGAGCCCTCCACGGGCGCCGTGACCCTGCGCCTGGTCTTCCCCAACCCCAAGGGCCTGCTCCTGCCGGGCATGTTCGTGCGCGCCGTCATCGAGGACGGCGTGGACGACCAGGCCATCCTGGCCCCCCAGCAGGGCGTCACCCGCGACGCCAAGGGCAACGCCGTCGCCATGGTGCTGGACGCCTCCGGCAAGGTCGAGCAGCGCATCCTCACCCTGGACCGCAGCCTGGGCGACGCCTGGGTGGTGCAGTCCGGCCTGGGCGCCGGGGACCGGCTGATCGTGGAGGGCCTGCAGAAGGTCCGCCCCGGCATGGCCGTGAAGGCCGTGCCTTTCGCCCCCGCCGCGAAGAAGTAGGGAGGCCCAGGTGTCCCGTTTCTTCCTCGAACGCCCCGTCTTCGCCTGGGTCATCGCCATCGGCATGATGCTGGCGGGGGCCCTGGCCATCTACAAGCTCCCCGTCTCCCAGTACCCGCCCATCGCCCCGCCCTCCATCTCCATCGCGGCGAACTACCCGGGCGCCTCCGCCAAGACGGTGGAGGACAGCGTCGTCCAGATGATCGAACAGAAGATGACCGGCCTGGACAAGATGCTCTACATGTACTCGACGAGCGATTCGTCGGGCAACGCCCAGATCACCCTCACCTTCGCCCCGGGCACCGATCCCGACACCGCCTGGTCCAAGGTCCAGAACAAGCTCCAGATCGCCATGCCCAGCCTGCCCACCGTGGTGCAGCAGCGGGGCGTCTCGGTCTCCAAGTCCACCCGCAACTGGCTGATCATCCTGGGCATCACGTCGAAGGACGGGTCCATGAACAGCGCGGACCTGAACGACTACGCCATCTCCAAGCTCCAGTCCGTCCTGGCCCGGGTGCCGGGGGTGGGCGAGGTGGAGGTCTTCGGGGCGGGCTACTCCATGCGGGTGTGGTTCGACCCCGACAAGCTGACCCAGTTCGGCCTCACCTCCGACGACGTGACGGCGGCGGTGGCGCGCAACAACGTGGAGGTCTCCGCGGGCCAGCTGGGCGGCGCCCCCACGGTGCCAGGCCAGCGCCTCAACGCCTCCATCCTCGTGCAGTCCATGCTCGTCACCCCGGAGCAGTTCGCCGAGATCCCCATCCGCACGAACCCCGACGGGTCCATCGTGCGGGTCCGGGACATCGGGCGCACGGAACTGGCCAGCGAGGTGGCCGACTTCGCCATGAAGTTCAATGGCAAGCCCGTGGGCATGCTCGCGGTCCGCCAGGAGGCGGGCGCCAACGCCCTGGAGACCGCAGAGCGGATCAAGTCCAAGATGAAGGAGCTCTCCGCCTACTTCCCCGCCGGGGTCGAGGTGGTCTACCCCTACGACACCACCCCCTTCGTGAAGGTGGCCATCGACGAGGTGGTCAAGACCCTCTTCGAGGCGGTCGTGCTCGTATTCCTCGTGATGTACCTCTTCATGGGCAACCTGCGGGCCACGCTGATCCCCACGATCGCGGTGCCCGTGGTGATCCTCGGCACCTTCGGGGTGCTGGGGGCCCTGGGCTACACCATAAACATGCTCACCATGTTCGCCATGGTCCTGGCCATCGGGCTCCTGGTCGACGACGCCATCGTGGTCGTGGAGAACGTGGAGCGGGTCATGGGCGACGAGGGACTGGAGCCCTACGAGGCCACGAAGAAGTCCATGGCCGAGATCCAGAGCGCCCTGGTGGGCATCGGCCTCGTGCTCTCGGCCGTGTTCGGGCCCATGATCTTCTTCCCCGGGTCCACGGGCGTCATCTACCGCCAGTTCTCCATCACCGTCATCGCCTCCATGATGCTCTCGGTGGTGGTGGCCATCGTCCTCACGCCCACCCTCTGCGCCACCCTCCTGAAGCCCGTCGAGAAGGGCCACGAGGCTGCGGAGGGGGGACTGCCCCTCTTCCGTCCCTTCTTCGTGTGGTTCGACCGGTTCTTCAACCAGGGCCGGGACCGCTACATGGCCCTCGTGAAGGCCATCCTGGGGCGCCGCACCCGGTACGTGGCCGTCTTCGCGGCCCTGGTGGCCGCCATGGCGGTCTTCTACCTGCGCATGCCCACCGGCTACCTCCCCGACGAGGACCAGGGCAGCCTGATGGCCATGGTCCAGCTCCCGGTGGGCTCCACCATGGAGCAGACGGAAGAGGTCATGGACAAGATCCGGAACCACTTCCTGGAGGAGCAGAAGGACGCCGTGGAGGCCTGCACCACCGGCGCGGGCTTCGGCTTCGCCGGCCGGGGCCAGAACCAGGGCCTCGCCTTCATCAAGCTCAAGGACTGGAGCCTGCGCGAGAAGGACGGCCTGCGGGCCAAGGACGTGGCCGGCAAGGCCATGCGGGCCCTGGGCGGCATGCGCGGGGCCATCGTCTTCGCCTTCCCCCCTCCCGCCGTGACCGAGCTGGGCACCGCCACGGGCTTCGACTTCATGCTGCAGGACCGGGGCGACCTGGGCCACCTGGGCCTCACCGACGCCCAGAACATGCTGCTGGGCATGGCCGCCAAGGATCCCCGCCTGGCGCGGGTGCGCCCCAACGGCATGCCCGACGTGCCCCAGTTCAAGGTGGACATCGACAAGGGCAAGGCCGAGGCCATGGGCGTCTCGGTCACCGCCGCCCAGAACTACATCTCCGCGGCCTTCGGCAGCGCCTACGTGGGCAACTTCGTTCAGGGCGGCCAGGTCAAGCGCGTCTACGCCCAGGCCGACGCCCCCTTCCGCATGGTCCCCGAGGACCTGAACCGCCTGCGGGTGCGCAACAGCAAGGGCGCCCTCGTGCCCCTCTCGGCCTTCGCCACGGGCCGCTGGGTCTACGGCAGCCCCCGCCTGGAGCGCTACAACGCCTTCCCGGCCATGAACATCCAGGGCGAGCCCGCCCAGGGGCACTCCGTGGGCGAGGCCATGAACGCCATGGAGGAGCTCGTGAAGAAGCTGCCCCAGGGCGTGGCCTCGGAATGGACGGGCCTGAGCTACCAGCAGCGCATGTCCGAAAGCCAGGCGGGCCTCCTCTACGGCTTCTCGATCCTGGCCATCTTCCTGGTGCTGGCGGCCCTGTACGAGAGCTGGACGGTGCCCATCACCATCCTGCTGGCCCTGCCCCTGGGCGTGGTGGGCGGGGTGCTGGCCTCGAGCCTGCGCGGCATGCCCAACGACGTGTACTTCCAGATCGGCCTGCTCACCGTGCTGGGCCTCACCACGAAGAACGCCATCCTCATCGTGCAGTTCGCCAAATCCAACATGGAGGAGGGCATGCCCCTCATGGAGGCCACCCTGGAGGCGGCGAGGCTGAGGCTCCGGCCCATCCTCATGACGTCCATGGCCTTCGGCTTCGGCGTGCTGCCCCTGGCCATGGCCTCCGGCGCCGGCGCCGGCGCCCAGAAGGCCATCGGCACCAGCGTGCTGGGCGGCATGGTCACCGCCACCTTCCTGGCGGTGTTCTTCATCCCCCTGTTCTACGTGCTGGTGGTCCAGTTCTTCGGGAAGCGGAAGAAGGCCACTCCGGCGGCGGAGGCCTGATATGCGCGCCCTGACGATCCTTCCCCTCCTCGCCCTGGCCGGGTGCAACCTGGCCCCCCGGTACACCCGGCCCCAGGCCCCCGTGCCCGGGCAGTTCCCCGGCGCCCCCGCCCCCGGGACGCCCGAGGTCCCCTGGGACCAGACCTTCACCGCCCCCGGCCTCCAGGGGGTCATCCGCCTGGCCCTGGCCAATAACCGGGACCTGCGCTCCGCCAGCCTCACCGTGGAGCGCCTCCAGGCCGCCTACCGCATCCAGCGGGCGGCCATCACCCCCAGCGCCGGCCTCATGGCCAACGGCAACAAGTACCGCCTGCCCGAGAAGCTCAATAGCGGCACCGCCAAGAACGTGGAGCAGGACAGCGTCCAGGTGGGCATCCTTTCCTGGGAAGTGGATTTCTTCGGGCGCCTGCGCAACCTCAAGGACCGGGCCCTGAACCAGTACCTGGCCTCGGAGGCGGGCCGGGACGCCGCGCGCCTCAGCCTGGTGTCCGCCACGGCCCAGGCCTGGCTGGCCCTGGGCGCCGACCAGGAGAGCCTGCGCCTGGCCCAGGGCACCTGGGAGGCCCAGAAGGCGGTTTTCGACACCATCCAGGCCCGCTTCAAGGCGGGGGTGGCCTCGGAACTGGACCTGCGCCAGGCCGAGAGCCAGATGGAATCCGCCCGGGCCGATCTGGCCCGCCTCAAGGGGCAGGTGGCCGCGGACCGCAACGCCCTGGATCTGCTGGCGGGCACCCAGGTGCCCCCGGCCCTGCTCCCCGCCGACCTGGACGCCAGTGGTCTCCTCAAGGACGTGCCCGCGGGCCTGTCCTCCCAGGTGCTCCTGCGGAGGCCCGATGTGCGCGCCGCCGAGTTCACCCTCCAGGCGGCCAACGCCAATATCGGCGCGGCCCGGGCGGCCTTCCTGCCCCGGGTGAGCCTCACGGCGGGCATCGGCACCCTCAGCCCCTCCGTGTCGGCCCTCTTCGGATCCGGCACCCGCACCTGGAGCTTCGCGCCCCAGATCGTCAGCCCCATCTTCGCCGGCGGTTCCCTCATCGCCGCCGTGGACGCCGCCAAGGCGGAGCGGGACCAGGCCCTGGCCCAGTACGAGGGGGCCATCCAGGCCGCCTTCCGGGACGTGGCCGACGGCCTCGCCCGCCGGGAGGCCCTGGTGGAGCAGGTGGAGGCCCAGACGGCCCTCGTGAACGCCTTGAAGAAGGCCTATGAGTTGGCGGACCTGCGCTACAGGGCCGGGCTGGACGGTTACCTCAATGTCCTCGTGGCCCAGCGCTCCCTGTACGCCGCCCAGCAGGGCTGGGTCGCCACCCGTTTGGCAGCCAAGCTCAATCAGGTGGTCCTGTACAAGGCCCTGGCGGGGCAGATCTAGGAATCCAGGAGCCTCCTTCCCGCCCGCGGCGGGAAGGAGGGTTCAGGCGGCGCCCTGCCACGCCTTGCGCTGCCGGAGCAGGAGGGCGTTGGCGGAAAGCCTGCCCAGGGTGAGGGCGATGGCGGCGGCCAGGGTGCCCCGCAGGCCCAGGCCCAGCACCAGCAGGCCCATGGCCAGGGCCAGCACGCCGATTTCCAGGGCGGTGGCCCCGGTGATGACCCGGGTGCGCCCGGCCAGGATCCAGCGGGTGCGCTGCCAGCTGAGGGCGTACTCCAGGGCGGGGTACAGAAGCAGGAGCCGGGAGGGGAGGAGCACGAAGGGCAGCAGGCTCGGTTCCAGACCCAGGATCCGCTGGTACCAGAGGCCCGCCAGGGGGGTGAAGACGATGACCGCGTAGAGCAGGGTCACGGCGCCCCCCAGGAGAAGGGCGGCCCGGCGCACCTGGGGGGAGGGGCCGCCCTCCGGGGTCCGCAGGGCCACGCCCACCTCCTGGAAGGCCACGCCCCCGCTGCGGAAGAGGAAGACGAAGGCCTGGACGACGGGCCATGCGGCCAGACAGGGCACCGGATCCGCCCCCCGCCCCATGAAGAGGATGAGGATGGGGGCCACGCACATGGAGAGCATGCTGGTGAGGGCCAGGGGGAAGTAAAAGCGGGCCAGCTCCTCCTGGGAGGGCTCCGGGCCCGGCTCCCCGGCCAGGAGATCCCGCACCACGTGCCGGGCCATCCAGCGGGCCGCGGCCCCCTCGGCCACGACCCCGGCGCTGAGGGCCAGGGCCCCGATGACGGCCCCCGGCAGGCGGGTGCCGAAGGCCAGGCCCGCGGCCGTGAGGGACATGGCGGCCAGGCGCAGGATCGTGCCGCTGGCCACCCGCCCCGTGAGGCCCCGGCGCACGAGGAGGCCCTGGTAGAAGCGCCGGAAGCCGATGGCCGCCGGCCAGGGCAGGAGCATGAGGGTGGCCTGGTGGGCCAGGTCCGCCACCTCCCGGGGCAGGCCCATGAGGCCCTCCGCCAGGCCCCGGAAGACGGGGGGCAGGACGATGAGGACCATGAGGGCCGTCACCCCGGCGTTCAGGAGGCCCACGAAGCGGCGCAGGGCCGTGAAGGAGGGCCGGTCCTTGGCCAGGGCCGTGGAGGCGGAGAGGAGCATGATGATGGGGGATTCCGCCAGCCAGGCCAGGCTGAAGGCCAGGCCCGAGGCCGCCAGGTTCGCCACGGGAGCGCCAAGACGGGCCACCACCGCGGACAGGTAGGGGCCCTCCAGGGAGATCATGATCCAGGTGGCGGCCAGGGGCAGCCAGAAGGCGAGGATGGCGCGGAGCCTCAGGGGCAGGGGAACCTCCAGGTGAATCTTCATCTTACGATGCCCATCCTCCGTTCGCCCGGATCCGGGCGACGCCGGGCGGGGCCCCGTCGACACTGGGCGGTCCGGGGCACCGGGCGAGCCGGGGGCGGCATTCCTGGGGGTGGAGGTGCGCATGCGGGCGGTGATCCTTCATCGGGGGTTCAGGACCTGGGGCGGGGCGGAGGTGCTGGCCCTGGCCCAGGCGCGGGCCCTGCGCGACGGGGGGGCGGAGGTGCACGTGGTGAGCCTGGAGCCGGTGGCCGCCTCCTGGGGCGAATCCCTGGATGGCCTGCCCGTGCACGAGGTTCCCCGGCGCCACTGGAGCGACCTGGCCTTCCTCCTGGACCGCAAGGCCCGCCTCGCCCACCTTTCGGAACGGGTGGGCCGCGTACTGAGGGCCCTGGCCCCCGACGTGGTGGTGGCCCACAATCACCCGGCCCCGGCCCTCCTGGGGGCCACCGCCCTGGGAGCCCGCAAGCTCTGGTACTGCCACGAGCCCCCCCGGGGCCTGTACCCCCGCCAGACCCACCCCCGCCTCCTGGAGGCCAGCGGGAAGGGGCTCATCGCCGGCCAGCAGCCCCTGGCCCGGGCCCTGCG
The DNA here is from genome assembly GCA_035298525.1 of Holophaga sp. Taxonomy (GTDB): domain Bacteria; phylum Acidobacteriota; class Holophagae; order Holophagales; family Holophagaceae; genus Mesoterricola. Next base: position 8,580 of record DATGXY010000159.1, read on the forward strand.
CCGGGACCTGGGGCGGGACGAGCGGGGGGCCTGGAACTGGCGGGGGCGCCTGGATTTCGATCAGCGGGGGGTGGCGGGCCTGGATGGGGTCGCCGCCAACAGCGCCTACACCCGGGGCAGCGTATGGGCGGCCTACGGCGGCCTCCAGGCCCGGGTCTCCTATCCCGTCGTGGAGCCCCGGGCGGAGCGGCACCTGCCGGGCATCGACCGCACGGGGCTCCAGGTGATGGTGCAGACCCGGCTGGAACTGGTGAAGAACGTGGACACGGTCCTGCGGGCCTTCCGCCTCGCCCTGCCCCGCCTGGGCCCCCGCCCCCGCCTCCACGTGGTGGGGGATGGAAGCCAGCGCGCGGCCCTGGAGGGGCTGGCCGCCGAACTGGGCCTGGGGGAGGCCGTCCTCTTCCACGGGTTCCTCCCCGGGGACCGCCTGCGGGCCCTGCGCCGCGTCTGCGATGTCTTCGCCTTCGTGCCCTGGGACGAGCCCTTCGGCCTCGTCTTCCCCGAGGCGGCCGCCGCCGGCATGCTCCTGGTGGGCCCCGATCACGGGGGCCCCTGGGAGATCCTGGGGGGCGGGGAGTTCGGCTGGTGCGTGCCCCCCCACTCCCCCGTGGCCCTCGCCGAGGCCCTGTGCGCCGCCTGGCGCACCGGGGACGGGGAGGCCGATCGGCTCAGACGGCGGGCCCACGAGGCCTGCAGGGCCCGCTTCGGCCCGGACGTCGTCCTCCCGGCCTTCCGGGCCTGGGTCGGGGAGACCCCGTTCGCGATGTAGGAGGCCCCTTCACTTGCGGGGGGCGCTGAAGATCCCGTTGGGCTGGTCGAAGTCCACGGCGGTGGCGGGACCGCTGGCGGGGAGGGTGAACTGCACGAAGAAGGCGGGGAGCCCCTTGATGGCGAAGCGGGTGCCCCGCACGGGGACGAGCTCGTAGACGGGCTGGCCCTTCACCTCCAGGGCCAGGGCCCTGCCCCGCACGGAGACCCGGGCCTCCATCTGGGCGCCCCGGGCGTACGCGCCCTCGAAGCGCGCCAGGAAGACCGGATCGGAAAGGCGCGGGTCGGCCTTCTTGGTGAACTGGATGGGCTTCACGGAGGGCTCCAGGCCCATGGCCAGGGTGTCGATCTCGCCGTCGAGGCCGGTGAGGAACTGGGCCTTCTCGTCCTGGAAGACGGGGTCCTCGGCCTTCAGGCCGTTGAAGACATCGTAGTGCCAGTGCTCCAGGGGGGTGCGGATGCCGTTGTAGATCAGCTCCAGGCCCTTGCCCGCCACCTTCACCTCCGCGGTGCCGTAGCCGGGGTGCTCGTACGTGCCCGCGTACTCGGCCAGGGGATGGCTGGGGGCGGTGCCGGTCCTGCGGGCGGCGCGCTTGCGGGCCTCGGCGTCCTTGAGCTGGGCCTTGGCCTCCTTCACCTTGGCCAGGGCCTCGCCGCTCCAGTCCCGGGCCTCCAGGCCCAGGACCCGGTCGATGACGTGGCGGGGCACCAGGTCCCGGGCCTGGGTGCCGCCCAGGTTCGCCAGGACGACGATGCCCAGGCCGTCGGCGGGCAGGAACATGGCCATGGCGGAGAAGCCGTCGATGTTGCCCCCGTGGTGGATGCGCAGGTGCCCCCGGTACACGTCCGTGAACCAGCCCGGGGCGTAGCCGCCGGGGACGAGCTCGGGCCGGGTCTGGGGGGCGCCGGTGAGCATGCGGGGGGTGTGCAGGAAGGTGACGGCGGCGGGGCTCAGCACCTGGCGCCCGCCCCACTTGCCGTCCTGGAGGTGCATGCCCACCCAGGCCGCCATCTCCCTCGCCGAGGCGTTGATGGAGCCCGCGGGGCCCACGTTGGTGATGGCGCGGAAGGGCACCTGGCGGAGGCTGCCGTCCTTCTCCTCCTCGTAGGGCTGGGAGAAGTCGGCGTCGGCCTTGGCGGCGTCCACGGAGAAGTTGGCCCGGGCCATGCCCAGGGGATCCAGGAGCCGGGCCTTGACGCCCTCCTCCCAGGTGCGGCCGGAGACCACCTCGGCCAGGTACCCGGCCGTGAGGAACATGGCGTTGTTGTACTGGAAGTCCGTGCGGAAGTCCTTGTTGGGCTCCAGGAAGCGCAGGCGGCGCACCATCTCCTCGCGGCCGAGGGCGGCGTTGTACCAGAGCATGTCGTGGCGGGGCATGCCGCTGCGGTGGGTGGTGAGGTCCAGGGGGGTCATGCGGTCCGTGGCCACCGCGTCCTGGAGGGCGAACCAGGGGATCCAGGTGCGCACGGGCTTCTCCCAGTCCAGCTTGCCCTCGTCCACGAGGGAGGCCAGGAGGGCCGTGGTGAAGGCCTTGGTGGCGCTGCCGATGGGCAGGATCGTATCGGCGGTCATGGGCAGCTTCCGCTCCACGTCCCGCAGGCCGAAGCCCTTGGCCAGCACGATCCGGCCGTCGCGGACGACGGCCACCGACAGGCCCGGCACCTTCCAGTCGGCGCGGATGCGCTCGATGTCGGCCTCCAGGGCCTCCAGGAGCTTGGTGTCCGCGGCCGCGGCCGCCGCGGCCCGGGCCAGGTGGAAGGGGAAGGTCTGGCCCCCCTGGGTGAACCGGCCCCGGATCTCCCCCTTGGCGTCCAGCTCCCCCGCGAAGGCGGGGGCGCCGGGGATGCCGGGCAGGGTGAAGGCGACGGCGGGGCCCTGCACCTTCAGGCCGGCCACGGCCAGGTCCTTGGCCCCCTGCTGGGGGATGGAGAGCTTGCCGGCCCAGGCGCCCTTGTCCCGGGAGAGATCCAGCAGCACCTTCAGGGCCGTGCCGGGCAGCTCGATGGCGCCCTCCCAGGCCCCCGCGGGATCCACGGCCCCCTGGGCGCAGACGAGGGCCGGGGTGGCCAGGATGGCGGCGAGGGCGGCGATGCGCATGGGTGCTCCTGGAGCGGGTGTCCTGCCAGGTCTACGGGCGGCCTTAAGGCCGGTTGATGGGTGCTTCCCCCCCATGGTGCCGGAAGGCCCGCCAAAGGAGGAGGTCGTACACGATCTTCAGGGAGCCCGCCACCACGAAGGCCAGGCCCCCGGCCATGAGGGGGCCCGCCAGTGCGGGGGAGAGGGCCGCGCCCGTGGTGCGGGCGATGCCCGTGACCCCCGCGGCGGCGGAGCGCTCGCCGGGTTCCACCACGGCCATGGTGTAGGACTGGCGGGTGGGCACGTCCATCTGGGAGATGGAGAAGCGCAGGAGGAGCACCGCCGCCGCCAGGGGCAGGGTGGGCATGAGGGGCACGAGGATCAGCAGCACGTTGGAGGGGATGTGCGTGAACACCATGGTGTTCAGGAGCCCGATGCGGTCCGCGATGCGGGAGGCCAGCAGGGCCGAGATCCCCGCCAGGACATTGGCCCCGAAGAAGAGGGTGCCCAGGAGGCCCGGGTTCACGCCGAAGCGGGTGTGGAACCACCAGGCCACGAGGCTCTGGATGACGAAGCCCCCGGCGAAGGCGTCCAGGGAAAAGAGGGCCGAGAGGCGGAACACGGTGCCCCGGGAACGGCCCAGGCCCAGGCCCCCGGCGGGGGCCTGGCCGGGGGGCACCTCCACGGCGGGGGAGAGGCGCCGGAAGAGGACGGCCAGCAGGAGGCCCGCCGCGGCGTACGCCAGGATGAGCACCCGGTAGCTGGCCACGGGGGAGGCGCCCCCCGCCTGCAGCAGCTGGGCCGTCCAGCCCCCGCCCAGGGCCCCCAGGGCCGTGCAGAAGCTCCCCGCGAGGTTGTACCAGGCGAAGACCGCCGTGCGCCGGGCGCCCGGCAGGATCTGGGAAAGGGAGGCCTGCTCCACGGCCAGGAAGGGGCCCACCTCGTTGCCGGAGGGGCTGAGGACCCCCAGGGTGGCCGCGGCCAGGAGCACCCAGAAATCGCCGCTGAAGGCGAAGGCCGCCCCGGCCCCCGCCATGAGGAGGGCGCCCCCCGCCAGGGTGGCCCGCCGCCCCCACCGGTCCGCCCGGGTGGTGAGGCCCAGGGAGATGAGGGTATCCCCGGCGAGGGTCAAGGAGAGGAGCAGGCCGATGCGCGCCTGCCCGAAGCCCAGGGCCGCCAGGTGGAGGACCAGGACCACGGACAGGAAGCCGTACGCGAACATGCGCAGGCCCCGGGTGAGGAACAGCAGGCGGCCATCCCGGCCCAGGGAACCCTCGGGGCGTGTCATGCCCCCGATTCTAGTACTTCCGGGTCGCCCGGTCACATCCCGTTCGGAATCCTGGATGGGATCTCGTTCCCGTATTTTCATCCCCTTCCCCGCCCCTGGAACCTACATTGGCGCCTTCCGGCGGAGGTGATCGATGCATAAGAGTTGTATACAAATGATTTTAAACCTGACCCTGGCCCTCCCCGGCCCGGCGGCGGAACCGGAGCGGGCCCTGGCCTTGCGCCTTTCCATCGGGGACTGGTGCCTCAGCCAGGGGGTCCAGACCCTGGGCCAGCGGGTGCCCCTGGCCGCGGGCCGGGACGGGCTCCTGCGGGTCTTCGTGGTGGCCTCGGGGACGAACCGGGCCACCCCCTCCCTGCGGGCGACGCTGCGCACACCGGGCCGGCCGGAATGGACCCGGGTCCTGGGGGCCCCCCTGGAGGCCACCCCCGTCTTCATCGAGGAGGGGAACCTGGGGGCCACGTGGAACGCGCGGGTGCCGGGGGAGGAGCTGGCGCCGGGCTCCGTGCTGGAACTGGAGCTGGACCCCGGGCGGGCCTACCCGGGCGCTCATCCCCAGCGGGTGCTGGCCCGGGCCCTGGACGTGCGGCCGGCGCCCCCCTTCCGGGCCCTGCTGGTGCCCGTGACGGTGGGGGCCGGCGCCCCCGGAGGGGAGAGCAGGCCGGCGGCGGCCTGGCTGGACCAGGCCCGGGTTCTCTTCCCCCTGCCCACGGGGCCCGGCGGCGAGGATCTCCAGGTGGAGCCTCCCTTCGCCGCCCCCGCCGGCCTCGGCCAGGGCGCCGCCGGATGGGGCCGCCTCCTCCTGGATCTGGCCCTCAAGCGCCTCCTGGATGGGGAGGGGCGGCTGGTCTACGGCCTCGTCCCCGCCCCGGAGGCCGGCGCCCAGGGGGGGGCCGCCCTCCTGGGCGCCGGGGTGGCGGCGGGCTGGGACCGGGAGGGGGACCGCGCCGGGGACGGCTTCGCGGAGGTCTGCGCCCACGGGCTCGGCCACGCCCTGGGCCTCCCCCACCGCCCCTGCGCCTCCGCCCTGGCCGATCCCGGCCGGGGGGAAACGGGGGCCTACGGCTTCGATCTGGGTTCGGGCACCCTGGTGCCCCCCACCCTGCCCGATATCATGACCAGCTGCCGGCCGGCCTGGGCCGGCCCCGCCACCGTCCAGGGGATCCTGGAAGCCCGCCGGAGGGCGCCGGGGGCCCCGGCCCGGGCGCGGTGCCTCCTGGTGTCCGGCCGGGTGACGGGGGAGGGGGTGGACCTGGATCCGGCCTTCACCCTGGACGCCTTCCCCGGGGGGACCGGCGGGGAGACCTGGCGCCTGGAGGCCCTGGACGCCCAGGGCGGCCTCCTGGCCGCCGCCGGCTTCACCCCGGCCCCCCTGGCGGACCTGGATCCCGCGGGGGCCGTCTTCGCCCTGGCCCTGCCCCTGGCCGGGGTGCGGGAGGAGGCCCTCGCCGCCCTGCGGATCCTGAAGGACGGGCGGGAGGTGGCCCGGCGCACCCGCACGGGGAACCCCGGGCCCGCCCAGCCCTGGATCCTGGGTTCGGACGGGGGCCGGATGGGCCTCCGCTGGGAACCCCGGGACGCCCCCGCCGCCCTCGTGCGCCACGGGGCCACGGGCCGGATGCTGGGCCGGGGCGAGGGGGGGAGCCTGGACTTCCGCATGGAGGGCTGGGAGGCCCGGGTGGATCTGTCGGACGGGGTGACGAGCCGGACCTTCCGGGTGAACGGGATGCTGCCCTGATCTTGATGGAATCTTGATGCGGCCGCTCCGGATCTTGACGCCATCCTGACGACCGTCCACCGACCCTGGTGCGGGAGGTGGTCCATGACCGCGTTGACGATCCTGGCAGGGGTGCTGGCGGCAGGCCTGCTGGCCTACCTGGCCACGGCCCTGCTTGCCCCGGAGCGCTTCCAGTGAGCCCCCTCTTCCTGCTCCTGGTCACCGGCCTGATCCTGGCCCTCGCCCTCCTGGCCCCGCCCCTGGGCGGCTACCTGGGCCGGACCCTGGACGGGGAGCCCCTGCCCCTGGACCGGGTCCTGCTCCCCCTGGAGCGGGCCCTCTTCCGGATCCTGGGCGTGGGCCCCGGGGACCGCATGGACTGGAAGGGCTACCTGGGGGCCCTCCTGGCCTTCAACGCCCTGGGCTTCGCCTTCCTCCTGGCCCTCCTGCGCCTCCAGGGGCACCTGCCCCTGAACCCCATGGGCTTCAAGGGGATGGCCTGGCCCCTGGCCTTCAACACGGCGGCCAGCTTCGTCACCAACACCGACTGGCAGGCCTATGCGGGCGAGGCCGCCCTCGGGCCCCTGGCCCAGGCCCTGGGCCTGACGGTGCAGAACTTCCTGTCGGCGGCCACGGGCCTGGCGGTGATGGCGGCGGTGGCCAGGGGCATCCGCCGGCGCAAGGCCACCAGCCTGGGCAGCTTCTGGGTGGACCTGGTGCGGGTGACCCTGCGGGTGCTCCTCCCCCTCTCCCTGCTCTTCGCCCTCTTCCTCGTGAGCCAGGGGGTCGTCCAGACCTGGGTCCCGGCCCTCCACGCGGCCTGGGTGGCCCCGCCCCCGCCGGGGGCGCCGGCGGAACAGCTCATCCCCCTGGGCCCCGCGGCCTCCCAGCTGGCCATCAAGATGCTGGGCACCAACGGGGGCGGCTTCTTCGGCGCCAACGCCATGCACCCCTTCGAGAACCCCACGGCCCTGGCCAACCTGGCCCAGATCCTGGCGATCCTGCTCCTGCCCGCGGCCTGCTGCTTCGCCTTCGGGCGCATGGTCCGGGACCGCCGCCAGGGCTGGGCGATCTTCGGGGCCATGGCCCTCCTCCTCCTGCTCCCCACCCTCCTGGCGGGCTGGGCCGAGGCCCGCACCCCCGCGGCCCTGCGCGCCCCCGCCGTCGTCCAGGTCCAGGGGAGCCTGGAGGGCAAGGAGGCCCGCGTCGGCGTGGAGGCCTCCACCCTCTGGTCCACGGCCACCACCGCGGCCAGCAACGGGGCCGTGAACGCCCAGCACGACGCCATGGCCCCCCTCTCGGGCCTCGCCCAGATGGTGCTCATGCAGATCGGCGAGGTGGCCTTCGGCGGCGTGGGCTCGGGCCTCTACGGCATGCTCGTCTTCGTGGTGGTGGCCGTCTTCGTCTCGGGCCTCATGGTGGGGCGCACGCCGGAGTACCTGGGCAAGAAGGTGGAGGCCTTCGAGATGAAGATGGCCGCCCTGGTGGTGCTGGTGCCCTCCGCCCTCATCCTGGGCGGGGCCGCCGCCACCCTCCTGCACCCGGACGCGGGCCGGTGGATCTCCGCCCCGGGACCCCACGGCTTCACCCAGGTGCTCTACGCCTGGACCAGCGCCGCGGCCAACAACGGCAGCGCCTTCAACGGCCTCACCGCCGACGTGCCCTTCCTGGACTGGGGCCTGGGCCTGGCCATGCTCGCGGGGCGCTTCGCGCCCGTGGCCGCGGTGCTGGCCATGGCGGGCTCCCTCGCCGCCAAGAAGCGCACCCCGCCCGGCCCCGGCACCCTGCCCACCCACAGCCCCTTCTTCGCGGGCCTCCTGGTGGCGGTGGTGCTGCTGGTGGGCGCCCTGACCTTCCTCCCCGCCCTGGCGGTGGGGCCCCTGGCCGAACATCTGGCCCCCCTTGGAAAGGTGATCCCGTGACCGGATCCGCCCCCGCCCCCCTCCTGCGCGGCCCCGTCCTGCGCCGGGCCCTCCTGGACGCCCTGCGCAAGCTGGACCCGCGCCACCTCCTCCGCAACCCCGTCATGTTCGTGGTGTGGGTGTGCAGCGCCTTCACCACCCTCCTCTGGATCCACAGCCTGGGCGGCCACGGCGAGGCCCGGCCGGGCTTCATCTTCCAGATCGCCCTCTGGCTCTGGTCCACCCTCTACTTCGCCAATGCCGCCGAGGCCCTGGCCGAGGGGCGGGGCAAGGCGCAGGCGGACGCCCTCCGGGCCAGCCGCCGCCAGGTCACGGCCAAGCGCCTGAAGGGGCCCGGCAGCCGAGCCTGGACCCCGGCGGACAGCGCCACCCTGCAGGTGGGGGACCTGGTCCTGGTGGAGGCCGGGGATACCATCCCCCTGGACGGCGAGGTGGCCGAGGGCATCGCCTCCGTGAACGAGGCCGCCGTCACCGGGGAGAGCGCCCCCGTCATCCGCGAGAGCGGGGGGGACCGTTCCGCCGTCACGGGGGGCACCGAGGTGCTCTCCGATTGGATCGTGGTGCGGGTCACCCACCGGCCCGGCGACAGCTTCCTGGACCGCATGATCGCCATGGTGGAAGGGGCCCAGCGCCGCAAGACCCCCAACGAGATCGCCCTGGATATCCTGCTGGCGGCCCTCACCCTCGTGTTCCTCCTGGCCGTGGCCACCCTCCTGCCCTTCAGCCGGCACGCGGCGGCCTCCGCCGGGGCCGGATCCCCCATCCGCCTCACGGTGCTGGTGGCCCTGCTCGTGTGCCTCATCCCCACCACCATCGGGGGGCTCCTCAGCGCCATCGGCATCGCGGGCATGGACCGCATGATCCGCGCCAATGTCATCGCCACCTCGGGCCGGGCCGTGGAGGCCGCCGGGGACGTGGACGTGCTGCTCCTGGACAAGACGGGCACCATCACCCTGGGCAACCGGGAGGCCGTGGCCTTCCTGCCCGCGCCGGGGGTGGAGGCCCTCGCCCTGGCGGAGGCGGCCCAGCTGGCCTCCCTTCCGGACGAGACCCCCGAGGGCCGCAGCGTCGTCGTGCTGGCCAAGGAGGCCCACGGCCTCCGGGAGCGGGGCCTCCAGGAACTGGACGTGCGCTTCGTGCCCTTCACCGCCCAGACCCGCATGAGCGGCGTGGATCTGGGGGACCGGGCCATCCGCAAGGGCGCCACCGATTCCGTGGCGGCCTGGATCGAGGCCCAGGGCGGGATCTTCCCCCCCGAGGTGCGGGCCGCCGCCGAGGCGGTGGCCCGGGAGGGGGGCACCCCCCTGGTGGTCGCGGAGGGGCCCCGGGCCCTCGGCGTCATCCATCTCAAGGACATCGTGAAGGGGGGCATCCGGGAACGCTTCGCCGAATTGCGGCGCATGGGCATCAAGACCGTCATGGTCACCGGGGACAACCCCCTCACCGCCGCGGCCATCGCCGCCGAGGCGGGGGTGGACGACTTCCTCGCCCAGGCCACCCCCGAACGCAAGCTGCGCCTCATCCGGGACTACCAGGCCGGGGGCCGCCTCGTGGCCATGACGGGGGACGGCACCAACGACGCCCCGGCCCTGGCCCAGGCCGACGTGGCCGTGGCCATGAACACCGGCACCCAGGCCGCGAAGGAGGCCGGCAACATGGTGGACCTGGATTCCAACCCCACCAAGCTCATCGAGATCGTGCGCATCGGAAAGCAGATGCTCATGACCCGGGGGGCCCTCACCACCTTCAGCATCGCCAACGACGTGGCCAAGTACTTCGCCATCCTGCCCGCGGCCTTCGTGCTCACCTACCCCCAGCTCCGGTCCCTGGACATCATGCGCCTGCACAGCCCCGAAAGCGCCGTGCTCGCCGCCGTGATCTTCAACGCCCTCGTCATCGTGGCCCTCATCCCCCTGGCCCTGCGGGGCGTGGCCTTCCGCACCCTGCCGGCCCGGGACCTGCTGGCCCGGAACCTCCTCGTCTACGGCCTGGGGGGCCTGGTGGTGCCCTTCGCGGGCATCAAGGCCCTGGACCTGGCCGTCACCTGGCTCCGCCTCGTCTAGGGAGCGCCCATGATCCGTCCCCTCCTCGCCTCCTTTTCCCTCCTGGCCGTCCTCACCGGGGTTCTCTATCCCCTGGCGGCCACGGCCCTGGCCTCGGCCCTCTTCCCCTGGCGGGCCGGGGGCAGCCCCCTCCGCCGGGAGGGGCGCGTCGCGGGCTCCGCCCTCATCGCCCAGGCCACGGAGGACCCCCGCTGGTTCCAGGGCCGGCCCAGCCCCACCCCGGGCTTCCCCACCAACGCCGCGGCCGCGGCCGGCTCCACCCTTTCCGGGGCCCCCCTCGCCGCCGCGGTGGCGGAGCGGGTCCGGGCCCTGCAGGCCGCCAACCCCGGCGCCGGCCCCGTGCCCCAGGATCTGGCCACCGCCAGCGGCAGCGGCCTGGATCCCCACATCTCCCTGGACGCGGCCCGGTGGCAGGCGCCCAGGGTGGCCCGGGCCCGGGGCCTGGACCCCGCCCGGGTGAGGGCCCTGGCCGAGGCCCGGGCCCGGGGCGGCCTCCTGGCGGGGAGGCCCCTGGTGAACGTGCTGGAACTCAACCTCGCCCTGGACGCCATGGATCCGGCGACGCGGCTACCCTAGGAAGCGGATGGACAAGCCCCACGAACGGCCCGACCCCGAGGCCCTCCTCCGCCGGGTGGAGGAGGAGGAGGCGCGCACCGCCCGGGCGCGCCTCAAGGTGTTCTTCGGCGCGGCCCCCGGCGTCGGCAAGACCTACGCCATGCTCCAGGACGCGCGCCTGCGCAAGGCCGAGGGCGTGGACGTGGTGGTGGGGGTGGTGGAGACGCACCGGCGCAGCGACACCCAGGCCCTCCTGGAGGGCCTGGAGATCCTGCCCCGGCGCCTGGGCGCCCACCGGGGCGTGCAGCTGGAGGAATTCGATCTGGAGGGGGCCCTGGCCCGGCGGCCGGGCCTCATCCTCGTGGACGAGCTGGCCCATTCCAACACCCCCTGGTCCCGCCACGCCAAGCGCTGGCAGGACGTGCTGGAGCTCCTGGACGCGGGCATCGACGTGCACACCACGGTCAACGTGCAGCACCTGGAGAGCCTGCGGGAGGTGGTGGCCCAGATCACGGGCGTGCTCGTGCAGGAGCGGGTGCCCGACACGGTGCTGGAGCGCGCCGACGAGATCGAGCTGGTGGACATCACCGCGGAGGAGCTGCAGGCGCGGCTCTCCGAGGGGAAGGTGTACGTGCCCGACCAGGCCCGGCACGCCGTGCAGCGCTTCTTCCGGCGGGGCAACCTCCTGGCCCTGCGGGAGCTGGCCCTGCGCCGCACCGCGGACCTGGTGGACAAGGACATGCGGCGCTACCGCGAGAGCGAGGGCATCCGGGACACCTGGGCCGCGGGCCAGCGCCTCATGGTGGGCATCACGCCCGGACCCGGCGGGGAGGCCCTGGTGCGGGAGGCCCGGCGCATCGCGGACGCCCTGGGGGCGCCGTGGATGGCCGTGTACGTGGATTCCGGGAACCCCCTGAAGGAGGAGGCCCGGGAAAGCCTGGAGGCCCACCTGCGCCTGGTGGAGCGCCTCGGGGGCGAGGGCATCGCCCTGCCCGGCCACGGCACCGTGGCCGAGGACCTGGCCGCCCTGGCCCACAGCCGGAACGTCACCCAGGTGCTCATCGGCCGGAGCCGGCGGCCCGCGTGGATGGAACGGCTCAGGGGCGGGCTCCTGGGCGAGCTGAGCCGGCACCTGGGAACCATCCACCTCCACGTGATCCCCGTGGAACCGGGCCCCGGCCGGGCCCGGCCCCTCAAGCCCTCCCCGCCCTGGTGGCCCGGGGGCGCCACCCTGGGCCTGTGCGCGGGGTACGTGGCCGGGGCCACCCTGCTGGGGCTGGCCGTGCACCGCTACATGGAGCTGGCCGACATCGTGATGCTCTTCACGGTGCCGATCCTGGTGGCCGCCATCCGCCACGGCCGCTCCGCGGCCCTGGGGGCCTCGGCCCTCTCCGTCCTGGCCTTCGACTTCTTCTTCATCCCCCCCCGCTTCACCTTCGCCGTGCGCGACGCGCGCCACATGGGCACCTTCGCCATCATGCTGGGCATGGGCTTCGTCATCGGGGACCTGACGGAGCGCCTGCGCCAGCAGGCCATCCGGGCCCAGCAGCGGGAGCTGCGCACCCTGGCCCTCTACCGCCTGGGCGAGGCCCTCGTGCGGGCCGGGGACACGGCGGACACCGTCGCCTCGGCGGTGCGGGCCGTGGAGACCCAGTTCCAGGCCCAGGTGGCCGTCTACGTCCCGGGCCCGGGCGGGGCCCTGGAGCCCATCGAGGGCACCCGGCTCCCCGAGGGGGACCCGGCCCTCAGCATCGCCCAGTGGGCCTACGACCACGGCCAGGCCGCGGGGAGGGGCACGGAGGTGCTCCCGGCCTCCCGGGCCCTCTTCCTCCCCCTCAAGGGCGCCCGGGGCACCCTGGGGGTCATGGCCCTGGCCCGGCCCGAAACGGGCCCCCTGTGGCAGGAACCCGACCAGCGCCACCTCCTGGAGAGCTTCGCCAACCAGACCGCCCTGGCCCTGGAGCGGGCCGCCTACCTCGCCGAGGCCGGCGCCACCCGGGCCCGGGCGGAGCGGGAGGAACTGCGGAGCACCCTCCTCTCCTCCATCTCCCACGATCTGCGCACGCCCCTGGCGGGCATCACCGGCAGCGCCACCACCCTCCTGGAGGACCCCGGCACCCTCACCGAGCAGGACCGCCGCTCCCTCCTGGGGGCCATCCAGGACGAGGCCTGGCGCCTGCACCGCCTCGTCACCAACCTGCTGGACCTCACCCGCCTGGAATCGGGCCGGGTGGCGCTGAAGCGGGAGTGGATCCCGGCGGAGGAGCTCGTGGGCGGCGCCCTGGGCCGCCTCCAGCGCCAGACCGAGGGCCGCGATGTGCGGATCGCCCTGGACCGGCCCGGCATCCTCGTGCAGGGGGATCCGGTGCTCCTGGAGCAGGCCCTCATCCATCTGGTGGAGAACGCTCTGCGCCACGGAGGATCCGGAGGGCCGGTGGAGGTGAAGGTGCACCAGACGGGCCGGGCCGTGGCCCTCGTCGTGGCGGACCGGGGGCCCGGCATCCCGGAGGCGCACCAGGAAGGCATCTTCGAGAAGCTGTACCGGGTGCCCGGGCAGGGGGCGGGCCAGGGTCCGGGATCGGGGGCCGGCCTGGGCCTGGCCATCTGCCAGGCCATCGTGGGGGCCCACGGGGGGCGGATCCAGGTGGGGAACCGGCCCCAGGGCGGTGCCCAGTTCGTCGTCAGCCTCCCCTACGCGGAGGAGCCGCCGGCCCCGCCGGCCGAGGAGGAAGCGGATGGGCGGTGAACCGGAACTGATCCTGGTGGTGGACGACGAGCCCCAGCTCCTGCGCTTCCTGGGGCCGGCCCTCACCTCCCACGGCTACCGCGTGCTCACCGCGGCCACGGCCGCCGAGGGGGAGCTCCTGGCCCTGAGCCACCGCCCCGACGCCATGCTCCTGGATCTGGGCCTCCCGGACCGGGACGGCCTGGAGGTGGTGGCGGCCCTGCGGGCCTGGGCGGACTTCCCCATCATCGTCGTCAGCGCCCGGGGCAAGGAGGACGACAAGGTGGCCGCCCTGGAGGCCGGGGCCAACGACTACCTCACCAAGCCCTTCGGCACCCGGGAGCTCATCGCCCGCATCCGGGTGGCCCTGCGCAACCGCCCGGGCACCGCCCCCGCCCCGACCCGCTACGCCTTCGGCCGCATCGCCCTGGACCTGGAGACCCGCGCCGTGACCCGGGGCGGGGAGGCCGTGCACCTCACCCCCAACGAGTTCAGGCTGCTGCTGGTCCTGGCGCGCAACGCGGGCAAGGTGCTCACCCACAACCAGCTGCTCAAGGAGGTGTGGGGCCCGGGCAGCGCCCAGCAGCACCACTACCTGCGGGTCTACATGAACCAGCTCCGCCACAAGCTGGAGGAGGACCCGGCCCGGCCCCGCCACCTCCAGACGGAGCTGGGGGTGGGCTACCGGCTGGTGGAGGACCCGGCCTGAAGGCCCCTCACGCCATCAGGCGCAGGGCGGTCTGCCGGAAGGCGTCGATGGAGTAGGGCTTGGGCAGGGGCAAGGCGTGGGGGTCCTGGGCGATGCGGGCCGCGGCCTCGGATTCCAGGAAGCCCGTGGCCACCAGGACCGGCAGGCGCGGATGGCGCTCCCGGAGCCTGCGCAGGGCCTCCAGGCCGTCCATGCCCGGCATGTTCAGGTCCAGGACGATGAGGTCCGGGGCCGGCCCGGCCTCCAGGCGGCGGAGGGCGTCGGGGCCCGAGGCCGCGGGCTCCACCCGGTGGCCCAGGAGGCCCAGCATGGTGCGGGCGGCGGCCAGGACCAGCTCGTCGTCGTCCACCACCAGGACCCGCCAGCGGTCCCCGGACCCGGCGGCCCCGGGCGCATCGGGGGAGGCCCCCGCCGGCGGGGGCGTGCAGGGGAACCGCAGCACCACCCGGGTGCCCCGGCCCACCTCGCTCTCCAGCGCCACGGTGCCGCCGTGGGAGCGCACCGCGCTGTACACCTGGGCCAGGCCCAGGCCGGTGCCCTTGCCCTGGGGCTTGGTGGTGAAGAAGGGCTCCAGGGCGCGCCGGAGCACCTCCGGGGCCATGCCCTCGCCCTGGTCCTCCACCACCAGCTCGATCTGGGGCGGCTCCAGGAGCCGGACCCGGATGGCGATGGAGCCCCCGTCGGGCATGGCGTCCACGGCGTTGAGGCAGAGGTTCATCAGGGCCGTGCCCAGGGGGCCCCGCTCGCCCTGGATGGGGGGGATCCCGGGGCCCAGGTCCATGACGAGCTCGTACTTCTTGAGGAGGGTGCGGTCCAGGAGGGCCGCCTCCTGGCGGACCAGCTCGCAGAGATCGATGGACTCCACCCGGGAGGCCTCCTTCCGGCTCAGGTCCAGGAGGGTGCGCACCAGGTCCCGCCCCCGGGTGGCGGCCTTCTCGATGAGATCCATGGAGGCGTCCAGGCCCCGGTCCTCCGCGTGCTGGAAGCGCACGGCCTGGGTCAGGGAAAAGATGGCCGCCAGGATGTTGTTCATATCGTGGGCCACGCCCCCCGCCAGGCGCCCCAGGCTCTCCAGCTTCTCCAGGTGCGCCAGCTCCATGCCCAGCTTGCGGCGCTCCTCCTCCGCCCGCACCCGCTCCGTGATGTCCTGGTTGAGGCCGTAGGTGCGCACGGTGCGCCCCTGGTCGTCCTTCTCGATGAAGAAGCGCACGGCCAGGTGCCCCGAGGTACCGTCCGAACGGATGAACCGGTGCTCGATCTGGCGGGTATAGGCGGGATCCCCGGTGGCCAGGGCGCTCTGGATTTCCCGGGCGACCATGGCCGCGTCCTCCGGGTGGCAGAAGCGCCGGGCGTAGTCGGCGGAGCGCATCTGGAAGCCCCCCTGCTCCACGACGGAAGTGCCGAGGATGGCATAGAGCAGGTCGTTGAAGGTGAACGTGTCGGAGGCCACGTCGTACTCCCAGTGCGCCGCCCGGGCCAGTTTGAGGGCGTGCAGGAGCTTCTCCTCCGCCAGGCGGAGCCGGCTCTCGCTCTGGCCCAGGGCCAGGTTGCGGTAGGCCATGTCCGACATCTGGTTGGCGATGAGGTCCAGGGCCCGGCCCACCTGGGCGAACTGTTCCCGGCTCATCACCGGCACCTCCCGGAGGGCCGCCAGGAATGCGGCCTCGTCCAGGCCGATCTCGCGGGCGTAGGCCACCAGGCGCTCCTCGGCCTGGGCATCGTTCCGCACCTGCCCGATGAGCCAGGTCGCGAGCCGCCTGCCCCCCACATGGATGTTGGCGGCACCGTCCCAGAGCCCTCCGCTGAGGCAGGGCTGCATGAGGAACCCCGAGGTGCCCATGGCCCCCAGGGCGGCGTCGGAACGCATGCAGTTCTCCAGCCCCGGCCCGGTGCCCCGGATCATCTCGCACAGGCCCCGGAAGCAGCTGGGCCGCGTCAGGGGGCGCCCCTGGGTGTCGGTGATGAGGGAGGCCACCCCGGTGGCCTCCGCGAAGGCGTCCTGGAACCGCTGGAGGGTGTCGAGGTCGACCAGGTCGGTCAACGTGACATCGGGCTTCGCCATGCATGACCCCGTGATGAACCGGCTGGATGCGCAGTGATTGAATCTATCGATTATGCGTACTTATTCCCCCGGGGACCATGCGGGGGGTTGACCCCGCCTCCGCTTGATGAAAAGTTGAAGCGGAAGGAGGGCCCGATGCCGATCATCGCCTGGAACCCCGCGTGGGAGATGAACGAACCCGTCATCGACGCCCAGCACCATGCCCTGGTGGACCAGATGAACGCCCTCGTGGACGCCCTCTCCACCCCGGGGGCGGGGGACCAGACCGAGCGCGCCCTCATGTACCTGTCCGACTACGTGGAGAACCACTTCGGCACCGAGGAGGGGATCATGGAGCGCACCGGCTTCCCCCACCTGGAGGAGCACCGGGCCGCCCACACCGAGCTGCGGGACCGGGTGCGGGCCATGGTGGCGGAGCAGGGCTGGAGCCTCTCCACGGATATCATGAACTACCTGACGGATTGGCTCGTCAACCACCTGTGCTCCTACGACCGGGCCCTGGCCAAGCACCTGAACCCGTGAACGCCCGTACCTGGAGCGCCCGGCTGGCCCTCCTGGGTTCGGCCGGGGCCTTCGGCGCCATGGCGGTGCTCGCCCGGAGGCTGAGCCGGCCCGACATGGGGTTCACGGCGGGGCACCTGGCCGTCCTGCGCTTCGCCGTGGGCGTGGGGGTGTGCCTGGCGGCCTTCCGGATCCGGCCCTCCCTCCATTCGCCCGGGGACCGGCGGCTCCTGGTGCTGCGGGGCATCAGCGGGGGCCTGGTGGTGGTCCTTTACTTCGAAGCCCTCGCCCGCATTTCCGCCGGAGAGGCGGGGATCCTCTACAACCTCTTCCCCGTCATCGCCACCGTCCTGTCCCTGGTGCTCTTCAAGGAGTGGCCCACCCTGCACCTGGCCGGGGCCCTGGCCCTGGCCACGGCGGGGGTGGTCCTCGTGCTGGGGCAGGGCCGGTTGGCCATCGGGCTCGGCCGGGGAGAGGCCGCGGCCCTGGCCGCCTCCTTCTTCGCGGCCCTCTCCGCCAACGCCATACGGGCCGCCCGGCCCACCAGCAACGCCACCACCCTCTTCTTCTGGTTCAGCCTGGTGGGCCTGCCCGTGGTGCTCCCCTTCGCCCTGGATCCCTGGCCGCGCCTGCCCGCCGCCTGGGCCCTGGGGGTGCTCATGAGCCTCCTGGCCCTGGCCGCCCAGGTGCTCATGGCCCAGGCCTACGGCACCCTGAGCGTGCCGGAGGCGGCCGTGTGGCTGCAGATGACGCCAGTGGCCACCTACCTGCTGGCCTGGCCAGTGCTGGGGGAGCGCCTGAGCCTCTGGGGTCTGGCGGGCATCGCCCTGGCCGTGGCCGGGGTGGCCTACGGCACCGTGCTGGGGCACCGGCGCGTGTCCTGAGGGGGGAACCTTTCCGGGAGCTCGGCCCATCCTGGGCGGGGCGCGGGGATGGGGGGTCGGGCATCCAAAAGGGGAACCCCACCTTCCCTGGCACCGGCCTGGACCGGCCGGCCGGGGAGCCCCGAGAAAGGGTCTGCCATGCAAGGCCACGAAGAAACGACGCTCGCCGCGCCCGCCCGAATCGACCTGAGATCCGCCCTTGGCCCGCGTCTGGAGGCCCTGTACCCGGGCCAGGCGGACCGCATCCTGGAGGCCCTGGAGGCCTGGATCCGAGAAGCGGACATCCAGCCCTGGATGGGCACCCCGCCGGACTGGCACCACCACATGCGCCTGTACACCGTGTACCCGGAGGGGGTCACGTACGATCCGCGCCTCTCCCCCCTGCGGAACCTGGCCGCCCACATCCCCGTCATCCGCAAGCTCCACTGCAACGCCGTGCACGTGCTCCCCTTCTGGGCCTCCCCCAGGCGGGACATGGGTTTCGATATCAGCGACTACTACCGGATCCGCCCCGAACTGGGGACCCTGGAGGATCTGCTGGCCTTCCGGGACGCGGCCCACGACGCGGGCATCCAGGTGATCGTGGACGCGGTGCTCAACCACGCCTCGGACGCCAGCGCCTGGTTCCAGCGGGCCCAGGCGGGCTCCGCCCGGGACCGGGACTTCTTCATCCACACGGCCCATGCCCCCCGCTTCCTGGCCAAGTACCAGCGGGACGCCACCTGGTTCGCCCAGTACGAGGTGGGCGGGGAACCCGTGGAGGTGGAGATCGCCTTCCCCGATCTCATCGGCACCGTGCCCCACTGGCGCATGGGCCTGGACGGGCACTGGTACTACCACACCTACTACCCGGAGGAGCTGGACCTGGACTGGACCAACCCGGATGTGTTCATCGAGATGGGGAAGGTCCTCCTGCACTGGGGCCGGCACGGCTTCCACTTCCGCCTGGACGCCATCCCCTTCGTGGGGAAGCCGGCCTACAAGCGCATCAATGTCCCGGATCCGGCCACCCACCGGGTGGTGCGGGCCGTGAAGGCCCTGGTGGAGGCCGTGCACCCCAACGCCATCCTCATCGCCGAGAGCTTCGAGGACCTGGACACGGTGAAGGCCTACTTCGGGCCCGACGGGCGGTGCGAGGCCCAGTTCGCCTACAACTTCCACCTGTGCGCCAACCTCTGGATCAGCCTCACCAAGCACGACCCCTACTACCTGTGGAAGGTGCTGGACCGCACCCGGGACATCCCCGAGGGCGCCCGCTGGCTCAACTTCCTCCGCAACCATGACGAGCTGAGCCTGGCCCACATCCACCCCGGGCAGGTGCACGACCTGCTGCGCAACCTCATGCGCTTCGGCAAGCCCTTCGGCCACGACCACGCGGTCTCCGGACGCACGGTGTCCCTGCTGGGGGCCAACCGGGCCCGGTTCCGCATGGCCTACTTCCTCCTGGCCTCCCTGCCGGGCAGCCCCATGGTCATCTACGGCGACGAAGTGGCCTTCCCCAACCGCCGCCTCCACGCCCTGCCCCGGGAGCGCCGCCAGGACACCCGCAACATCAACCGGGGCGTCCTCAGCCCCGTGGACTACCACGCCGCCCACGCGGGGGACATCCTGGCCTTCCTGGCCGGGCTCATGGCCGCCCGGGAGGCCAAGGGGGCCTTCTTCGATCACTTTCCCGAGCGCATGGACGCCGGGGAGCGGGAGCTCTTCATGGCGCGGTACGGCACGGAGGATACGAGCCTCCTCGTCCTCGTGAACCTGGGGCCCCGGGGCCGGGTCCTGCCCCTGGACCTGGAGGGCCTGCGCCTCGTCACCTCCGTGAACCGGGTGACCCTGGCGGAGGGGGAGCTGGCCCTGGGGCCCTACGGCGGGGTGTGGCTGGAGGAGGCCTGAGGCCGCCTCCGCCGGGGTTCAGTCGCCCTCCCGCAGCAGGGCCATGAGGGCCGCGGCGTCCAGACGGGCCGCGGCGGTGGCGCCCTCCAGGATATCCTCGGCCAGCTGGCGCTTCTGGGCGTGCAGGGCCAGGATCCGCTGCTCCACCGTGCCCTTGAGCACGAGGCGGTACACGGTGACGGGGCGGAGCTGGCCGATGCGGTGGGCCCGGTCCGAGGCCTGGTCCTCGGCCGCGGGGTTCCACCAGGGATCCATGTGGATCACGTAGTCCGCCGCCGTGAGGTTCAGGCCCGTGCCGCCGGCCTTGAGGCTGATGAGGAAGAGATCCCCCTCGCCGGCCTGGAAGGCCTTCACGGCCTTGGTGCGGGCCCGGGCCGGGGTGGAGCCGTCCAGGTGCTGGTACGGGATGCCCCGCTCGTCCAGGGCCGCGGCCAGCAGGGCCAGGTGATCCGTGAACTGGCTGAAGACGAGGGCCCGGTGGCCGTTCTCCCGCAGTTCCTCCACCAGGTCCAGGAAGGCCTCCCGCTTGGCGCTGGGCAGATCCACCCCCGGCTGCACGAGGGAGGCCGAGCAGCAGGCCCGGCGAAGCCGCATGAGGGAGGCCAGCACCTGCATGGCCTGCCTGGGTCCGTCCTCCAGGGCCTCCAGGCTGGCCCGGCGCAGGGCCTCCAGGAAGGCCCGCTCCTCGGGGGAGGGCTCCAGCTCCAGCACGATCTCCGTGCGGGGGGGCAGCTCCTTGGCCACCTCGCCCTTGGTGCGGCGCAGGAGGAAGGGGGCGGTGATGCGGCGCAGGCGGGCCACGGCCTCCGGATCCTGGTCCCGCTCGATGGGTTCCTGGAAGCGGCGGCGGAAGTGCTCGGGGGAACCCAGGAGGCCCGGGTTGAGGAACTGGAGCAGGTTCCAGAGCTCGGCCAGGTGGTTCTCCACGGGGGTGCCCGAAAGGACGACGCGGGCCCCCGCCTGCAGCTCCATCACGGCCTGGCTGCGCTTGGTGGCGGCGTTCTTGATGTTCTGGCCCTCGTCCAGGATGACGGTGGCCCAGGACCGGCCCTGGATGCGCTCGGCCTCCATGGCCAGGAGGCCGTACGTGCACACCAGCACATCCCCGGGACCGGCGTCACGGACGGTGGCCTCCCGGTCCCCGTCCCCGAAGCGCACGACCCGCAGGGAGGGGGTGAAGCGGGCGGCTTCCGCCTCCCAGTTGGCCACCACGCTCGTGGGGGCCACCACGAGGGCGGGCCCCTCCGGGGCGCGGGAAAGAAGGAGGGCCAGGGTCTGCACGGTCTTGCCCAGGCCCATGTCGTCGGCCAGGCATGCGCCGAGGCCCGCCTTGGCCAGCCGGGCCATCCAACGGTAGCCCTCCAGCTGGTACGCGCGCAGGGGCACCTCCCAGGCCGGGGGCAGGTCCGGTTCCTCGGCCAGGGCCCGCTCCAGGTCCTTGATGCGCCGGGCCCAGGCGGCGTCGGCCTTGAAGGAGCCCGCCTCCTCCTCCAGGCCCTCCAGGGCCAGGGCCCCCAGGGCGGGCAGGCGCAGGGCGGAGCCCCGGCCCTCCCCCAGGGCCCGCAGGTCGTCCAGGCGGCGGCGGAAGGTCTCGGCCAGGGCGTAGACCTTGCCGTCGGCCAGCTTCACGAAGCGGGTGCCGGGCTTCTCGGTGGCCTCCAGCAGTTCCTGCAGGCCGGCCACCTTGCCTTCGTCCAGCTGCACATCGCCTTCGGCCTCGAACCAGCCGCCGCCGGCGCGCACCCGCAGGCTCACCGCCTCCATGCCCAGGGTGCGGGGCGGGGCCAGGCGCCCCCCTTCGGGCCAGCGCACCTGGGCGAGGCCGGGGGCCCCCTCCAACTCCAGGAGCAGACCCATGCAGGTCTCGGGATCGTCCAGCATCCACTCGGCGCGTCCCTCGTCCGAGGGCAGGCTGGGCAGGGCGGCCAGGAGGGCCTCCGCGGCAGCCCGCTCCGCCTCCAGGTCCCGGGTGACGATGCGGGTGGATCCGCCCTCCTCCACCAGGAGATTGGCCCCGCCCTGGCCGGGCACGTGGAAGCCGCCGCCGGGCAGGGGCTCCACCCGCATCTGGGCCTTGAGGCCCTGGTGGAAGGGCATGAGGAGGAGGTGGATGGCGGGATTGCCCACCACCTTGGCCATGCCCGCCCTGCGGGCGGCATCCTCCTTCACCTTCACGTCGGATTGCACGGTGACCATGGGGGCCACGGCCCGCAGGGCCTTGAGCACCTGGTCCTGGGCGGCCACGGGCACGCCCAGGCCCCGGCCCAGGATCCCCTCCAGGCGCCGGTGGGCGGCGGTGACGGCGATGACCCGCACCCGGAAGAGGCCATCGGGTACGACCATGACATCCTGCTCGGAAAGGGGGGGCTCCAGGCGCAGTTCCAGCACATCGCCCCGGCGCTCCACCCGCAGTTCGGGCTGGCCCGCCACCACCTCCACCCGGGAGGCCTGATCCACGTCCCCTTCGCTCCAGAAGACGACGGGATGGCCCACGAGGGCCTGGAGGGCGGCTTCCACGTTCAGTTCGCAGCCCTTCCACCCCTCGCGGATGCAGGCGATGACGGCGTGGTCCTGGGGCAGCAGGAAATCGAAGCCCCGCGCCTCCTCCTTGAGGCGCTTGAGGCCGATGGCCTTGCCGCGGGTCCACTGGCCCCGGGCGTCCTGGCGCTGCTCCCTCGCCTCCAGGGCGTAGGGGCCCTTGGCCTCGTCGCTCTTCCACACCCACCAGGCCAGGCGGCCGGGGCGCCCCTTGGCCTGGGGCCGGCCCAGGCCCTTCAGGTCCTCCAGGGCCTTCTCCCACCCCTCGGGGTGGCCCACCAGATCCAGAAGGGGGAAGCGCCGGGTGGGCAGGGCTCCGCCCGCCCTCTTGGCCATCTCGTCCACCTCCGCGGCCAGGAGGCCCAGGGGGGCCTCGGCCAGGGCCGCGCGGGTGGCCTCCAGGGCGGCGGGCTCCAGGCGGGCGCCGCAGAGGGCGGCGCAGAGGAGATCCGCGAAGCGGGCCAGGCTTTTTGGATGAAAATGAGCAAAAATTAAGTTAAGTGAGGCGTATTTTTACCTTTCGCAACCAGAATT
>DATGXY010000160.1:0-10850 GCA_035298525.1 Holophaga sp.
GAGCGCCGGCGTATCCATCTCCCTCCCCGTGTTCAGCGGGCGCAAGCAGGCCCGGGCCGTGGCCGAGCAGGAGGCGCGCCGCAAGGCCTCCGGCGCCGAGGAGGCCGGGGTCCGCGCCCTGGTGGCCCAGCGGGTCCAGGAGCGCGCCGCCCAGATGGCCGCGGCCCTCGGCACCCTCCGCCTCTACCGGGGCGGCCTCCTCGTCCAGAGCGAGGCCAGCTTCCAGGCCACCCTGGCCCAGTACGAGGTGGGCAAGGCCCCCTTCCTCTCCGTCCTCGAGTCCCTCAACGGCTGGGTGGCCGACAAGGGCGGCCTCCTGCAGGCCCAGGCCCAGGCCCAGGCCGTGGCCATCGCCCACGCGGAGTTCTCCATGGCCGCCACCCCGCCGGTGGGGGCCTCGGCCCTCTCCAGCGCCTCCATGGGCGGGTCGTCCATGGGCGGCGGGGCCTCCGCCTCCCCCTCCAGGCCCGCCGCCAAGGGCGAGGCCGCCGCCGATTCCTCCTCCATGTCCTCGATGTAAGGGTCGCTCCATGTCAAGCACCTCCACCTTCCGCACCCCCCTGCTCATGCTCCTGGCCCTCGGCGCCGGCGTGGGCGGAACGCTCCTCCTGCGCCCGGCCCACGCCCCCGCCGCAGCGAAACAGGAGCCCGCCAAGAAGAACTACCAGTGCCCCATGCACCCCCAGATCATCCAGGACCACCCCGGCGATTGCCCCATCTGCGGCATGGACCTGGTGCCCATGGACGGATCGGGCTCCGCCTCCCAGGTGGAAGGCATGGCCACCGTCACCATCGACACCGCCCGCCAGCAGCTCATCGGCCTCACCACGGCAGAGGTCAAGGAGGGCCCCCTCGGCGGCGACCTTCGCACCACCGCCCGCATCGCCGCCGACGAGACCCGGATCCGCCACATCCACGTCAAGGTCGAGGGCTACGTGGAGAAGCTCCACGTGGACTTCATAGGCAAGCCCGTCGCCAAGGGACAGCCGCTCCTGGCGTTCTACGCGCCCGACTTCGTCAGCGCCCAGCAGGAGTACATCCTGGCCCTGCGCACCCGCAAGGCCCTGGAGGGCGGCGCCATGCAGGGCAGCGGCAGGGATCTCCTGGACGCCGCCCGCCGCCGGCTCACCCTCTGGGATGTCCCGGCCTCCGAGCTGGAGGAGCTGGAGCGCACCGGCGAGGCCCGGAAGACCCTGACCCTGCGCTCCCCCATCTCCGGCGTCGTCACCGCCAAGACGGCCGTGGAGGGCAACCGCCTCACCCCCGCCGACACCCCCTTCGAGATCACGGACCTGAGCTCCGTGTGGGCCCTGGCCGACGTCTACGAAAGCGAACTCCCCCGCGTGAAGCCCGGGATGCCGGCCGAACTGACCCTGCCGGCCGTGCCCGACCGCACCTTCCGGGGCCGGGTGGCCTTCATCGATCCCGTGGTGGATCCCAAGACCCGCACCACCCGCGTGCGGGTTGAGATCGCGAACCCCGGCGGCCTCCTCAAGCCCGAGATGTTCGGCGAGATGGTGATCAAGGGCCAGGGCCGCAAGGGCCTCACCGTCCCCCTGGACGCCGTGCTCGACTCGGGCACCCGGCGCATCGTCTTCGTGTCCCTGGGCGACGGCAGGTTCGAGCCCCGGGAGGTGAGGACCGGCGCCAGCCTCGGCGACGCCGTCGAGGTGGTCTCCGGCCTCGCCAAGGGCGACTCGGTCGTCACCCGTGCCAACTTCCTCGTCGACTCCGAGTCCCGCCTGAAGGCGGCCCTGTCCCAGATGGGCGCCGCCCCCGCCAAGGGGGAGAAGCCATGATCAGGCGGATCATCCGTTTCTCGGCCGAGAACCCGATCCTGGTCCTGGCCTCCGGGCTCTGCGCCCTGCTCCTCTCCGTATGGGCCATGCGCACCATCCCCCTGGACGCCCTGCCCGACCTGAGCGACACCCAGGTGATCGTCTACTCCAAGTGGGACCGGAGCCCCGACCAGGTGGAGGACCAGGTCACCTACCCCATCGTCACCAGCCTCCTCGGCGCCCCGAAGGTCAAGGCCGTGCGGGGCCTCTCGGATTTCGGCTTCAGCTACGTCTACGTGATCTTCGAGGACGGGACCGACATCTACTGGGCCCGGAGCCGGGTGCTCGAGTACCTGAGCAAGATCACCGCGAGCCTCCCCCAGGGGGTCCGCACCGAGCTGGGTCCGGACGCCACCAGCGTCGGGTGGGTCTACCAGTACGCCCTGGTGGACCGCAGCGGCCGCCACGCCAACGACGAGCTCCGGTCCACCCAGGACTGGTTCCTGCGCTACGCCCTCCAGAGCGTCCCGGGCGTGGCCGAGGTGGCCACCGTGGGGGGCCAGGCCCGGCAGTTCCAGGTGAGCCTCAATCCCAACAAGATGGCCACGTACCGGGTGACCATCGACAAGGTCATCGCGGCGGTCAAGGCCGCCAACAACGAGGGCGGCGGGCGCCTGGTGGAGCTCAGCGGCCGGGAGTACATGGTGCGGGGCCGGGGCTACGCCAAGAGCCTCAAGGACCTGGAGGAGGCCGTCCTCAAGGCCGACAACGGCACACCCGTCCGCCTCGGCGACGTGGCCACCGTCTCCCTGGGCCCGGAAATGCGCCGGGGCCTGGCCGACCTGGACGGCAAGGGCGACGCCGTGGGCGGCATCGTCGTCATGCGCCAGAACGAGAACGCCCTGGCCGTGATCGAGCGGGTCAAGGAGCGCCTGGCCGAGATCAAGTCCTCCCTGCCCGAAGGGGTGGAGGTGGTGCCCGTCTACGACCGCTCCACCCTGATCGAAAGGGCCATCGCCACCGTCAAGGACAAGCTGGTGGAGGAGATGATCATCGTCTCCATCGTCATCCTGGTCTTCCTCTGGCACATCCCCTCGGCGGTGGTGCCCATCGTGACCATCCCCCTCAGCGTGGCCCTGGCCTTCATCCCCATGCTGTTCATGGGCCAGAACGCCAACCTCATGTCGCTGGCGGGCATCGCCATCTCCATCGGCGTGCTCGTGGACGGCGCCATCGTGGAGGTGGAGAACGCCTACAAGAAGCTGGAGGGCTGGATATCCGGGGGCAGGAAGGGGGACTTCCACAAGGTGCGGCTCGAGGCCCTCCTCGAGGTGGGCCCCAGCGTCTTCTTCAGCCTCCTGGTGATCGCCATCGCCTTCATGCCCGTGTTCACCCTGGTGGACCAGGAGGGCCGCCTCTTCCGGCCCCTGGCCTACTCCAAGAACCTGGCCATGGCCATCGCGGCCGTGCTGGCCCTGACGGTGGATCCGGCCATGCGCATGCTCTTCGCCCGCATGGACCCCTTCACCTTCAGGCCCAGGTGGCTGGCGTGGATGGCCACCCAGGCCCTGGTGGGCACCTACCACCCCGAGGAGCGCCACCCCGTGAGCCGCTTCCTCCACCGCATCTACGAGCCGCCCTGCCGCTTCGTGCTCCGGCACGCCAAGGCCACCATCGCGGCCGCCATGCTGCTGGTGCTGGCCACCGTCCCCGTGTTCATGAAGCTGGGCTCGGAGTTCATGCCCCGCCTGGACGAGGGCACCCTCCTCTACATGCCAAGCACCCTTCCCGGCCTCAGCCAGACCGAGGCCCAGCGCATCCTCCAGGTGCAGGACCGCCTGATCCTGACCGTGCCCGAGGTGGAGCGGGTCTACGGCAAGGCGGGCCGCGCCGACACGGCCACGGACCCGGCCCCCTTCTCCATGATGGAGACCGTCATCCAGCTCAAGCCCGAGGAGCAGTGGCGGGAACGCCCCCGCTGGTACTCCTCCTGGGCCCCCGGGTGGCTCAAGGGCATGCTCAGGCCCTTCTGGAGGGACCGGATCACCGAAGAGGACATCGTCGCCGACCTGGACAAGGCCGTGCGCCTCCCGGCCATCCCCAACGCCTGGACCATGCCCATCAAGGCCCGGATCGACATGCTCAGCACGGGCATCCGGACCCCCGTGGGCCTCAAGGTCAACGGCGCCGACCTGAAGGTCATCCAGGACATCGCCGTGGAGGCCGAGGGCATCCTCCAGAAGGTGCCAGGCACCCGCAGCGCCCTCGCGGAACGGACGGCGGAAGGCTACTTCCTCGACTTCGACCTGAAACGGGACCGCCTGGCCCGCTACGGCCTGAGTGTGGAAGAGGCCAACATGCTCGTCATGACGGCCGTGGGCGGCGACAACCAGACCACGGTCTTCGACGGCCGGGCCCGCTATCCCGTCAACGTCCGCTACGCCCGGGACTACCGCGAAAGCGTCGAATCCCTCAACCGGGTGCTGGTGCCCCTGCCCAACGGCAGCACCATCCCCATGGAGGAGATCGCCGACCTGCGCCTGGCCACCGGCCCCGGCATGATCCGGGACGAGAACGGCCTCCTGAACGGCTACGTCCTCGTGGATTTCGACACCTCCAAGACCGACGTGGGCACCTACGTGAAGCACGCCAAGGCGGCCGTGGAGAAGGAACTCAAGCTTCCCGCCGGCTACAGCATCTCCTGGAGCGGCCAGTTCGAGAACATGATCCGGGTCAAGGAGCGGCTCAAGGTGATCGTGCCCATCACCCTGGTGCTCATCTTCGGGCTGCTCTACGCCAACACCCGCAGCGCCTTCAAGGCGGGCCTCGTCATGCTGGCCGTTCCCTTCTCGGCCGTGGGCGCCTTCTGGCTCATGTGGGCCCTGGGCTACAACACCTCCATCGCCGCGTGGGTGGGCCTCATCGCCCTCCTGGGCCTGGACGCGGAGACGGGCGTCTTCATGCTCCTCTTCCTGGACCTGTCCCACGACGAGGCCAAGGCCGCCGGCAGACTGAGGACCCTGGCCGACCTGGAGGAGGCCATCATCCACGGAGCCGTGAAGCGGGTCCGGCCCAAGGCCATGACCGTCTTCGCGGCCTTCATGGGCCTGCTGCCCATCATGTGGTCCACGGGCACGGGGGCCGATGTGATGAAGCGGATCGCGGCGCCCATGGTGGGCGGCCTCGCCACCAGCTTCCTGCTGGAGCTGCTGGTGTACCCCGCGGTCTACCTGCTGTGGAAGCGCAAGGAGGTCGAGGACCCGGCCTGAGCGCTCAGGCGCTGACCTGGACCGGCTCCGGAAGCCTGGCGATCGCCGCCAGGCTCCGGAGCCGTTCCAGATGGATCTGGGCGAGCCGGGTGCCGGCGGATAGGACGAGGGCCCCCTCCAGGGTGCGCAGGTCCTCCTCCAGGCACATGCCGGGCTGGAGGAAGCGGATGGGCAATGCCACCCGGTCCGGCCCGGGCGACGCGGACCGCTCGGAGGCGGCCCGGTCCAGGGCGGAAAGGACGGCGGGATCGTAGGCGCACTTCGCCAGCCTCAGCCTGCCCAGCACGGCCGCGGCGTCCTTCCGGGTCCGCATGCCCTCCACGAAATCGGTGACCGCGCGCAGGATCCGGGATTCCAGGGGCAGGTCCTCCCCGGACTCCTCACCGGCATCCGGGCCACCGGCGGCGAAGTCGCAGGCGGCATAGCGCAGGATGCGGGCCACGGGGGCCAGGCGCGGGATGACGCCCACGATGCGGGCGCTGTTCGCCGGAACCCCCCTGAGGAGTTCAGCCTCGGCGGGGGTCAGGGTCTCCCCCCAGTTGAGCTTGGACTGGACCGGGAGGGGGATGGCCATTCGGCCCACGGGGGCCAGGAGCGCCGCCAGGCCCAGGTCCCAGGCGGAGGGGATGCCCATGATCCCCGCCACCCTCAGGGCCAGGTCCCGGACCTCCTCGGCCTTCCCGAAGGCCCGGGGATCGAAGACGGAGAGCAGGTCCACCAGCATCTGGATGCTGCCGGAGAGCGTCTGTTCCAGGAGCACCCGGTCGGAGGTGACCAGGTCGTACTGGCGGATCCCAGCCTCCACCATGGCGCCCAGGGCGGCCATGTCGCAGGGCTTGGTCAGGAAACGGAAGACGCTGCCGCCGTTCACGGCCTCGATGGCCGTGAGCTGGTCGCCCTGCCCCGTCAGCATGATCCGGACGGTGTCCGGGGACAGGGACTTCACTTCCTGCAGCAGTTCCACCCCGTCCATGCCGGGCATCCCCATGTCGGCCACGATGACCGAGACGGGGGGCGAGTCCAGGAGGAGGTCCAGGGCCTCGTGGCCCGAAGTGGCGGTCAGCACCTCGAAGCGGCCCCGGAAGGCCCTGCACAGCGCCCTGAGGAGAAGCGGATCGTCGTCGACGAAAAGGACCCTAGCTGGCATTGGCGGCTCCCTCCCAGGCGCCCTGCCGGGGTTCACCCGCCTCTTCGGGCAGGTCCCCCAGGGCGTTGGCGATCTGGGCCATCTTGCCCAGCCCCTCCACGCATTCGGCCAGGACCTTGGGCACCTCCCCCCGGAGGAACTCCAGGTCCATCTCCTCCTCCAGGCGGCGCAGTTCGGCCTGGGAGGCCTCGGGCGCGTCCGCGGCGAAGGCCTGGGCCGTCCCCATGAACCGCTCGAACCTGCCGAAGGCATGGCGGAGGAAGCCCAGGTTGATGCCCAGGAACTGCACCGGCGTGTTCATCTCGTGGGTGAGCCCCTGGATCGTGCCCTTCAGCGCGTGATGCCGGGCCTGGGCCCGGGCCGAAAGGTCCTCCACCTGGCGCCGGCGGGAGGCCAGGTCCGCGAGGGAGAGGAGGAGATGATCGCCGTCGGGGAGGGGCACCCCTTCCACCTCCACGGGGATGGGGGCTCCGTCGGCCGTCCAGAAGGTGCAGGCCACGGGCAGGATCCGCTCCCGGCCCTGGATGGACCGGTGGAGCGGGCACTCGCAGGCGTCCACGAGGCCGCCCTCCCGGGTCCTGCGGTGCACGGCCTGGTGCAGCTCCCGGCCCATCAGGAAGGAGGGGGCCGGGTACCGGAAGAGGGAGGAGGCCGCGTCGTTGCAGAGGGTCACGATGCCCTCCCGGTCGACGACCAGGACCGGCCCCGGCATGAGCTGGAGCGCGTCCCTGAGGGTCTCCGCGGGGAGAGCCGGCTTGGGTGTGAAGTCGCTGATGGCCATAGGAATCCGGTCCTCGCCTGGGATCCGCCCTCCTGAAGGCTAACCCCGGGTCTCCGGCCCAACCATACGGTCGTTTACCTAGGCTCCTGGGCCGTCAGACCAGCTCGGCCTTGATGGCGAGGCGGGCCAGGGCCGTGGCGTTGTGGAGGCCCAGCTTCCGCATGAGGTTGGTGCGGTGCACGTCCACGGTGCGGGGGCTGATGCCCAGTTCGGCCGCGATCTCCTTGGTGACGAGCCCCTTCCCGATGTGGGCGAGGATCTCCGTCTCCCGTTCCGTCAGCAGTTCCCGCACCTGCTCCCTGGAGGCGCGGGTCTCCTGGGAGAGCACGGGCACCAGTTCCTTGCGGCGCAGGCGCCCCGTGATGGCCGCCAGCAGCTCCGCGGGGGTGAAGGGCTTGGTGAGGTAGTCGTCGGCCCCGGCCGTCATGCCGGCGCGCATGCTCTCCCGGTCATCCTTGGCCGTCATGAAGATCACGGTGGTGTCGGTCAGCCTGGGATCGGCGCGGACCTCGGCCAGGAGGGCCATGCCGTCCATCCCCGGCATGAGGATGTCGGTGACCAGCACGTCGTAGGGCTGGAGGCGCATCTGCTCGAGGGCCTCGGCCCCGGTGCGGGCAAGGACCACGTCCCACTCCGGCTGCTCCACGCGGAGGGCCCGCTGGAGGGAGAGGAGAAGCATCGGCTCGTCGTCGGCAATCAGGATTCGCATGGCTCAGGGGGACCGGCCTCCATGATAAGGCCATGCCCCCCTGAATAAACCCTCAAATCACTGCATTACAGCTCCAGGGTGATCCCCTGGGCCAGTTCGACGCCCCCGCTGAAGTTGATGGCGCTCGTCTGCCTGCGCATGTACGCCTTCCAGGCGTCGGAACCGCTTTCGCGGCCGCCCCCGGTCTCCTTCTCCCCGCCGAAGGCCCCGCCGATCTCCGCCCCGCTGGTGCCCGTGTTCACGTTGGCGAGGCCGCAGTCGCTGCCGGTGACGGAGAGGAAGAGCTCCGCCTCCCGCATGTCGTTGGTGATGATGGCGCTGGAGAGGCCCTGGGGCACGCCGTTCTGGATGCGGATGGCCTCGTCCAGGGTCCCGTACCGCATGAGGTAGAGGACGGGTGCGAAGGTCTCCTCCTTGGCGTGGGGCAGGTCCGAGGGCACTTCGGCCAGGCAGGGGGTGACGTAGCAGCCACCGGGGAGGTCCAGGCGCTCGCCGCCGCAGAGGATGGTCCCGCCCTGCTCCCGGATCGTGGCGATGGCGGCCATCATCGTGTCCACGGCGCCCTGGTCCACCAGGGGGCCCATGAGGTTCCGGGCCTCCCGGGGATCCCCGATGGGGGTGCGGCCGTACAGCTCCCGGAGGCGGGAGACGAAGACGTCGTAGACCTTCTCCTGGACGATCACCCTGCGGGTGGAGGTGCAGCGCTGGCCGGCGGTGCCGATGGCGCCGAAGTAGACGGAGCGCAGCGCGGTTTCCAGGTCCCCCTTGTCGCTGACGATGACGGCGCCGTTGCCGCCCAGCTCCAGGATGTGGCGGCCGAAGCGCTCCTGGACGAGCCGGCCCACGTGGCGCCCGCCGGGGACGGAGCCCGTGTAGGAGACGAGGGCCACCCGGGGATCGGTGTTGATGAGGTCCCCGATCTCGGAGCCCCGGCCGATGGCGAGGCTGCAGACGGCGGGGTCGTGGCCCATGCGCAGGAGCACCCGCTCCGCGATGCGGGTGCAGGCCAGGGCGGTGAGGGGGGTGCGGCTGGAGGGCTTCCAGAGCACGGTGTCGCCGCACACCAGGGCGATGGCGGTGTTCCAGCTCCACACGGCCACGGGGAAGTTGAAGGCGGTGATGACGCCCACCACCCCGAGGGGATGCCACTGCTCCTGGAGCCGGTGCTGGCGGCGCTCGCTGGGCATGGTGAGGCCGTACATCTGCCGGGAGAGCCCCACGGCGAAGTCGCAGATGTCGATCATCTCCTGGACCTCGCCCAGGGCCTCCCGCATGGTCTTGCCCATCTCCAGGGTCACGAGCTCGGCCAGGGCCTCCTTGTTCCGGACCAGCTCCAGCCCCAGCTCCTTGACCACCTCGCCCCGCTTGGGGGCGGGCACCTGGCGCCAGGCCTTGAAGGCCGCCTCGCACCGGGCCAGGACGGCCTCGAAGCCGGCCCGGTCCACGTTCTCGACGGAAGCGAGCAAGCTGCCGTCCACGGGGGAGATCACGTCCTGCACCTTCCCGCCGCCCAGCCACGCGCCGTTGAATCCGCCGCGGTTCAGTTCAGCCAATCCCAGGGCCTCCAGGGTCTTGTCGAGGGTCTTCTGCATGGGTTCCACCTTTCGGTACCGAATATAGGTCCATGCGGAATGATTCTCAAAATCATGTTGTTCAGGCCTGGTATGAGTATAATTCATGATCATGCCCACCCACCTTGACCTGAATCAATTGAAGGCCTTCCACGCCCTGGGCACGGCGGGGAGCTTCACGGCCGCCGCCCGGCGCCTGAACCTCACCCAGTCCGCCGTCAGCCACGCCATCGCCAAGCTGGAGGCCTCGGCCGGGGTGGGTCTCGTGGACCGGAGCACCCGGGAACTGCGCCTCACGGAGGCCGGGCGCCGCCTCCACCTGGCCTGCGAGGAGGTGTTCGCCTCCCTGGAGGCCGCCGCCGAGGACCTGGCCCTGCCCTCGGCGAGGGGCCGCATCCGCCTGGGGGCCACCCCGGAATTCGGGTCCAGCATCCTCATGCGCCACGTGCGCCCCTTCCTGGAGGCCAACCCGGATCTTGACGTGGACTTCTTCCTGGCCGAGGACCTCCTTTCCCCCCTGCTCCGGGACGACCTGGACATCGTCGTGGACTGCCGGGAGCACGCGGAGCCGGGGATCCAGCGCCTGCCCTGGTTCGTGGAGACCTACGTGGCGGCGGCCTCCCCGGCCTTCCTGGAGGGGCGGTCCGTGGAGCGCCCCATGGACCTGCAGGGCCTGCCGGCCCTCTCCCTGGACAAGGGGGGGGCCTGGTGGCACCGCCTCCTCTCCGCCCTCCCCCCGGGGGAACGCCCGGAACTGGGCCGGCTGATCGCGGTCAATCACGTGCGGGCCATGATCAACGGGGGGGTGGAGGGCCTCGGCCTGCTCCTGGCCCCCACGTACGCGGTGACGGGCGAACTGGAGCGGGGGGCCCTCGTGCCCCTGCTGCCGGGGATCCGGCCCCGGGAGGACCGCTTCGCCATCTACCAGAAGCGCCGCCGGTCCTCGCTGGGACGGCACCGCCTGCTCACCGACTTCCTCCTGTCCCTGGCGCCGGCCGAGTTCTAAAAGGGGATTCCTCCGCGCCACGGCTGTATATAATCGGGTCATGGCCCCTGTGAGAAAGTTGGCAACGCGCACCGGCACGCTCCTGAAGCTGGGCCGCGGCCTGCACATGGAGGTGCTGCGGGAGCTGGTGGAACCCGTCTCCGCGGACCCCACCGAGCTCTTCGAGAAGGGCCTGAAACTCCTGGTGAAGCACCTCGAGGTGGAACGGGCCGTCATCGTCCGCATCACGGACCTGGGCTACGAGACCCTCTGGTGGGCCACCCACGACGGCACCGACCTGGACCTGTCGACCTTCGACCCCAACAAGAACTTCTGCCCCCAGGTGCTCGAGCACGCCCCCCGGACCCTCGTCATCCGCGACGCCCAGCGGGACTCGGAGCTCCAGGCCCACACCGCCTTCCAGGACATGGCCGTGCGGTCCTACATCGGCGTGCCCCTGCGCAGGGGCGACAAGGTGATCGGCGTCCTGAGCGTGCAGGGGACCCGTCCCCAGACCTTTTCCCGGGCCGACATCATCCTCGTGAACATGGTGGCCAACCTCATGGGCAGCGCCATGGAGATCGAGCTCCTCAAGCAGGAGCTCCACATG
>DATGXY010000161.1:0-33522 GCA_035298525.1 Holophaga sp.
GGCTGGTTCAGCCCCTCCCGCATGGACAAGGCCTTCGCCGGCGCCGCCGCCGCCATGAAGGTGGACGAGCTCAGCCAGCCCGTGCGCAGCCAGTTCGGCTACCACCTCATCAAGCTCGAGGGCCGCCGCGAGAAGCCCTTCGAGGAGGTCAAGGCCGAGCTGAAGGACCAGATGGAGCGGGAAGCCTTCGCCACCCGCGCCAAGGACAAGCTCGAGCAGCTCCGCAAGCGCGCCGGGGACCGCGGCGACCTGGCCGCCCCCGCCCGCAACCTGGGCCTCAAGGTCCAGACCTCCAAGCCCTTCACCGTCGAGGACGCCACCATCGAAGGCATGCCCGGAAGCCAGTTCCTCGCCCCCGAGGCCTTCCGCCTCGAGGTGGGCCAGGTGTCCAAGGTGCGCATGGCCGGCTTCGCCTACGTGGTCTACCGCGTGAAGGAGGAGCGCCCCGTCGCCGTGCCGCCCCTGGCCGAGATCCGCGCCAAGGTCCTGGAGGGCTGGAAGCAGGAGGAGGCCCGCACCGCGGCCATGGCCAAGGCCCAGAAGGCCGGCGCCGACCTGGCCTCCCTGGGGACCCCTGAGACCAAGGCCGATGTCACCATCAACGGCCTGGGCGAGCTGGGCCAGCACCCCGCCATCCGCAAGGCCCTGCTCGAGACCCCCGAGGGCAAGACCACCCAGCCCCTGTGGTCCCCCGAAGGCAAGGTGTGGATCGCCCGCATCAAGAGCCGCACCGCCGCCGAGCCCATGGACTTCCAGGCCCGCCGGGCCCTCGTGGGCGAACTCCAGAACCAGGTGGCCGAGAAGCTCCTGGTGGCCGAGCTCATGACCCTCTGGCAGGAAGGCCGCCTCCACCCCGGCTTCAGCTCCCTCTACGGCCGCCTCAACGGCATCTGGCGCAACGACGAGATGCTGAAGCGGATCCAGGGCGAGATGCCCGACGCGCTGCCCGACTTCGAATAGAAGCGCCGACCACCCCAGGGGCGGAGCAGGGAGGGCCGGGATGGCCACCCGCTCCGCCCCTTTTCCATCCCCTTCCCCCCTCCAGGGAGGGAAGAGAAGGATGGAGGGGATCCTTGGCGGGAGTCCGGGCAGGATGCATACTCGGTCCACCTTGAGGAGGGCGCGCATGAGCCTGGCGGGGAAGACGCTGTTCATCACCGGCGCCACGCGCGGCATCGGCCTGGCCATCGCCCTGCGCGCGGCGCGGGAGGGGGCCAACGTGGCGGTCTTCGGCAAGACGGCCCAGCCCCATCCCCGGCTTCCCGGCACCGTGGCCTCGGCGGCCGCGGAGGTGGAGGCCGCCGGCGGGCGCGCCCTGGCCCTGGTGGGCGACGTGCGCAGCGAGGAACAGGTTCTGGAGGCCGTGGCGAGGACCGTGGAGGCCTTCGGGGGCCTGGATGTCCTGGTGAACAACGCCTCGGCCATCTCCCTCACGGCCACCGCGGACACGGACATGAAGCGCTGGGACCTCATGCACCAGGTGAACGCCCGGGGCACCTTCCTGTGCTCCAAGGCCTGCCTGCCCCACCTGGAGAAGGCCGCCAACCCCCACATCCTCACCCTCAGCCCGCCCCTGGACCTGCGGCCCAAGTGGTTCGCCCCCCACGTCGCCTACACCCTGGCCAAGTACGGCATGAGCCTCTGCACCCTGGGCATGGCCGCGGAACTGGCGGGGCGGGGCATCGCCGTGAACAGCCTCTGGCCCCTGACCACCATCGACACCGCGGCGGTGCGCAACCTGCTGGGGGGCGAGGGCCTGGCCCGGGCCAGCCGGGTGCCCGGGATCGTGGCCGACGCCGCGGCCGCCATCCTCAAGCGGGACAGCCGCGCCTGCACCGGCAACTTCTTCATCGACGAGCTGGTGCTGCGGGAGGAGGGCGTCACCGATTTCTCGGCGTACGCCGTCGATCCCGCGCGGACCCTCGTGGCGGACTTCTTCCTGCCCGACGATGTCCGGGAGCGGTGTGGGACCCCCCTCCAGGTATTCCTGTAGATCGAAGAGTTCGGGGTGGGTTCCGGTCCTGACGAACACGATCTGGCCGGCCCCGATGCGGTAGATCAGGAGAAAATCACCGCCGACATGGCATTCCCGGTGCCCCTCCCAGCCGCCTTTCAGGGATGGTCCAGCCACTCGGGGCCAAGGGGGGCATCGCTGGCGATCAGCAGGAGCATGACCGCCTTCAACCGCCCCATGTCATATCTGCCGGAACGGATCAGGCGCTCCCAGTCCTTGAAGAAGGCCTTGGTGAAATCAGCCGCCAGCGGGGGGGGTGCGCGTCTGGCGCCTGCGGGTCTTCCTGCCGAGGGCATCGAACATCTCCTGCCCTTGATCGAACCGGGCTGAATGATTCTTCACGATCTCATCCGCCTCCGCCATGGCGGCCATCGTCTGCGCGTTTGGGACCTGGAGGGCGAACGGCATCTGTTTTTCCGCCGCCACCCGGACCAGGAATGCCCGCACGGCATCCGAGATGGAAAGGCCCATGGCCGCGAGCGCTTCGGCGGCCCTCTCCTTGACCTCGCCATCCAGCCTGACATGGACCATGGTCGTCGCAGCCATGGGGACCTCCGTGATGAGATACATTGTAACTCACCCCGGAAAGTCCGCCACGGCGCCGCAGCGGCGGAAGGAGCGTGCTAGGAGCCTTCTATTCCTTGGTGAGTCTCCTAGCGGATGACGTCGCAGCCCATGTAGGGCCGCAGGGCCTCGGGCACGGTGATGGAGCCGTCCTCGTTCTGGTAGTTCTCCAGGATGGCCACCCAGGTGCGGCCAACGGCGAGGCCCGAGCCGTTGAGGGTGTGCACCATCTGGGGCTTGCCGGCGCCGCGGTAGCGGATGTTGGCGCGCCGGGCCTGGAAATCGCCGAACCAGGAGCAGGAGCTGATCTCCCGGTAGCAGCCCTGGCTGGGCAGCCACACCTCCAGGTCGAAGGTCTTGCGGCTGGAGAAGCCCATGTCGCCGCTGCAAAGGAGCATGCGGCGGTAGGGGAGCCCGAGGGCCTCCAGGATCGTCTCGGCCTGCCGGGTGAGGTTCTCCAGTTCCCCCTGGGCCTGCGCCGGGCTCGTGAAGGCCACCAGCTCCACCTTGTGGAACTGGTGCACGCGGATGATGCCCTTGGTGTCCTTGCCGTAGCTGCCGGCCTCGCTGCGGAAACAGGGGGTGAACGCGAAGTGGCGCAGGGGCAGCTGCTCCTCCCCGAGGATCTCGCCGCCATACATGTTGGTGACGGGCACCTCGGCGGTGGGGATCAGGTAGAGGGTGTCCTCGCCCCGGCTCGTGCGGAAGAGGTCCTGCTCGAACTTGGGCAGCTGGCCCGTGCCGTACATGGCCCCGGGCAGCACCATGTAGGGGGGCAGCACCTCGGTCCAGCCCGCGGCGGCGTGGAGGTCCGCCATGAAGGAGACCAGGGCCCGCTCGAGCTTGGCGCCGGCGCCCTTGAGGAGGGAGAAGCGGGAGCCGCTGAGCTTGCTGGCGCGCTCCAGGTCGAGGATGCCCAGGGCGGTGCCCAGGTCCACGTGGTCCTTGGGGGCGGCGATCTCCCGGGGCTGGCCCCAGCGCTTGATCTCCTGATTGGCGTGCTCGTCCCGGCCCACGGGGACGCTTTCGTGGGGCAGGTTGGGGATGGTGGCCAGGAAGGCCTTGAAGGCGGCCTCGGCCTCCTTCTCCGCGGCCTCCAGGGCCTTCAGCTTCTCCCCGGCCTCCTTCTGGGCGGCGATGAGGTGGCTGGCGTCCTCCTTGGCGCGCTTGAGCTTCGCGACCTCGTCGGAGACCCGGTTGCGCTCGGCCTTCAGCACCTCGGCCTCCTGGATCACCCGGCGGCGCTCGGACTCCAGGCGGGTGAAGGTCTCCCGGTCGAAGGCCGCGCCGCGGGCGGCGAGACCCTGGACGACGGCATCCAGATCGGAGCGGAGAAGGGCGGCGTCGAGCATCGTTTCCTCGGTAAAGATCCAGTGTAGCGCCTTAGAGCGGCTCCCCGGCCCACGAGGTGGCGAAGGCCTCCTCCGCCTCGGCGATGCCGCCCCCGTTGCCCAGCACCAGGGAGAGCTTGGCCACCGCGGCCCAGCGCGTGTGGCGCCCGCCCGGGATCGCGCCCAGATCGCGGGCCTGGCGGCCCAGGTCGTAGGTCTGCAGGTCCACCCCGCCCGAGAGGCACTGGGTCACCACCACGACGGGCACGCCCCGCTCCCGGCAGGTCCCCAGGAAGGCCCGCAGGTCGGATCGCTCCATGGGCAGGTTCCCGGCCCCGAAGGCCTGGATGACCACGCCCCGGGTGCCCTCCCCCAGGGGGAGCCAGGGCATGCCCGGGAAGGGGGTGCGCACATCGATGGCCGGCTCCAGGACCCCCTGGATCCAGGCGGGGGTGCGCCGCGGGAAGGTCCCCGCGTGGGGGTGGAAGGTGATCGTCAGGCCCAGCTCCGCCAGGGGCGGCAGATTGGGGGATTCGAAGGCCTGGTAGCGGTGCACGCTCACCTTGTCGCAGGCCACGCCCCGGAGCCAGTGGTCCCCGAAGCAGATGCCCACCTCGGGCACCCCCTGGGCCGCGATGGACACCGCGTCCACCAGGTTGCTGCGCGCGTCGCTGCGCACGTAGGCCAGGGGCCGCTGGGAGCCCGTGAGCACCACGGGGCGGCCCAGGTCCGCCAGGAGGAAGCCCAGCACGGAGGAGGTGAAGGCCATGGTGTCCGTGCCGTGGACGACGACGGCCCCCTGGCAGTCCTCCAGCCCCTCCCGGAGCAGGCGCGCCAGCTGGAGCACGTACTCCGGCTCCATGGAGGCGGAATCCCGGTTGAAGGGCACGGCCAGGCGCAGGTCCGCCACCTGGGCCAGTTCGGGCACCTGCTCCAGGATGCGTTCCAGGGAGGGGCCGGGGGCCAGGGAGGAGGGGTGGCCCTGGGGGGCCATGCCCAGGGTGCCGCCGGTATGGATCATGAGGATGCGGGGCTTCATGCGCGACTCCGTGTTCCTCCATTCTTCCACGGCCGGACAAAGGAAAGGCGCCGGGTTGCCCCGGCGCCTTTCAGGTACTGCGGATCCGCGAACTAGAAGCGGAAGCCGGTGGAAACCGCGATGGTGCGGGCAGAGCCGTAGTCAGCAGCCTGGCGGGGCTTGCCGAAGGTGGCGGGGTTGGAGGCAACCCAGGGGGCGTCCAGGGTGGAGGCACCAGCGTAGTTGGTATCGAAGCTGATGATCTGCTGGTGGTTCAGGACGTTGCCGATGTTGGCCTTGAAGAAGCCGGTGACGGTCTTGCCCATGACCTTGAAGATCGGGAACTCGTGGGTCAGAGCCAGATCGAGGTAGGTGGCGGAGGGGAACTCGCCCGCCATGCGGCGGCCACCTTCGTACTGGGTGAAGGTGCTGCCGAACTGGTCGCTGATGTTCTCGTTCAGGGCGTAGATGTCGTCGATGGTGCGGGTCTTGCTGAAGTTCGTGCCGCGGTCGAAGCGGTAGACGAGGCCGACGGTGGTCTTGCCGTAGGCGTTCGTGTAGGCGCGGGTCGCGGTGGCGCGGATGCGGAGGGGCACGTGGCCGGTCAGATAGCCGTAGGGGCTGGTGATGGCGCCGTCATACATCGTTTCGCCATCCTGCACGGTGAAGTTCTTCAGGCCCTGGCCGGCGGCGGGGGAGTTGCTGGCCTCGCCCTCGTAGTTGCCCTTCAGGCTGCTCCAGGTGGCGGTGCCGGTGAAGGTCCAGTCGCCGTGACGCAGGCTGGAATCCAGTTCCAGGCCCTTGTACTCGCGCTTGGCCACGTCGCTGTTCTCCCACACGCGCATGTAGAGCACAGCGCCGTTGGGGGCGGTGACGGTGCCGCTGTTGCCGGCGGTGTAGTCGAAGAGGTTCTTCCACTTCTTGTTCACGGCCGTCAGCTTGATGGCGCCCTGGCCGATCTGGGCGTGGTTGAAGCTGTATTCCAGGCTGGCCTGGGTCTCATCCACGGTGGGGTTCTTCAGGTTGGAGGCCAGAGCGACGTTCAGGGTGGGATCGTTGTAGTAGCTGATCTTGGTGAAGTCGTAGTTCTGTTGGAGCTTCGTGAGGTCGGTGAGCTCGGCGAAGGTGTAGTAGGTGGTCTTGCTCAGCAGGGTGGGGTGGTCGATCTCGGTGGGGTTGCCCTGCCGGGTGACGGCGTTGGTGACGCCCTCGAGCACCTTGGAGTTGTAGCGGGCCCAGGCGAAGGCGGCCAGCCAGGTGCCGTTGCCGAGGATGTCATACTTGGCGCCGAGGCGGGGGCTGAAGCCGCTGGAGGAGGCGGTGCTGGCGCCGCCCTCGTTCTGGGCGGAGAACTTGTCGTAGCGCACGCCGATGTTGAAGCTCCAGTTCTTGTTCAGCGTCCACTTGTCGTTGACGTAGAAGCCCTGGGTCTTGTTGTGGGCCTCGCCTTCGCCGCTGAAGAACTCCCAGACGTCGTAGGGGCGGGCTTCCCAGCGGTCCGTGCTGTACTGGGCGCTGGTGCTGGAGGGCAGGTCGGCGCCGACGACGGGGGCCTGGGTGCGGCCGTTCAGGGAGAGGCGGGTCACACCGAAGATGTAGCCGGTGGCCGTCTGCTCATTCTTGGCCTTGGAGGTGCCCTTGTAGAGGTCGAAGCCGATATCGGTGGTGTGGCTGCCCATGGCGTCCCAGAACACGCTCACCTTGCCGTTCATGGTGTCGTTGTTGCGGTTGTCGCCGCCGTCGTTCTGGTTGAAGATGCCGTTCTGGTAGTAGCCGCCGAAGGAGTAGTTGTAGATGGGGCTGCCGTTCTCGGCGCTGGCGCCGGCGGACAGCTTCTGCTTCTTGCGGCCCATCTTGAACTCGGAGGTGATGCGGCTGGACCAGATGGCGCGCCACTGCAGGTTCATGAACTCGGAGGTGCTCACCTGGGGAACCAGGGCCGTGATCATGCCGGCGCTGTAGTTCCGGTTCACATCGTCGATGCGGGCGTTGGTGAAGCTGCCGACCAGGGTGTGGTTCTGGTTGACGGCCAGGGTCAGCTTGATCTGGCGGCGGATCTCCTTGCGGCCCGTGCCGTACTGGGCGTTGAGGCCGACGGCGCTGTTGTTGTTGGTGGCGAGCGGGTTCAGGGTGTTGTTGGGGTCGATGGCGGGGTTCAGGCTGGTGCCCGTGCCCACGCGGTTGCCCAGGTCATAGGTGATGGTGCCGGTGCCGGTCTGGTTGGTGCTGAAGAAGCTGCCGGCGAACCACAGGCGGTCCTTGATGATGAAGCCGCTCAGGGAGAGGGTCTTCTCTTCGTTCATCACGTTGCTGACGTTGCGGGTCTGCATCGGCTGGTAGGCGTTCCAGGCCGAGTTGGACAGTTCCCAGCGCAGCTGGCCGGCGAACTCGTTGGAGCCGGAGCGGGTGATGGCGTTGATGACGCCGCCGTCCACGTCGCCGTACTCGGCGGACATGGCGCCCGTGATGACCTGGACCTCTTCGATGGAGTCGTCGATGAGGCGGACGCCGCGGTTGTTGTAGGCGTTGTCGGTGATGTTCTGGCCGTCCAGCAGGTACAGGTTGCCGGAGGTCATGGCGCCGCGGATCTGGACGCGGCCGCCGACGCCGGCGGTGACGCCGGGGGTCAGGAGGGCGACGCCTTCAACGGTGCGGGCGTTGGGCAGCTGGTCGACGCTGTCCAGGGAGTAGTTGGTGGCGGTCTTGACGTCGGTCTTGTCGACTTCGGTGGCGGTGGCGATCACTTCAACCACGACGCCCGTCGTCTTCTGCATGGTGAACTTGGGCTGGAAGGTGGTGTCGATCGCGATGCGCTCGGAGGCCTTGATGGTCTGGAAACCGTTCTTGGCCAGGGTGATGGTGTAGGCGCCCGGGGGGAGGAGGCGCGTGATGAAGCGGCCCTTCTCGTCGCTGGCGATGGTGCGGACACCCTGCAGGCTGGGGGAAGCCAGGGTGATCGTGACACCGGGGACGGGGGCGCCGCTGGCGTCCACGACCTGGCCGCTGATGCTGCCGGTCTGGGTGCCCTGGGCGACGAGGGCGACGGAACCCACGACGAGCATCGCGGCGATTCGCCCGAAGGAAGTGAGGTTACGATGCATGTGCATCCTCCTGGTTGGTTGTGGTGCGGATTCCCTCAAGTATTGGATCCGCAAAGTTAAAGTGAACCTGAGTCAGTTAACTCCGGTATCGCTTAGGTGAATTGACAAGGCTCGATGGTTCATGAGGGTGCATTATGCTAGCACACCCCGGAAGGTTCCCCGCATCTAGAAAATTACCCGGGGCCCGATTCGTTCGCCCGCTGAGAGCCGATTCAGGGCCTGGGAACGGCCGCCAGCAGGGCCTTGATCACGTCGTCCGGGGTCACGCCGTCCGCTTCACTCTCATATGATATAAGGAGGCGGTGCCGGAGAATATCGGGGGCCAGGCCCGCCACGTCGTCGGGCAGCACATGGTCCCGGCCGGCCAGGTAGGCGGTCGCCTTGCTGGCCGCTTGGAAGGCCAGGGCCGCCCGGGGGGAGGCGCCGCACCGGAGGAGCTCCCGCCCCTTCCAGGCCTTGCCCTGGCCGGGCCGGGTGGCCTGGACGAGGCGGACGATGTAGGCGCGGATGGCCTCGTCCAGCTTCACCTGCTGGGCCTCCCGACGAGCGTCCAGGAGCCCCTGGGCGTCCACCACGGGGAAGACGGGTTCCTCGCGGCCGTCGGCGCGGCGCAGGACCTCGGCCTCCTCCTCCGCCGAAGGGTAGTCCACCTTCAGCTTGAAGAGGAACCGGTCCATCTGGGCCTCGGGGAGGGGGAAGGTGCCCTCCTGCTCCAGGGGGTTCTGGGTGGCCAGCACGAGGAAGGGGTCCGGGAGGGTGAAGGCGTCCTCGCCCAGGGTCACCTGGCGCTCCTCCATGGCCTCCAGGAGGGCGGACTGGACCTTGCTCGGGGCCCGGTTGATCTCGTCGGCCAGGAGGAGGTTGGCGAAGATGGGGCCGATGCGGGGGGAGAAGGTGAGGTTGCGCGGGTCGAAGACCAGGGTCCCCACCACGTCCGAGGGCAGCAGGTCGGGGGTGAACTGGATGCGGCGGAAGGCCATGCGGCTCGCGGCCGCCAGGGTCCGGATCGTGCGGGTCTTGGCCAGGCCGGGCAGGCCCTCCAGGAGCACGTGCCCCGGCACGAGGAGGGCCGCCATCAGCCGCTCCAGCACCTTGGGCTGGCCCACGATCACCTTCCGGCACTCCTGCAGGAGGGGGGCGAGGGGGAGCTGGGACTTGGGGGCCATGGCGTGTCCGGGGGATGCCAGCATTCTGACCGGATTCACCCGCCCTTGGCAAAGGGCGGCTCAGGCCTCCATCTGCTGGAGGCGCTCCGCCTCGAAGGCGGCCCGCAGGGGCTCCAGGATGGGTTCGATCTGGCCCTGCATGAAGGAATCGATCTGGTGGATGGTGACGTTCACCCGGTGATCCGTGACCCGGCCCTGGGGGAAGTTGTAGGTGCGGATCTTCTCGGAGCGGTCCCCGGAGCCCACCTGGGTCTTCCGGAGGCTGGCCTCGGCGGCGTCCTTCTCGGCCTGGGCCTTCTCCAGGAGGCGGCTGCGGAGGACCGTCATGGCCTTGGCCATGTTCTTGAGCTGGCTGCGCTCGTCCTGGCAGCTCACCACCGTGTTGGTGGGCAGGTGGGTGAGGCGCACGGCGGAATAGGTCGTGTTGACGCTCTGCCCGCCCTTGCCGCCGGAGCAGAAGGTATCGATGCGCAGGTCCTTCTCGTTGATCTGGATGTCCACCTCCTCGGCCTCGGGCATGACGGCCACGGTGCAGGCGGAGGTGTGGATGCGGCCCTGGGTCTCGGTCTTGGGCACCCGCTGGACCCGGTGGACGCCGGATTCGAAGCGGAAGAGGCTGTAGGCCCCGTCGCCCTCGATTTCGGCCACCACTTCCCGGAGGCCTCCCTGCTCGGCCTCGCTCTCGCTCAGGACGGAAACCCGGAAGCCCCGGCGCTCGGCGAACCGCACGTACATCCGGAAGACCTCGGAGGCGAAGAGGGCCGCCTCCTCGCCGCCCGTGCCGGCCCGCACCTCCAGGATGACATTGCGGGCGTCCCGGGGGTCCTTGGGCACCAGGAGGGCCCGGAGCTCACGCTCGCCCGCCTGGATGGCTTCCTTCAGTTCCGGGATCTCCAGGGCGGCCAGCTCCCGCAGTTCCGCGTCCATGTCCTTGTCGGCCAGCACGGCCTCGGCCTCCTCCAGCTGGTGGAGGCGGGTGCGCTGGGCGTGCCAGGCGGCCACCACCGGCTCCAGCTCGGACCGGTGCTTGGTCAGCTCCCGCAGGCGCTTGGGATCGCTGACGACGGCGGGATCCTGGAGCTGGGCCTCGATCTCCTGGAACTTGGCGTCGAGGGATTCAAGCTGGTCGAGCATGGGGCCTCCGGGGCGGTTCGGCGCACAAAAAAAGAACGGGCCGGTGACCGGCCCGTTCCTGGGAATGGCGTCGCTACTGGTTGGCTTCGGTGGCTTCGGGAGCGGCTTCCGCGGCGGGGGCGGCTTCCTTCTTGGCGTACTTGCGGTTGAACTTCTCCACGCGGCCGGCGGTGTCCATCACCTTCTGCTTGCCGGTGAAGAAGGGGTGGCAGGCCGCGCACACTTCCACGCGGAGCTCCTTCTTGGTGGAGCGGGTCTTGAACTCGCTGCCGCAGGCGCAGTGGACGGTCACTTCATGCAGCTGGGGGTGGATCTTGTCCTTCATCGAAGCCTCCTGGAACCGACCGGATGCCAGCGCGGCACGCGGCTTGTTCACGCACAAGGGGATTAGTCTATCCAAGGATGCCTTGGATCTCAACGGGAAATCACTGGGGGGCGAGGAGCCAACGCCCGGCGATGAGCCGCTTGAGATGGATGGCCACGAGGACGCCCAGGGCCAGGGTGAAGTTGAAGCTGAGTTCAAGCAGCCAGGCATACGGCCGGCGGTGGTGGAAGACGAAGGTCCAGCAGAAGGCGTCCACCGCGGTGAAGGCCAGGGTCTCCAGGATGGCCACCCAGGCGGGGCGGTTCTCGGAGTGGCGCTCCAGCATGTAGCCCGTGAAGGCGCCGTACAGGAGGCGGCTCACGTTGAAGCCCCGCAGGCTGGTGAAGCCCAGGGGGATGGCCATGAGGGTGCCGAAGATGGCCGACGTGATGACCCGG
The DNA here is from genome assembly GCA_035298525.1 of Holophaga sp. GTDB lineage: Bacteria > Acidobacteriota > Holophagae > Holophagales > Holophagaceae > Mesoterricola. The sequence goes on from DATGXY010000161.1 coordinate 11,091, forward strand.
ACCCAGGGGGCCAGGGTCTGCCAGCGCCGCCGCACCAGGAGGATGCCGGTGCCCACGGCCAGGCCGTGGGCAAGGCCGAAGGCCAGGCTCAGGTGCCAGGGCCAGCCGCCCTGGAGGAAGAGGTAGCCGCCCGTGGCCAGGCCCAGGAGGGAGCCCGAGAGCAGGGAGGCCTCGCTGCGGTGGGTGGCGTCCGTGTCCTCCCCCTCGGACAGCTGGGAGGCCAGCTCCCGGGGCATCTCCTTCTCGGCCAGGAGGGAGGCCATCTGGGCCTCGGACTGGACGTCCCGGGCCTCGGCCTCGTCGCGGAGGTGGGCTTCCAGTTCGCGGACGATGAGCCGGCGCCGTCCGGAGGACAGCCCCCTCAGGGCGCTCTCCACCTCGGAGAGGTAGGCGCCGAGGGCCTGGTTCACGGCCTGGGGCCCACGAACCCGTCCACCATCGCCACGAAGCGGCCCCATTCCGCCTTCTTGGCGGCGAGGAAGGCGGCTCCGGCGGGGAGGATGGCGTAGTAGCGGCGGTCCCTGCCGTTGGGCTGGGTCTGCCAGTACGAGGTGATGAACTCGGCGGCCTCGAGCTTGTGGAGGGCGGGGTACAGGGCCCCTTCCTTCAGGGTGTAGGTGCCGTCGGTGCGCTGGCGCACCGTCTCGATGATCTGGTACCCGTACATGGGACCGTCCGTGAGCAGGGACAACAGAAGGAGCGGCGTGCTCCCCTTCAGCAGTTCACGGTCCATGGTGGCCTCCCGGTTAGTCTCCAGTTTACCTCGCCTTGTGATGGGGTCAACGCGGGCGGGGGAATCCAGTCTAGGAGGGATTTATAAATGATTCAACCCCTCATGGCCTCCGTCACGGGAATCCGGCTCGCACGCCAAGCGGGCAAGAAGCCGCCCGCGATGCCCATGAGGATGCTGAAGACCACCCCCTCGGCCATGAGCCCCGGGGTGACGGCGAAGGCGTAGCCCACGTCCGACCAGGTCTTCATGTTGACGCCCCCGGACTTGATGCCGTTGAAAAGGAGGGAGAGGGCCGCCCCCAGGATCCCCCCCAGGGTGGTGAGCAGGATGGCCTCCCACTGGAAGCTGGCCAGGATCTCCCGGCGGCGGAAGCCGATGGCCCGCAAGGTGCCGATCTCGGAGGTGCGCCCGGCCACGGCGGCATACATGGTGTTCATGGCCGCGAAGACGGCCCCCACGGTGAGGATGGCGGTGATGATCTGCCCCAGCACCTGCATGGGCTTGCCCGCGTCCCCCAGCTCGGCGAAGTAGGTGGGTTCGGGCTTGGCCTCCAGCTTCAGGCGCACGTCCTTCTCCATGTCCCGGACGAAGGCCGGCACGTCCTCGGGGCTGCGCAGGCGCACCGCCACGGAGGAGTCCATGCCGTAGCGCTTGTAGGCCTGCCTCAGGTCCGCCACCTCCGTCCAGATCTCCGAGTCGTACACCGATCCGCTCCCGTCGAAGACCCCCACCACGGCCCAGGTCCGGCCGCCCATGGTGATGGTGCCCCCCAGCTCCACGCCCCGGTAGCGGCGCTGCATGCTCTGGGGCACCACGGCCTCGGAGAGGCCGGGGCGGAACCAGCGGCCCGCGGTCAGGCTCACCTGGCTGCGCATGCGGGCCCCGGCCAGGGTGGTGCCCCGCACCGTCACGGTGAGGGAGCCTGTCCCGTCGGCCAGGGGCAGCTGCTTGCTGACGATGATGTCCTCGGTGAAGAGGGGGCCGTAGGCGTCCCGGGCCACGAGGGGGTGGGTGGAGATGAGCCGGGCCTGGGCGAGGGTGACGGAGCTCATCATCTCCACCCGGGCGTTCTGGCGCAGCACGATGACCTGGTCGTCCCGCCCGCTCTTCACGTAGGCGCGGGAGACGCCCTGGGCCATGGAGAGGACGACCACGAAGATCATCACCACGATGGCGATGGCCCCGACGGTGGAGAGGGTTCCGGCCTTGCGCACCCAGATGGACCGCCAGTTGTAGGCCAGGGGCACGGGATGGAAAAGGGCCGCGTACACCAGCCACAGCAGGTAGGGGGCGAGGGGGAGGAGGAAGACGGTCACAGGGCCCTCAGTCCGTCGGTGATGGGCCTGCGGCTGGCGCGGTAGGCGGGGGCGAAGGTGGACAGGAGGCCCAGGGCCAGGGTGATGAGCACGCAGAGGAGGAGGGTCTCCCCGGTGATGATGAAGTCGGCCATCCAGGGCAGGATGGACCCGCCCACCTTGGCCGCCACGTCCGCCGCGAGGATGGCCATGACGATGCCCAGGCCGCTGCCCATGAGGGAGAGGAGGAGCCCCTCGGCCATGAGCAGGCTGAGGATCTGGCTGGACCGGAAGCCCAGGGCCCGCATGGTGGAGATCTGGGTGGTGCGCTCCCGGATGGCCATGGCCATGGTGTTGGCCGTGACGATGAGGATGGCCATGAGCACCGCGCCGGTGATGGAGTGGACCATGGTCGAATAGTCGCCCAGCATCTTCATCATGTTCAGGTTGAAGGCGTTCTCCGTGATGGAGAGGGTCTCCTGGGCGGAATTGGCGAAGTTGCGGTCGATGCGGTCGCAGAGGCGGGGGATGTCGGCCGCGTTGCGGGCCCTCACGGTGAAGGCGCCCACCCGGCCCTTCATCCAGGGCACGGCCTCCTGGAGCTGGCGGATGTTGAAGGCCAGGTACATCTCGTCCGACTTGCGCTTGCCCTTGAAGATGATGCGGACGTTGAGGCGCAGGGTGATGTTGAAGATGGAACTGCGCAGGGGCACCACGTCCCCCAGCTTCCAGCCGAAGCGGTCGGCGAGCTCCTGGCCCACGATGCAGGCGTTGCCGTCGCGCTTGAAGTCGCGCACCTGGCCGGGGGGGATGGAGGGCAGGTTGCACTCCTCCCGGTACACGTCCAGGTAGGTCTCGGGCTCCACGGCGAAGTTGGCGAAGAAGTTCCTGGGATCCTGGTACTCCCCGCCGAACCACTGGAAGGCGGTGAAGTTCTCGATCTCGGGCTGGCTCCGCAGGAAGTTGGCGTAGGACTGGGGGATCACGTTGGTGAAGGAGGCCTTGTCCTGGACGACGAGGCGCGTGCCGCTGCCGCCTGATACGGTGAGGCTGTCCATGGTGCCCAGCAGGCTCTGCAGGAGGGCGATGAGGAAGACCGACACGGCCAGGCTCAGCACGGTGAGCACCGTCCTCCGCTTGGAGCGGAAGAGGGAGCGCAGCACCAGGGACAGGAACTTCACGCGCCGCCCCCGGGGATGCGCGGCAGGCCGGGGCGGTCATGCACCTCGATGGTGCGGTCCAGCACGCCCTTCTCCAGGTGGATCTGGAAGCGCGCGTGCTGGGCGGCCTTGGGATCGTGGGTGACCAGGACGATGGTCTTGCCCAGTTCCTGGTTCAGGTGCTCCAGGAGCACCAGGGCCTCCTCGGCGTTCCGGGCGTCCAGGGCCCCGGTGGGCTCGTCGGCGACGAGCAGCTCCGGGTCGTGGACGATGGCGCGGGCGATGGCCACCCGCTGCTCCTGGCCCCCGGAGAGCTGCCGGGGGTAGTTGCGCATGCGGTCCGTGAGGTTCACCAGGCGCAGGGCCCGCTCCACCCGGTCCCGGCGCTCGCCCCTGGACATGTCCGAGAGGAGCAGGGGCAGTTCCACGTTCTCGAAGGCGTCCAGCACGGGGATCAGGTTGTAGTTCTGGAAGATGAAGCCCACGTTGCGGCTGCGCCACCCGGCGAGCTCGTCGTCGTCCAGGGCGTTGAGGGCGTGGCCGCACACCTCCAGCTCGCCGCCCGTGGGGCGGTCGATGCCGGCGATGAGGTTGAGGAGGGTGGTCTTCCCGGAGCCGCTGGGGCCCATCAGCGCGTAGTACCCGCCCTTGGGGATCTCCAGGTCGATGCCCGTGAGCACGGGGATCTCCAGGGACCCGCGCCAGTAGCTCTTGGCCAGGCCCTTCAAGCGGACGGTGACCTCGGGCGCCGCCACGTCAGCGCCCCTTGGGCACGACGCGCTTGCCGGGCTCCAGCTTCACCTCCTGGGGCACCACCAGGAGGGGCAGGCCGGGGGGGACCCCCTTCACCTGGAACCCCACGGGGTTCTCGGGGCCCAGCTCGACCCGGCGCAGGACGGCGGCGCCCTTCTCCAGGGTCCACACGAAGGCCCCGTCGGCGCGGTTCACCACCTGCTCCCGGCCCACGAAGACGGTGCGCTCGGGGAAGGGGTCCCCCATGAAGGTGATCTTGGCGCCCATGTCAGGCACGAGCATGGGGTGCCGGTCCTGGAGGGCGACCCGCACCAGCACCGTGGCCTTCTGGCGGTTGGAGGCGGGGTAGATCTCCCGGAGGGTGCCCCGCAGCGGCTTGGCGCCGGGCTCGGCGTCGAAGGCGTCCACGCGAACCTCGGCGGGCATGCCGCGCCGCAGCCGGGGGAGGCCCGTCTCGTTCACCTCGACCTCCAGCTCCAGGCTGTCGAAGTCGGCCAGGGTGGCGATGGCGTTGATGGCGTTGGCGCCGCCCGCGGAGCCGGGGCTGACGGTCTCGCCCACCTCCGAGAGCTTCTGGGTCACGGTGCCCGTGAAGGGGGCGCGCAGGACCATGTTCTCCAGCAGGGCGTCCTGGTAGGCCACCTGGGCCTTGAGGGTGGCGACGGCGGTGCGGAGGCGGTCCAGGGAGGCCCGGTCGAGCACGCCCTCCTTGAAGAGGGTCTCGCCCCGGTCCCGGTCCAGCTCCGCCTGGGCGAGGCTGGCCGCCACCTGGGCCCGGGCGGCCTCCAGATCCGGGGCTTCCAGGCGGGCGATCACTTGCCCCTTGGTGACCCGGCTGCCCTCCTCCACCCCCAGCCAAGCCAGGCGGCCCGGCACCTTGGCGGAAAGGGTGGCCCGGTGGCGGGCCACCAGATAGCCGCTGGCCGTCAGCACCGGATTGCGCTCGCCGGCCTCGAAGACCGTGGGCCGGGCCACCGCCAGCTTCAGGGGCGCGTTGCGGGCGGCCGCGATGCCCAGGACCACCGCCCCCGCCAGGATTCCCAGGAGCACCCAGCCCCAGGGGAAGCGTTTCTTGAACACCTGCTTCGGGCTGTCGCCGGACATGTCGCCCCCGAGAAAGATCTATTTATCAAGTAAACACCGGGCGCGGCCGCCCGTCATCACCGATCGGTGGTTCGGTCGCCTTTTCCGGCGGACGCCCGTCCGGGACCGGTCAACCGAGGCGCGCGCGGTGGCTCACCCAGGGCGTATCCGCCACGGCGAAGCGCCAGGGCCGGTCCCGGTCCGCGGCGGAGGCGAAGTCCACCCCCACCCGGGGGCCGGTGAGGACCCGGCCGGGGGGGGTGCCCGCCAGGAGTTCCAGGCCCCCGGGTTCGTACAGCCGGTGCCGGGTCCAGGAGACATCGAGGGCCAGGGCCTGGGCCACCTTGCCGGGGCCCGTCAGGAGCACCGGCCCTTCCAGGCCACCCCGGCGGGCCCGGATGGCCTCCAGACCCTCCACGGGTTCGCAGCTGCGGATGAGGATGCCCTCCGCCCGGTCTTCGGGGCCGCTGATGACGTTGAGCATGTTGTGCATGCCGTAGCAGAAGTACACGTAGATCCTCCCCCCCTCCTCCCACATGACCCGGTTGCGGGGGGTGGGGCCGGAGCGGGCGTGGCTGGCGGTGTCCTTGGGCCCCCCGTAGGCCTCGGTTTCCGTGATGCGCAGGACCACGTCCCCCAGGCGCAGGTGCCGGCCGAGCAGGTCCCGGGCCACGGCCGTGACCGATCGGATGTAGAAGGAGAGGGGCAGGCGTTCGCCGGGATCCGGGGCGGGGCGGGGCATGGGACAGGGTAGCGCGGGGATACGCGCTTTGATGGGCCTTGAGGGCCCCGGGCTGGGTTGATTTATGGACTGATTCATTGCATGAGTCTGTCTTTGGACTACCTTCTGCCCAGGAGGCTTCCATGCCCGCTCCGACGGTCCACCCTCCATCCTCCGGTATCCCCACCCCGGCGGAATGGAGCGAGGCGGCGATCCGGGGGTTCCAGATGATGGCTGCGGCCTGGGGCCTCACCACCGCCGAGCAGTTGATCCTCCTCGGGGAACCGTCGCGGTCCGCCTTCTTCGCGTGGAAGAAGTCCCCGGTCGCCCTCTCTGGGGACACCCTGGAGCGGATCAGCTACCTGCTGGGCATCTGGAAGGCGCTGCACAACCTCATTCCGGACGAACCCCAGGCCTTGGCCTGGATGAGGAAGCCGAACGACCACGTCCTGTTCGGCGGCAAGGCGCCCCTGGAAAAACTGCTTCAGGGCCGGATGCTGGACCTGGCGGATGTGCGGCGGATGCTGGATGCCCGGATGGGCGTGTGGTGAGATTGCCGGGCCAGCGTGCCGTCGTCTGGAATCCGGCCTACCGGATCGTGTCGGCCCGGTTTCCTCCGGTGAGCCCGTGGCAAGGGGTGGAAACCACCCTGTGGGAGCGGCTCGATGGATTGGAGGCCTTGACCCGGCCGCGTCCGGGGGCGGAATCCGATGAGGCCGCGTGGATCCGCTGGCCCTTCGACAATCCTCGGCCGGGGAGGTTCTCCACTTCCTTGCGGGGGGCCTTCAACGCCGCCAGGGAACTCGGGGGCGCCCTCGCCGAGGCGGTGCATCACGCGGCCATCCGATGCCGGGAGGACCGCCTGGATCCCCACGCCTTCGATATGCGGGTTCTGGCCGTGGATATCGAAGGCCGCTTCCATGACCTCACCGGGCGCGGGGCACCGGCCCATTCCGGGGTCCTGGACCCGGGTTCATACGAGGCCTCCCAGGCCCTGGCGGAGGCTCTCGTCCGCCAAGGGTCCCGGGGGATTCTCTATCCTTCGGTGCGGGACGCCTCGCACAGCTCCTGCGTGGCGGTCTTCGACCCGAAAGCCGTCCGGCGGTGCAGCCATCTCCGGTTCCTGACCTTTGGCTGGGATGGAAGCCAGGTGGCGCCGTTGTACGAAAAGAAGCCGCTGCCCTGAGCCGGCACCAGGCTGGGGAGGTTCCGGAGGCCCCTGTTCAGAGGCTCCCGTGCACGAGCCTCCCCCGCACGAAGGTGGCCTTCACCATGGCGTGGCGGGGGCGGTAGATGAAGCGGGAAAGGACTTCCTCGGCGCGCAGGTCCGGGCGCCCCTCCTGGGGATCGGCGGCCTGGGGGTCCATCACCACGAAGTCGGCGTCCTTGCCCGGCTCCAGGCTGCCGATGACCTTGTCCAGGCCCAGGGCCCTGGCGCCGCCCAGGGTGGCCAGATGGAAGGCCTCGGCGGGTCCGACGGGCTCGAAGGGCGCCAGGTCCAGGGCCTCGGCCACCCGGGCCCGGGTTCCTGCGTCCAGGCCCTCCACGGCTTCCAGGCCCCTGGCCTGGGTGCGGCGTTCGGCCCAGCGGAGCTTGGACTGGTTGCACGCGGCGGCCATCTCGCCCCACAGGTCCAGGCTGGGGCCGCCGCCCACGTCCGTGGCCAGGCCCACGGAGTGGCCCTCGGAGAGCCAGCGGCGCAGGGGCATGATGCCGCTCTTGATGAAGGCGTTGGAGCGGGGGCAGTGCACGAGGGTGGTGCCGGAAGCGCGCAGGACCTCGCGCTCGGAGGCGGAGAGATGGATGCAGTGGCCCATGAGGGTGCGGGGGCCCAGCATGCCGGCCCGGGCGTACACGTCCGTGTAGTCGCGGGCCTCGGGGAAGAGTTCCTTCACCCGGGCGATCTCGTCCAGGTTCTCGCTCAGGTGGGTCTGGATCCACGCGCCCTGGCGCTCCGCCTCCCGGGCCAGGCCTTCCATCAGCTCCATGGAGCAGGTGGGGGCGAAGCGGGGGGTGAAGGCGTAGCCCAGGCGCCCGCCGTCGCGGCCGTGCCAGGTCTCGCAGAGCTCGGCGCTGGCGGCGAGGGAGGCCTGGGTGTCCTCCCGCAGGGCGTCGGGGCAGTGGCGGTCCATCATGACCTTGCCGAGGACGGCCCGGATGCCGATCGCCTCGGCCACCCGGAAGGCCCGGTCCGCGGCCTCCTGGTGCACGGTGAGGTAGGCCACGGAGGTGGTGGTGCCCCACCCCAGCTGGTGGGCGAAGAAGATGCGGGCGGCGGCCTCCGCCGCGTCGGGATTCCTGAAGGAGGCCTCCAGGGGGAAGACGTGGGTCTCCAGCCAGGGCAGCAGTTCGAGCCCGTCCATGGCCACGGCTGGGTACTGGGGCAGGTGGGCGTGGAGGTCCACCAGGCCCGGCAGGATCCAGGCCGGCCGCAGGTCCTGGACCGGCTCCTGGGGGTGGGCGGCGTGGAGGGCCTGGAAGGGGGCGGCGGCGAGGATCCGTCCGGCGGCGTCCACCATGAGGCCCCCGTCCTGGATCTCGTCCAGGCGCGCAGGCGAAGCGGGGCTCAGCAGGTGAGCGCGGTAGATCAAGGCGGATCCCCCAGATGACCGACGGCCGGGTCGGCGCAAAACCTCAGGAAGATAGCATGTTTTTTTCAGTCGATGGTCAATAATTGTGACAGGCGAACGCTCGCGGCCCTGCGAGCGGGCGGTCCTTCCCCGCGTGCCTGGATGGGTGGACGCTCCGGCCGGGCTCCGCCCGGCAGGGGCGTGGGGGCGTGGGGGGGCTCCCCGAGGGCTGAAAATAGGTTGGCGCCTCGGTTTTCCGGGGCGCCTTATGATCAGGTGCGGGCCAAGACCCACGTGTAGGCCGCCAGAAGAACAGATAACACTTTGCCTCGCCCCCTTCGGCCCAGATCCAGATCAGGGCCTGGTGTTGACAAGTCGCTTGATGCCCCCGTCCTTGAGGGGCCAGTTATGGAAATTGATCAGCAGGCCCACTTCAAAATGGGCGAAGTGGAGGCAGCTGTTCAAATGAGCGAAGTCCGCATCCGAAAACTTCGCGATGGCCTTTGCTTCGACGACCACCTTGTGGTCCACCACCAGATCCACGATGTATGCATTCTCGACGCACAAGCCCTTGTAGGTGATATCGAGGTGAACCTCCCGGAGGGCCTCGTGCCCGACCAGCCTGGGTTCATGGGCGAGGCAAGCCTTGTAGGCATTTCCCAGGAGTCCGGGCCCCAGCACCTTTTGCACCCTGATGGCAGCGAGAATGATGGCTTCAGTGATATCACGATGGGGATAGTTGTCGCCCCAGTCTTCGCCCCAATGCCGGCCCACGAGTTCCCCCTTCGGGGCTGAAGTGCGCTCAACCATGACGGGGTGCTCAGGCATGAATTTTTTCCTCGGAATCCTCGGCCTTCTCGGCGCCTCGGCGATGGTTTTTCTATCGGCTGCCGGCGCAAGAATGACCCGCGCCGAAACACCCATCGAAAAGCCCATCGCCGAGGCGCCGAGAGTGAGACGCACTGCGTCGAACAGGATTCCGAGGAAAAGAAAGCCCGAATGGCCATCGCCCACAAGCTGGCCCTGATCATCTGCAGAAACCTGGCGACCGGAACCGAATGCAAGGAGCCGATCCCCAAGCCCATGTCCAAGAACGTCCAGGCCAGGATCAAGAACAAGCGGGTCGCGGACCTCGAACGACTCGGCTACAAGGTCACGCTCGAACCTTTCGTACCGGCTTCATGGCTAGGTTACTTGCCAGCAGATACACCTATTTTCAGGACAGAGCGAGCACCGCGAGCGGGCGGTCCCCCCACGGGAGCATCAATGCTCGGGGTGGGCGGCCCGGAGGAAGCCCAGGGCCCGGTCCTTCTCCCCGTCCATGACCACGTCCAGTTCGTAGCCGGGCCGGACCTTCTCCAGGCGGATGTGTTCGGGAATGAGCTGGGTGAGGACGCTGGGGCTGTTGCGGAGGAACTCCTCGTTGAAGAGGTTCCCCTCCTCGTCGGGGTAGAGGGCGAGGTAGTGGATCCGGGCCTCCACCAGGTCCTGGAAGAAGTGGGTGCCGAAGGAGAGGTCGGGGACGTAGTTGCCCTTCTTGCGGGCGATCTCCACGAGCAGCTGGGTGTTGTTGATGCCCGAGTAGGTGATGCCCACGCCCAGGGTCACGTCGCCGCGGCTGCCCCAGCGGCCGGGGCCCATGAGGATGAACTTGCGCCGCGGCAGGATGCCGTTGAGCCGGTTCACGCAGTCGGCGATGGCGAGGAGGTCGGCGAGGTCGGGGATCTTCCGGTACTCCTCGGGGTCCACGTAGACGATGTAGCGGATGCCCTCCACGAAGCCGTTGGTGATGTACTTGTTCGCCGAGAAGAGCTTGTCCTCGAAGGGCACCTTGGCCGGCATGTGGATGCGCCCCTCCTCGTCCATGCGGCTCTGGGGGCGGCACTGCAGGAGGTAGAGGTTGGCCCCGTCGTGGGCGAACTCCAGGTCCACCGAGGTGCCCAGGGCGTCCTGGAGGATGGCGAGCACCGTGCGCATCTGGGCCACGAAGTCCGTGCGCTCCACCAGGCCCGCGAAGGTGACGAGGAGATCGTCCTTGCTCGCGTTCACCATGCCGCGCATGGGCTTCTTGAGGAAGCCGTCCTCCAGGACGGAGACCACCTGCTCCAGCATGGGGTAGTCGTCGCCGGCCTCCTTCAGGAGATCGGCCACGGCGAGGGTCTCGAAGCGGCCCGTCTCCAGGTTGATCACGTCCATGGACGTCTGGGCGTAGTGGGCCACCTGGTCCGGCGTGACGTTCACGCGGAGGTTGGGCTGGCCCGGGCTCATCATGAAGGGGAAGTCGCTGCCCAGGCGATCCACGGCCCGGGTGCCCAGGCCCATGACCATGCGGACGATGCCGTCCTCCCGGCGCAGGCGGGGCGACCAGCGGAACTCGTTGTGGCTGAAGGCCACGCCGGCGAAGGCGGGCATGAAGAACTTCCCGACGCGCCGGCCCACCACCTTCTGGATGATGATGCCCATCTCCTCCACGAAGTCCAGGAGGCCGCGCTCGGCGCGGTACTGGATGGGGTCCGGGCCGAACACCGAGGCGTAGACCTCGCTGACGGCGTCGACCAGGGCCTCCAGGCGCTCCTCGCGGCTGCCCACGTTGGCGAGGAAGAGGCTGCGGTACTTGCCGGAGAAGGCCATCCCCTCGCTGTCCTCCAGCAGGGAGGAGCTGCGCACGATGATCGGGCCCTCCCCCAGGTCGTCCAGGGCGAACTGGATCTGCTGGAACATCTCGGGCGAGAAGAAGGAGTTCTTGAAGACCTGCTCAAGGTAGGGGAAGGTCTGGCGCACCTCCTCGATGGGGCTGAACTTCAGGCTCCACAGGTCCTCGAGGCTGTTGTGGCGCAGGAAGTTGTAGATGCCGTCCGAGGTGATGTACCAGGTCTTGGGCGTGCGGATGGACTCGATCAGCGGGTTGCCGGCGCCCTTGCGCTTGAGGATGCGGGCGGCGAGGATCAGGCCCGCGGCCTTGCCGCCCAGCTTGCCGTTGCCCTGGGCGGGCCCCAGCACGTGGGTGAGGATCTGGCCGAAATCGTAGACGGAGAGGTGGGCCTTGGCGATGCCGATGAACTTGAGGCTCTCCGTGAGGAAGCGGCGGATGAGGGCCACCCGCACGTTGGTGTCGTCGGGCACGGCGAGGGCGGGCAGGTCCTCCCGGGTCTCGCGGCAGAACCGGTCAACGATCTCCTTGATCTCCACCAGGGGGATGTCGCGCTTCTCGGTTGCGATGGCCAGGAAGCCCAGCTTGTCCTGGCGGAGCCACTGCTTGAACAGGGCGAGGAGGTCGGCGTCCTCGAAGACGATGGAGGCGATCTCCTCGATCTCCTTGAAGGTCTTGCCCACCAGGCCCATGTCCCGCTTGGGCAGGGGGGCGTTGGAGCCGTGGGAGGCCTCGTCCCCCTGGGCGTAGATGGCCGGGTCGAACTGGGCGATCATCTTCTGGACGCCCGGGACGCCCACCTTGGTGGCGTGGTTCATGAGCCGGCGGATGACGCGGAGGTGCAGGGCCGGGTCGATCTCCGTGAGGAGATCCAGGATGTAGCGCCACTCGGGCTTGGCCGCGGGCAGGGGCATGGCGGGGGAGGGGGCCTTGGCCTCCTCGTGCTGGGCGATGCGCACCTCGGCCAGCTGCCCCAGCTTCTGGGCCGTGAGGTCCACCAGTTTCTTCTGGTCCAGGTGGAAGGGGCTGCCCGGGGCCCGGGAGGAGCGGTTCTCCAGGTACACCACCTCCACCTCGCCCAGGGTTTCGCCCTTGACGACGATGGGGGAGCGCAGGGTCCAGGGACCCGGCTGGAAGCCCTTGGTCTCGAAGCATTCCCCCCAGAAGTGGATGCGGGCCTGGCACACCTCCTCGTACTTGAACCCCTTGGGGAGGGCCTCGGCCACCACCTGGAGGATCTGGGTGAGGGAGAGGTCCTCCCGCGCCAACAGCCCGGCGATCGTGAAGATGGTCTGCAGTTCGCGGGACTGGCCGAAGGTGGTGTCGATCATGGGGGGCGTCCGGTGGGTGGGTGGTCCTACCATTATGACCACGGCCGTCGTGTTGGGGGCCAGGAAGCGGGCAGGCTTCCCCGGGGCCCGGGACCGGCGCGGAACCTTGGCGGCATCCGGTGCAGATTGCTTCCTGCAGCGGATCGATGGCCATTGCAACGTTGCAGGACCTTGAACGTCGGAACAAGCGGGAACCGTATCGGATGGACCACCTCATCACGTGCTTTTTCGGCACCTGCATCTTCATGGTGCTCCTGGAGCTCCTGCGGAAGCATCCGCCCTGCCCCAGGTGCGGCAGGAGAATGCCTGCCTACAGCCGTCCCTCCTCCTTCCGGAGTTGGCTGCTCAGCAGGCGGACCTGCCCTTCCTGCGGCGCCGACATCTCCTGGTTCGGAACCCTGATCAAGTAATGCGTTGAATCCATCAAAGGAGAAGCAAATGAGCAAGTTGAACGGAAATCTGCGTACCTTCCCCGAAACGGACCTGTCCCTGATCGTCGGCGGAAGCGCTGCCCCGAAGAAGAACTTCATGCCCACCGAAGGGCAGAAGCTCACCGGGTCCGCCGTCGTGGGGGCCATGGGCGGCGTGGTGGCCGGGGCTCCGGGAGGCCCCGGCGGGATGCTCGTGGGCGGGCTGGTGGGAGCCACGGTGGGCATCGGCGGGCACATGGTCACCAGCTACGTCAACGGCGGCAACCGGAACAACATCCCCCCGACCCCCAAGCCGAGCACCATGTCCTGCCAGTCCTGCCACGGCTCCGGCGGCAAGAAGTAGCCGGAGATTCACCGGGCTGAACTGAAGAACGGCCCGCCAAGGCGGGCCGTTCTTCAGTTCAGGGGAGAGCCTGCGGAGCCTAGACCCAGCCGCGCAGGTGGGCGGCTTCGGCGACGCGCTTGATGGAGATCATGTAGGCGGCATCGCGCATGTAGACCTTCTTCTCCCGGCTGAGGGCGGAGACGGCCTTGAAGGCGTTGGTCATCTTCTGGTCGAGCTTGGTGAGGACTTCTTCCTTCTCCCAGAAGTAGTTCATGTTGCACTGCACCTGCTCGAAGTAGGAGCAGGTCACGCCGCCGGCGTTGCAGAGGAAGTCGGGGATCATGAAGATGCCGCGGCTGTGGATGACGGCGTCGGCTTCGGGGGTCGTGGGGCCGTTGGCGCCCTCGGCGATGATCTTCACGCTGGGCTTGATGCGGTTCACGTTCTCGGCCGTGATCATGTTCTCCTGGGCGGCGGGGATCAGCACGTCCACTTCCTGCTCGATCCAGGCGTCGGCGTCCAGCTGCTCCCAGCCCATGGCCTTGGCCTTGGCGGGGTCGATGGTGCCGAACTTGTCGATGGAGCCCATGAGCTGGTCGAACTTGATGCCGTCCAGGCAGCGGTAGGTGTAGGGCTTCTTGTCCGTGTTGTCCCAGCAGGAGATGGCGACGACCTTGCCGCCGTACTGGTTGAAGAGGTCGAGGCTGTACTGGGCCACGTTGCCGGCGCCCTGGATGGAGGCGGTGGCGCCCTTGATGTCCAGGCCCATTTCCTTCATGGCTTCGCGCACGGTGTAGATGACGCCGTAGCCGGTGGCCTCGGTGCGGCCCAGGGAGCCGCCCATGCCCACGGGCTTGCCGGTGATGACGCCGGGGAAGCGGCCGCCCATGATGGCTTCGTACTCGTCCATCATCCACAGCATGTGCTGGCCATGCGTCATGACGTCGGGAGCGGGCACGTCCTGCAGGGGGCCGACGTTCTTGGCCACCTGGCGCATCCAGCCGCGGCAGATCTGCTCCTGCTCACGGTCGCTCAGCTCGCGGGGATCGCAGATCACGCCGCCCTTGCCGCCGCCCAGGGGGATGTCCACCACGGCCGTCTTCCAGGTCATCCAGGTGGCCAGGGCGCGCACGGTGTCCACGGTCTCGTGGGGGTGGAAGCGGATGCCGCCCTTCGCGGGGCCGCGGGCGTCGCTGTGCTGCACGCGGAAGCCGCGGAACACCTTGACGGAGCCGTCGTCCATGCGGACGGGGATCGTGAAGTGGTACTCACGGGTGGGGTTGCGCAGGAAGTCGCGGGCGCCCTGGTCGAGGCTCAGCTTCTCGGCGACGGCGTCGAACTGCTTCTGCGCCATTTCAAAGGGATTGAAGGGCTTGTCAGCCATGACGAAACTCCTTGGGGGTTGGATGAGTGGGGTGGGGATGCCTGCCGAACAGGCCAAGGGATCCAGGCGCGGCGGCCTGACGCGGATGACTATACTCCGTTGATTCCGCGGGGAACCCCGCCCCGGCAAGTACGTGACTTTGCTCACTGAAGTCCGGACGCACCAAGGGCCCGGCGGTCACAAACGGTCATGAACCTGTGACAGTCGGGCCCTTGGAAGGCGGGGGAGCTACTTCTTCTCGGCCATGCCAGCGGCGGCCTTGGCCAGCACCTTGGGCTGCACGAGGTACTGGATGTAGATGATGCTGTAGGTCTTGTCGGCCTTCTGACGGGCGGTGACCTTGATGACGGGCTTGCCCTGCAGGCCCAGCACGAGCCCGGTCTCCTCGGGGACCTTGGGATTGGGCGTCGTCTGCATGACGGCGATCTCGCCCCAGAGCGCGTCGGGCACGCCCTTCAGGAGGCGGTAGAGGCCGGTGTTGTACAGGGGCTTCAGGAGGTTGCCGTTGAGGGCGGCGAAGTCCTTGGCCGTGGCCTTGGCCTTGTCATCGGTGGGGACCAGGTCCAGGCGCATGGGGTCGAGGCCCTGCATCTCGTCGGGAAGGGCCTTGATCTCCTTGGCCTGGAGCTTGGTCATGGCGGCCTCGTAGCCGGCCATGGTCACGTTGGGGGCCAGGTAGCCCATGGTCTTGATCTCATCGGCGCCCAGGCCCTTGATCTCCTCGGCGGTGAGGGCCAGGTCCATGGAGCCGGCGTGCTTGTGGAACCACCAGGCGTTGCCGTACAGGCCTGCCAGGTCCTGGGGCGCGATGACGGCCACATCCTGCAGGTCCTTGCGGACGCCGATGTACTTCATGTGGGTGAGAAGCTCGTGGGGCGCCTTGGCGGCCGCGGGCGCGGTCTTGGGGATCGTATCGGCGGGCTTGGAATCGCAGCCCACGATCAGGGCGAGCCCAGCGACGGCGGGAATCCACAGGTTCTTGAAATTCATGGGTCCTCCTATTCGGAACCGCTAGATTATGGGAGGTATCGATCGCCATTTCAAACGGGAGTTCCGTGTATCCGATCCGCCTCATCGCCGTCGGCCGCTCCAAGCCGGGCCCCCTGCGGGACCTGGAGCAGCACTACCGGACCCTCCTGAAGGCCCACGCGCGGCTGGAGGTGGAGGAACTCCCGGAGGGCAGGGGGGAGCCCCCGCGACAGCTCCGGGAGGAGGCGGACCGGATCCGGACCCGCCTGGAGGGGGTGCGCTGCCCCGTCCTCCTCTCCGCGGAGGGGCCGGCCCGCACCTCCGAGGCCTTCGCGGCCTGGCTGGGGGCCCGCATGGACCGGGGGGAGAGCCTGGCCTTCGTCATCGGCTCCAGCCACGGCCTGGACGCCGGGCTCAAGGGGGAGGTGCGGGAGCACCTGAGCCTGTCGCCCATGACCTTCCCCCACGACCTGGGCCGGGTGGTCTTCCTGGAGCAGCTCTACCGGGCCTTCACCATCCTGAAGGGCGGTCCGTACCACAAGTGATCCAGATCACCCGGCCGGGGCCGGGGCGCCCGTGGTCCGACCACTGGGATGTTCAATTTATATATGACCCTGGAGGAGCGCCGGCGGGTATCCCGCGAGAGCCCCAGGACTGATGGCGGTTTTCACGGCGGCCAATCGAGATTCATTCGCTGGGTGGCCTTGGGCATGAAATTTTTTTTGGATCGCCGGGAACTTTTTGGGTAGTTGGCAATTGGGCCGCTCGGCCCTTGGTTCGTGCCGTTTAATTACCAATACGGACCATGAAATCCGTTTTATGTCGGAGTTTTGGGTCCGAATTGAAGCCCTGGAATACAAGGAAGAACCTGCCGATTTCCCAATAACACAGCGTACATGTCAGGTTTATTCGACCCTTGCACCCCCCCCGGAGGCTCACTAGCATTTCTCAAAACAGATCTTCGGAGCCGGACGTCTGGTTTTCCGTACTATTTCATTTGCTCGGAAATCACATCATTCATTTTCCGTGGAGGAGGTCCTCGATGCGCACGCGACCCATGGTCTTGTCGACCGCTCCGTTGCGGCGGATTGCGGCTGGAGGCCAGTCATGAAACACCGAAACCATCTGGCCCTGCTCGCCGCCCTGGTCTCCGCCACGGCGTCCGCCCAGGACATCACCGTCTACAGCACCACCATGGCGCAGACCTGGAAGACGGACACCCCCGGCTTCGAGAAGAAGGAATACGCGCCCGTCACCGAATTCCTGGGCATCGACGCCACCAAGCTGGGCTACGACGCTCTCTCCCTGCATCTGTACGGCTGGGGCCGCACGGACATGAAGGAGGCCTCCGGCTTCGGCGACAAGAAGACCAACGGCGACCTCACCTTCGGCTACCTGCAGTACGACTTCGACAAGGCCAACGCCCAGATCAAGGCCGGCCGCATCGTCGCCGCGGGGACCACGGGCAATGAGCAGCTGGACGGCGTCTTCGCCCGCACCGACCTGAAGGGCGGCTTCGCCATCTCCGCCTTTGGCGGCACCCCCGTCATCTACAAGAACATGGGGATCCTGCCCCAGCGTGATATCGGCTTCCAGCGCAACTTCATCGCCGGGGCCCGCCTGTCCTACCGCATCCCCCGCACGGGCGAGATCGGCCTCTCCTACCTGCAGGACGGTTCCAACGCCGCCTACCAGCTGAACACCTCCACCCCCCGCACCGTGGATTACACCCGGCGCCAGGTGGGCGTGGACATCGCCCTCACCCCCGTCGCCGCCTTCGACCTCAGCGGCCGCACCGTCCTGGACATGGCCAACCATCCCGAGGACGGCTACGACCACAAGAAGGTCGCCGAGCAGGACTTCCGCGCCACCATCCGCCTGGCCGAGAACCTCTCCGCCACCGGTGGGTACACCCAGCGGAACTTCTACTCCTACTACGCGGGCGCCACCCTGCCGAGCCTCTTCAACCAGAAGGAAATGGGCACCTACACCGCCACCAACGGCGCGGTGACCTGGGCTCCCATGGCCAACCTGAGCTTCACCGCCGACCTGCGCCACACCAAGCGCGAGGTCTACGGCACCACCACCCGCACGGGCCTCGAGGGCCGGCTGAACGTTCCCAAGGCGGGCCTCGTCTTCGGCGGCAGCTACCACAAGTCCATCGCCTTCAAGGTGAAGACCGTGGATTCCCTCACCCCCGCCTACAGCCTCTCCCACAGCGAGATGCGCGGCTGGATGATGTACGAGAAGGGCGCCTTCTCCGCCAGCCTCGACGCCATCCGCCTCCACTTCTCCGATTCGGCCCTGAACCCCGCCCTCAACGGCAAGGCCATCCAGTCCGCGATCGTGGGCTCCCTGGGCTACCAGGCCGCCAAGTCCCTCAAGCTCTCCGGCGATATCGGCGTCGAGGACACGTCCCTCTACAAGAAGCAGGTGATGGGCCTCCTCCGGGCCGAGTACCGCTTCGGCTTCGCCCTCAAGGGAGGCAAGTGATGCTCAAGAAGATCGCCCTCCTCGCGGCCGTGCTCGGCCTGGGGCTCATGTCCGCCTGCGCCCTGGTCTCCACCGAGGCCTCCTTCGCCCGGACCCATCCCCAGGAACTCCCCAACGGCCGTCCCACCTGCTCCGAGTGCCACGGCACCGAGGCGGTGAAGAGCACCCAGAAGACCTTCGCGTCCCTGAACCACACGGCGGCCTTCGCCAAGGACCACAAGGTCCAGGCCACCCAGGACGCCGCCACCTGCGCCACCTGCCATGCCCAGTCCTTCTGCTCGGACTGCCACGGCGGCAAGACCGTCATGCCGGCCTCCACCAAGCTCGGCAACCGTCCCGACCGGGTCTCCCCGCACCGGGGCGGATACCTGACCATGCACCGCATCGAGGGGAAGATCGATCCCACGGGCTGCTTCAAGTGCCATGGCCGCGCCAACAACGAGAAGTGCAGTGCTTGCCACCGGTAGAGGTCCCTCCATGAACCAGCGTCTGATTGTCCGATCCATCTTCGCGGCAGCGGCGGCCCTGGTCTTCTGGGGCTGCTCCACCAGCGCGACCAACGCGCCGTCCCTGAATCCCACCACGGGCCAGCACCCCGCCACCTGGCAGGCCACCCACTGGCAGGCCTACCTGATGAACCCCGATAGCTGCAAGCCTTGCCACGGCTCCACCACGGACCAGGCCCAGGCCGGCGGCACCTCCAAGGTCAGCTGCTTCGGCTGCCACCACCCCAACGGCCCGCACCACCCGGCCAATTGGGCCCAGGCCTCCCAGCACGGCCGCCTCGGCGCCCAGGCGAAGGACAACGGCCTCACCGGCCTCGCCCGCACCAGCTTCGTGGCCTGCACCCGCTGCCACGGCGACCACTACACCAACCCCGTCGGGATCACCCCGGCCTGCACCGCCTGCCACACCACGGCTCCGCACCCCGCGAAGCCCTGGATCAGCGGCGTCTCGCCCCTGAACCCGAACCACGACAAGACCGACACCAGCAACGCGGCGGAATGCGCCAAGTGCCATGCCCTGGGCGCCCACTCCACCATCACCCCCAAGCCGCCCGCGGCCGCCGGCACCACGCCGGGCTGCTTCAACGGCACCCTCTGCCATACGACGAACCTTTAGTGGGACGTCGCCGACAACCCCTGCGAACCCCATCGCCCACTTCGCCCCCAGGGAGGTGCCCGACTTGAAAGTTTCCCCAACGCCCACTCCTGCAGTTCCATCAGCAATTGAACCAACTCATGCGTTTTCAACAAGGAGGAAATAGCATGGAAATGAAGCCTCTGAAGAGGTTGGGTGCCCTGGCTGTGACCGCGGCCCTCGCCTTCGCCCTCGTCGGCTGCCGCGGCGAGAAGGGTGACACCGGCGCCGCCGGCGCCAACGGCGCCAACGGCACCAACGGCACCAACGGCACCAACGGCACGAACGGCACCAACGGCACCTCGCCCGTCGCCAACGTCGCCAACATGACCCCCGACCAGTGGGGCAACCTGGCCCTGAAGGGCAGCATCACGTCCGCTTCCGTCGTCAACGGCAAGCCCGTGATCAACTTCAAGGTCACCGACGCCTACAACACCCCCGTGGTGGGCCTGGGCTGGACCGCCAAGTCCGCCACCGCCTACCTGGCCAACTACGTCAACGTCAGCGCCTCCATCGCCAAGCTGGTGGTGGGTGCCGATGGCCACGCCGAGTGGGTGAACTACGTCGTCACCTCCACCCCCACCAGCGCCACCGCCACCCCCAACCCCCAGAAGCCCGGCACCGACAACGTCGGCACCCTGGTCGACAACGGGGACGGCACCTACAAGTACACCTTCTTCCGCGACATCACCACGGCCCAGGCCGTCCTGGACGCCGCCACCTACAGCGGCAACAACAAGCGCGCGGACCTGGGCGACGTGACCTACGTCCCCACCCTGACCCACCGCGTCAGCATCCAGATCAGCGGCGCGGCCCGCGGCACCGGTTCCAACACCTCCGACGCGTCCAACTCCGGCGTGCCCTCGGTGAACGTGAAGGTTCCCGCCAACTTCACCTACGACTTCATCCCCGCCACGGGCGCGGCCGTCACGGCC
The DNA here is from genome assembly GCA_035298525.1 of Holophaga sp. GTDB lineage: Bacteria > Acidobacteriota > Holophagae > Holophagales > Holophagaceae > Mesoterricola. Next base: position 31,064 of record DATGXY010000161.1, read on the forward strand.
TCCGACCCCGGCCGGATGGTGACCAACCTCCAGGCCTGCAACGACTGCCACACCCGCCTGTCCATGCACGGCGGCGGCCGCTTCGATCCCAACTACTGCGCCGTCTGCCACACCGACCAGCGCAAGTACGGGTACGCCGAGGCCACCATCGCTGCCGGCACCTTCAGCACCGGGACCAACAAGGTCAACGGCCTGGCCGAGGGCAACATGGTCACCATGATCCACCGCACCCACGCCGGTGAGATCCTGACCAAGCACAACTACAACTACGCGGGCGTGCTGGCCAACGAGACCACGTACCCCATGGATCACCGGAACTGCGTCCAGTGCCACAGCGCCTCCAAGGGCCAGGCCCAGGGCGACAACTGGAAGAACAAGCCCGGCCGCGTCAGCTGCGGTTCCTGCCACGACGGCATCGATTGGGTGCTGGGCACCAACCACCCCGGCGGCCCCGCTGCCGACGACGCCTCCTGCGCCACCTGCCACACCGCCTCTGACATCAGCGGCTTCTACCACGTGGCCACCGTTCCGCCCAACCCCAACAACGCCTACCTGGGCGGCACCAACAACAACACCAACGCTTCCTACGTTGCCGGCATCACCAGCAACCTGCCCACGGGCGCCATCAAGCCCACCTGGGATCTGAAGCAGTTCTACATCAACGGCAGCGGCCAGCCCGTCTTCATCTTCCGCTTCCTGCAGAATGGCACCGCCACGCCCTTCAAGACCTACGCGGCCGGTTCCGTGACCGAGTTCTGGGACAACTTCGTGGGCGGCCCCTCCTTCTACGTGGCCTGCTCCCTGCCCCAGGACGGCATCACCGCCCCCGCCGACTACAACGCCACCGCCAGCGTCTACTTCAAGAACGTCTGGAACGGCACCCTGAGCACCGCCACCCTGTCGGCCCCCGACAGCAACGGCTACTACACCCTGGTCATGACGGGCACCAAGATCCCCGCCAGCGCCAACATGGTCACGGGCGGCATCGGCTACACCTACGGCCTCAGCTCCACCCAGCCCCTCACCCAGACCAACGTTCCCGGCTACGCCTACAACGTCGAGGGCAAGAAGCAGGGCGGCCTGTCCGTTCCCGCTCCCAACGTCTGGAAGATGGCCGCCACCAGCAGCCTCCCCTCCGGCGAGACCAGTGGCGTGACCTCCACCCAGGTGGTCGCCCGCCGCGCCATCGTCAGCAACGCCAAGTGCAACGCCTGCCACGCCGCCCTGGGCGTGTTCACCGAGAAGTCCTACCACGCCGGCCAGCGCAACGACGCTCCCACCTGCGTGTTCTGCCACACCCCCAACCGCACCAACTCCGGCTGGGCCGTCAACATCAAGGATTCCGTCCACGCCATCCACGCCGCCGGCAAGCGCGTCAACAAGTTCAGCTGGGAAGTGTCCGCCGGCGACTACTACTGGAAGGTGGAGTACCCCGGCCGCCTGAACGACTGCGAAGCCTGCCACGTGGCCGGTTCCTACAACTTCGAGATCTCCGCCAACGCCAACGCGATCCCGAACATGCTGATGAGCACCGTCGTGAGCGGCACCACCGCCACCCCGGCCACCATCAACACGATCAAGGTCGGTGACGGCGTCGCCGAGCCCCTGCCGGGCACCTACTACAGCCCCTGGGTTGCCCCCAGCACCGTCTACGGAGCCTCTTACTCCGCCAGCCTGTCCGCCACGGCCACCACCCTCTACACCGAGGCCGCCGACACCACCCTGGTGGTGAGCCCGATCACCGCCGCCTGCTCCAGCTGCCACGACAGCAACATGAACATCGCCCACTACCGCGCCAATGGCGGCACGTTCTACGAGACCCGTGCGGTCGCCAAGACCCGGTATGAGCAGTGCTCCATGTGCCACAGCGCCGGCAAGGTCGCCGATCCCAAGACCGTGCACATCACCTTCAAGTAACGTCCAGGCCGGGGCGGGCCCTGCCCGCCCCGGCGCGCCGATCCAAGCATGAGGGATGACCCGGATGCTCCGCATCCGGGTTATCTTTTTAAGGAACGTGACCCCGGAGATCCCGCATGACCCTCCCCACCAAGACCCTCCTGGCGGCCGCCCTGGCCCTCTTCGCCTTCGCCCCGGTCCGGGCCCAGGAGGAGGAGACCCCCCGCCAGCCCCGCAAGACCGCCGCCGCCAGGAAGCCCAAGACCCCGGCCAAGCCCAAGGCGAAGCCCTATGCGGAGCGCGTGGACCTCAACACGGCCACCCGGGAACAGCTGCTGAAGGTCAAGGGCATGACCCCCGCCATGGCCGACCGCATCCTCAAGGACCGGCCCTACAAGACCAACGCGGAGCTGGTGAAGCGCAGCGGCTTCCAGCGCACGCAGTTCGACGCCATCCACCCCTCCATCGTCGTCGTCCCGCCCGGCAAGCCGCCCCTCAAGCCCGCCCCCAGGAAGTAGGTCCGTACGCGGAAAGGCCCCCCGCGGCGAGCCGCGGGGGGCCTT
>DATGXY010000162.1:0-14649 GCA_035298525.1 Holophaga sp.
ATGGAGGACTTCCAGATGGCCTCGGCCCTGGACGCGCTCGACACCGTCACCGGCGTCCGGGTGGAGCGGGTGGAGACGGACCGCACCTACTTCACGGCCCGGGGCTTCGATATCACCAACTTCCAGTACGACGGGGCCAGCGCCCCCTTCGCCAACGGCCTCCTCCTGGGGGACCTGGACACCGCCCTCTTCGACCGGGTGGAGGTGGTCCGCGGAGCCAACGGCCTCACCTCCGCCACGGGGTACCCCTCGGCCACCGTGAACCTCGTGCGCAAGCGCCCCACCCGGGAGCTGCAGGCCTCCGCCGCCCTCGGGGCCGGATCCTGGGGCCGGGCCCGGGCGGACGTGGACCTCTCCGGGCCCCTTTCCGCCGGCGGGAGCGTGCGGGGCCGCTTCGTGGCCGCGGCCGAAGGGGGCGATTCCTACCTGGACCGCCTCTCCTCCCGCAAGCACGCCCTTTACGGGGTCCTGGAGGCGGATCTGGGCGCCTCCACCCGGGTGACGGGGGGCTTCCTCGCCCAGCGGAAGAAGACCGACGGAGGCCTCTGGGGCGCCCTGCCCCTGGCCTACACCGATGGATCCCCCACCGCCTACGCCCGTTCCACCAGCACCGCGGCGGACTGGGTCCGGTGGGACAACCGGGACGCCCAGGGTTTCCTGGAACTGGCCCACACCCTGGCCCCGGGCTGGACCTTCAAGGCCACCTGGACGCGCCGCAAGCAGGAGGGCGACGACAAGCTCTTCTACGTCTACGGGACCCCCGACCGGGCCACGGGCCTGGGCCTCTACGCCTATCCCTCCCTCTACGCCGGCACCACCACCCAGGACGCCCTCGACGCCTCCCTGAAGGGGGAGTTCAGCCTCTTCGGGCGCACCCACGCCCTCGTGCTGGGGGCCCAGCACGCAACGGCGGATGTGGAGGACGTCTCCCACTACGGACGGGGCATCGGCACTCCCCTGCCCGACCTCGCCACCTGGGACGGCAGGTACCCGGAGCCCCTCTTCGACGCCAGCGTCGACGGCGGCAGCGTCCATGACACCCGCACCACGGGCTACGCCGCCGCGCGGTTCAGCCTGGCCGAGGGCGCCGGCCTCCTGGTGGGCGCGGCCTGGACCCGCCAGCGCACCCGCGGCCTCGCCTACGGCGTGGACCGCTACCGCTCCGACGGCAGGGCCACCCCCTACCTGGGCCTCACCTGGGAGGCGGCCCCTGCCCACACCCTCTACGCCAGCTACGCCGAGATCTTCAACCCCCAGTCCGAGGTGGACCGCGCCCAGCGCCGCCTGGAGCCCGTGCGGGGCGGGAGCCTCGAGGCGGGCCTGAAGAGCTCCTGGCTGGGCGGGCGGGTCCAGACCACCTTCGCCGCCTTCCGCACCACCCAGTCCAACCTGGCCGAATCCGACGGGTACGTGGGCATCCAGGCCGTCTACAAGGGCGTGGACACGGTCTCCCGGGGCCTCGAGGCCGAGGTGGCCGGCGATGTCACCCGCGATCTGCAGGTGAACGCCGGCGCCACGATCCTCAAGCTGGAGAACGCCGGCGGCGGGGAGGCCCGCACCTTCATCCCCCGGCGCACCGTCCAGGCCGGGGCCACCTGGCGCCTCCCCTTCCTGCCCAAGGCCAAGGTGGGCGCCAACGTGGCCTGGAAGAGCGCCATCCGCCGGGAGGAGGGCCCCGGGATCACCCTCCGCCAGGAGGCCTGCGCCCTGGTGAACCTGATGGCCAAGTACGACTTCACCCCGAGCCTCTCGGGCGCCGTCAACGTGGAGAACGCCACGGACGAGAAGTACCTGACCAGCCTCTACTGGTCCCAGGGCTTCTACGGGGCCCCCGCCAACATGAGGGTCTCCCTCAGCTGGCGGTACTGAGGGTCCGTACACAGGAAATTCACACGGACGTCGAAGGGGCGTTTCCCCCGGCGGGGATCCTGGTGTTCAAGCGAACTGCCAGGATCCCCATGCCCGACCCCCGCATCGACCCCCGTCCCATCCGCTCCCCCTGGATCTTCGTCCTGGCCGCCCTGGCCCTGGCGACGCTGACGGCCACCTCCGCCTGGGCCGGGCCGGAACCCGAACCCCCGGCGGAGGCCTGGGTCTACCTGCGCTGAGGGCTCAGGCCCTCAGGCCCCGCACGTAGCCCGCGGTGAGGGCCTCCAGGCCCTGGGCGGTGCGCACCCCCAGGCGGCCATCCTCCAGCCAGCCTTCGCAGATCCCCTCGCCCCCCTCCCAGGCGATGGCCTCCCCCGTCTCGGGCCACTGGAAGGCCGGGGGCCGGGTGACGCCCAGGTCCGCCCACAGATCCAGCACGGCCCGGGCCAGGGCCGGGGCCGGGGGCACGGGGCCCGGGGCCACCTGCGCCAGGGCGGCCGGCGGGATGGGCCGTTCCGGGATCTCCGGGGCGCGGGTGAGGTTCACGCCCACGCCAAGCAGGATCCGGTCCCCCTGGGCCAGGCCGAGGATGCCCCCCAGCTTCACGAGACGGCCGCCCTGCCATGCCACCAGATCGTTGGGCCACTTGAGGCCCAGGACCGCCCCGCAGGGCTCCAGGGCCTCGATGACGGCCCCCATGGCCCGCTGCAGCAGGACCCCCGGGGCCGCGGCCACCCTGGGCACGGCGGCGCTGAGCCAGAGGCCCGCGCCCGGCGCGCTTTCCCATCCGTTGCCCCCCTGCCCCCGGCCTTCGGTCTGTTCATCCGCCAATACCCCGCCGAAGCCCAGATCCGGGTGGCGCAGAAGGAAGGCCTGGGTGGAATCCACCCGGGCCAGGCGGATGAGGGGCAGGCTCACTTGGCGGGCTTCCGGTTCTTGAGCCAGAGGATGCGCAGGCCCTCCAGGGTGAGATCCGGGGCGACGACGCCCAGGTGCCGGCTGGCCTCGGCCACGACCCGGGCCAGGCCGCCCGTGGCCACCACCCGGGCGCCCGGGTACTCGGCCAGGAGCCGCTCCAGGATGCCGTCCACCAGGCCCACGTAGCCGTAGAAGAGGCCCGACTGCATGGCCTGGACCGTGCTCTTGCCCACCAGGCGCTCGGGCTCGGCGATCTCCACCCGGGGCAGGCGGGAGGCCCGCTGGAAGAGGGCCTCGGCGCTGATCTTGAGGCCGGGGCAGATGATCCCGCCCAGGTACTCCCGCTTCTCGTTCACCACATCGAAGGTGGTGGCGGTGCCGAAGTCCACGGCGATGAGGGGGGCCCCGTACAGCTCCAGGCCCGCCACGGCGTTGACGATGCGGTCGGCGCCCAGCTCGGCCGGGTTATCCAGGAGCACCTTCAGGCCCGTCTTCACCCCGGGCTCGATCCACAGGGGTTCGGCCTTGAAGTAGACCCGGGCCCAGGCGTCCAGCACCGGGTGCAGGGGCGGCACGACGCTGGAGATGACCACGTGCTGCACGGCGGAGGCCTCGATGGCGTGGTGGCGCAGGAGGGCCAGGGTGGAGAGCCCGTACTCGTCCACCGTGCGCTCCCGGCTCGTCGCCAGACGCCAGCTGTGCAGGAGGGGAGCCGTCTCCCCCTGGGCCAGATCGTAGATCCCCAGCACGATGTTGGTATTGCCCACGTCCACGGCCAGCAAAAGGCTCATACACACTCCAGCCCTTCAGGATACCAACCGGGGCGCCCGCCTCAAGGCAGGAGGAACCGGCCCTCCAGCACCTTCACGCACCGGCCGCCCATGGCCACCCGGTCCCCCCGCAGCTCGCAGCGCAGTTCGCCGCCCCTCGCCGACACCTGCAGGGCCCGCAGGCGGGTGCGCCCCAGGCGCTCCGCCCAGAAGGGCACCAGGGAGCAGTGAAGGCTCCCCGTCACCGGGTCCTCGGGGATGCCCATGCGGGGGATGAAGAACCGGGACACGAAGTCCGCCTCGTCCCCGGGGGCCGTGGGGGCCACGGCAAAGGCGTCCATGCGGGCGATGGCCTCCAGGTCGGGCCTCAGCCCCCGCACGGTGGCCTCGTCCTCCATCAGCGCCACCAGGTCCCGGGCCTGCCAGCAGGACACCACGGGGGCGCCCAGGGCGGCCTCCAGGCCCTCGGGCACGGGAACCGGGACCGGAGGCCGGCTGGGGAAGTCCAGCACGAGCCAGTGGCCGTCCCGGCCCACGGAGAGGGGGCCGCTCTGGGAATCGAAGCGCACCGCCTTGCGGGCCGGCTCCAGTTCCGTGAAGAGCACGAAGGCCGAGGCCAGGGTGGCGTGGCCGCAGAGATCCACCTCCCCGCCGGGGGTGAACCAGCGGATGCGCAGATCCTCCCCCTCCCGCACGAAGTACGCGGTTTCGGAAAGGTTGTTCTCCCGGGCGATGGCCGCGAGGATCTCATCGGGCAGCCAGGAATCCAGGGGCATGACCGCGGCGGGGTTCCCGCCGAAAGGGCGGTCCGTGAAGGCGTCCACCTGGTAGAGGGGCAGTTCCATGGCTCAGGCCTGCCCGGGGGGCGTGTGGACGCCCTCCTTCCAGTGCTTGCGGCAGAGGGCCGTGTAGCTGTCGTTGCCGCCGATGAGGATCTGGGGGCCCTCCAGCACCACCTTGCCGTCGATGATCCGGGCGTTCATGGTGGCCTTCTTGCCGCACCAGCAGATGGTCTTCAGTTCCTCGATGCGGTCGGCCAGGGCCATGAGGGCCGCCGAACCGGGGAAGAGCTCGCCCCGGAAATCCGCCCGCAGGCCGAAGCACATGACGGGAATGCCCGTCTGGTCGGAGAGATCGCAGAACTGCTCCACCTGGCCGCGGCTGAGGAACTGGGCCTCGTCCACGAGGATGCAGGCGGGCCGGCCCTGCCGGGCCAGGGTGCCCTCGAAGAGCTGGAAGATATCCGTATCGGGCTTGATGAGGTCGTCCACGGGGGCGTCCAGGCCGATGCGGGCGTGGATGAGATTGGCCCCGTCGCGGGTGTCCACGCTGGGCTTGTAGAGGAAGACGCTCTGGTGGCGCTCCTGGTAGTTGTAGCGGACCGTGAGCACCTGGATGCTCTTGCCGGCGTTCATGGCGCCATAGCGGAAGAAGACCGTCACCCTCGAACCTCCATATTTGGATGGTTCAAGTATAGCGGTCAGCCCTGGGCCTCCTCCAGGGCCGTCTGGGCGTGTTCCCATTCGCTCATGGCGTACGCCAGCTCGGTCTCCAGGTTTTTCTGGGCGTCCAGCTTGGCGCTGAAGGCCTCCCACTGGGCGGGATCGGAACCGGCCAGCTCCTGGGCCAGGGCCGAAAGCTTGGCCTCCAGCTCGGAGACCCTGGTTTCCGCCTCCTGCACCTTGCGCTCCCAACGCTTGACGGTCTTCTGGCGCTCCCGATCGATGGGCTGGGGCTTGGCGGCCGGCTGCTGAGCCGCGGGCTGCTTGGCTGGGGGCTGCTTGGCCGCGGCCTGCCGAGCCTCCGGCTTGCGCTTGGGCGCTTCCTCCTCCGCCACCTCTTCCGGTTCCTGGCCGATATCCAGATCCACCCACGCCTGGTTGTCCTCGTATCCGCCCTCCTTGAACTCCGCCCGGCCCTCGTGGACCCGGAGGATGCTGTCGGCCACGCGACCCAACAGGTAGCGGTCGTGGGTCACCAGGACGACGGCGCCGGTGAAGCTGAGGATCGTATCCTCCATGGCCTCCATGGAGTGGATGTCCATGTGGTTGGTGGGTTCGTCCAGGAGCAGCAGGTTCACGCCCTCCCGGATGAGGGTGGCCACGGAAAGGCGGGCCCGTTCGCCGCCGGAAAGCACGGTGACGGGCTTGTCCACGTCATCGCCCCGGAACTGGAACTTGGCCAGGAAGCCCAGCACGTCCTGCTTGGGCGCCAGGGGGACGACGGCCTGGATCTGCTGGAAGACGGTGTTGCGGGGATCCAGGTTGCGGTGGTGCTGGTCGAAGTAGCCCAGCTTCACCTGGCTGCCCAGGCGGCTACCGCCCGTGATGAAGGGGATCTCCCCGGCGATGGCCTTGAGGAGGGTCGACTTGCCCGTGCCGTTCAGGCCCACGATGGCCAGCTTCTGGCCCCGCTTCACCTGGAAGTGCTCGATGGGCTCGAAGAGGGGCACCCCCCCCCAGCCCACGCTGGCCTTGTCCAGCACCAGGGCCGTATCGCCGCTGCGCTGGGTCTCGGGGAAGGAGAACTTGATGCGCCGGCGGTCCTTGAGGGGCTTCTCCAGGCGCTGGAGCTTGGCCAGATGGGTGCGGCGGCCCCGCGCCTGCTTGGTGTCCTGGCCGGCGATATTGCGGCGGATGTAGTCCTCCTGCCGCTTGATGTACTCCTGCTGGCGCTCGAAGTGGCGCTCCTGGATCTCGATTTCCGCTTCCTTCTTCTCGATGAACTCGGTGTAGTTGCCCTCGTAGACCCGGGAGCGGCCCAGTTCGATCTCCAGCACGCTGGTGGCGATGCGGTCCAGGAAATAGCGGTCGTGGCTGATGACGGCCACGGTGGCGGAGGCGCCGTTGATGAAGGACTCCAGCCAGCGGAGACTGGGCAGGTCCAGGTGGTTGGTGGGCTCGTCCAGCAGGAGCAGATCCTGGCCCTGGAGGATGGCCTTGGCCAGCATGACGCGGCTCTTCTGCCCGCCTGACAGCTCGTGCACGTTCTTTTCCAGCGTGTCCTGGGTGAAGCCCAGGGCGAAGAGGATGCTTTCGGCCCGGGCCCGGATGGTGAACCCGTCCAGGCGCTCGAAGGCCTCCTGCACGGCCTGGTACCGGGCCATGACGGCGTCCAGATCCGCGTCCGGCTCGCCCATGCGGTGCTCCAGATCCCGCATCTCGTGCTGGAGGGCCTCCACATCCCCGAAGGCGGCCAGGGCCTCCTCCAGGATGCTGCCGTCCGTGGCGGGCTCCAGGTCCTGGGCGTAGTGGCCCACCCGGATGCCCCGCTCCGCCGTGGGCCGCACCACGGTGCCCTTGTCCAGCTCCAGCTGGCCCAGGAGGACCTTGAAAACGGTGGACTTGCCCGCGCCGTTGCGGCCGATGACGCCCCAGCATTCGTCCTCCTGGATGGACCAGGTCACGTCCTTCAGCACCTCGTGGGGGCCGAAGCTGAGGAAGGCGTGATTGAGGCTGGCGAGCATCGGGCGCCTTTGTAGAAAAGAAAAAGAGGCCACCGGGTGGTGGCCTCTTTTTTTGGTGGAGCTAAGCGGGATCGAACCGCTGACCTCTTGCATGCCATGCAAGCGCTCTCCCAGCTGAGCTATAGCCCCGGGGGAAAATCCAGTGTCCCACCGTTCGGGGAAAATGACAAGCGGAAAATTGCTTGGACGCACGCCCCGGCTGCCTCCGCGGGCCGGGAGGCCCGAAACTGCGATGATTTTTACATCTGCCCCTGGGCCTGAAACCGACTCGAAGACCCCGGAGCAAGAAAAATGTTGTTGCGACGTATTAATATTTAATTAATTTGGATCCGTATCCCTTTCTGGAGATGCCCGATGGCAACAAAGTCCCTTTGGTTTCTGGCCCTTTCGGTGTTCCAGGCCCTCACCCCCGCTTTTATGGAGGCCTCTCCCCTTCCTCCGGCTCCGGTGGAAGCCGGAACCAAGCCTGTGGCGGGCCGAACCTTGGACAAGGGAAGCTTTTCCGTGGTCATCCCCATCTGGGATTCCGGGAAGGAGGGGCTGTCGACATTCCTGCAGACGGTGGCCCTTTATGGGGAGACAAACAACGTCAACCTGTCCTTCCAGGTGGTGACCCCATCCGGGATCGATACGCTGATGGAAATGGCCGGCGAGGTGGAGGACAGCAGTGACATCACGGATCTCAAGGGCACCTGGCCGAAGAAGGTCCTCTTCTTCGAGCCCAAGGCCGTTGATTCGAACCGAACCCTGAAGATGAAGATCAAGGATGGGGACAAACTGGAATTGAGGTTCTTCCTCACTTACACGGCCAAGGCGACCCACAAAACGGTGATCGCACACGCGACAACCTGTCCCCTGACCACCCAGGACCTGGATGCAATGTTCAAGGGGGATCGGCAGACTTCCGTCCTCATCGAAGCCACGACGCAAAAGAGCGAGAAGATCAACTTCATCGGCGAATCCAAGGCGGAGGACAAGGCAGGGGCGGCCACAAGCCATCAGGCCGCCAAGTCGAAGGCCTCCTTCCTGGCCAGCGAGAGGTACCAAGGGGGCCAGGCCTTCTACGATGCCTGGTCGAAAGGGAAAGACAAGAAACAGTCCGTGGTGGTCAATTTCCAGGTTTGGAGGCCGGCTACGAAATCGGCCCCCGCGCAATCCACCATCCTCACCAAGTCTCGGGCCACCGATGTGAAGGACCTGGGATCCATCGCCGCAATCAAGGGCCTGGCCGTCACCTGGGAAGGCGATCTGCAATTGGAGGAACTGGAAAAACTCCAGTTTCCATCCGATGGATCCCTCTACCTGCTGCTCGGGATCGGCCTGGTGCCTGAATCGAGCACCAGTTCAGACAAGCCGGCAGCTTCCGCCAAGCTGGCTGGCATGAGCAAGTTCAAGGATGCGAAGGCCTTCGAAGGGTTCCGAGAAGCCTTGCGCCTGGGTGGCGTGAACCTGGGTCTGACTGCCAGCGCGCGGCCCTACGATTCCGGAACCCCCAATGGCGTGGAGGTGAACGACGCCAGCTGGAAGAAGATCTTCTGACGAACGGAACCCTCGTCAGGGCGCGAGCTTCAGCCGCTGCCCTTCCTGGATGCGGTTGCCCTTGAGCTTGTTCCACTTCCTCAGCTTGTCCACATCCAGCCCGTACCGGGTGGCGATGGCGTAGAGGGTCTCCCCCCGCTTCACCAGGTGGGCGCGGGGGTGGGCCTCGGGCTCCGCCTCCTTCGGGGCCGGCTTGGGGGCCGGGGGCCGGGGCAGCATCACCTTGGCCGGGACGGGGGGCAAGGCCGGGGCGTCCTCCTTCGCGGGCTCCGCGGGGGCCGGGGAGGGCACGGATTCAGTGGCCGACGCGGCAGGCGCCGACGCGGCGGCCTCCTTCCCGGGCTCGGAGGGAGGGATGGTCGGCAGGGCGTCCAGGGGCCGGCCGTCGATGGTGCGCTGGCGCTCCGCCGTCGTGCGCAGATCCCTGTCATCGATGGGCTGGGGCGGCGGGGGCGGGACCTTGAGGGTCCGGCCGGGCTTGAACTGGGCCTTGGTGATCTCGTTGGCGGCCAGCAGGTCATCCTGGGCCAGGTTGAAGCGGGAGGCCACCTTGGCCAGGGTGTCGCCCTTGCGGATGGTGTAGGCCTTGAAGTCCAGGCGCTGGGCCGCGGGGATGCGCGCCAGGGCCCGGGCCGTGGCGGCCCCCTGCCCCGGGGGCACCCGCAGCTGGTAGCGCCCCGGAGGGGTCGTGGCGCGCAGGAGCTCGGGATTCAGTTCCTTGAGGGATTCCACGTCGGTGCCCGCGTGCCGCGCCAGCACGGCCAGGCTCGTCATGCGGTCCACCTCCACCGTTTCATAGGCGTAGGGCTGGAGCTGGTCCACCTTGAGGCCGTAGCGGGCGGGGTTCTTGCCCACGATGATGGCGGCGCACAGTTCGGGCACGTAGTGCTTGGTCTGGTTGCGCAGCCAGCGGCTGCGGTGCATGTCCCAGAAGTTGCGCGTGCCCAGGTTCTGGCTGGCGCGCTCCGTGGTGAGGGGGCCGGCGTTGTAGCCCGCCAGGGCCAGGTACCAGTCGCCGCTGGTCTCGTAGAGGCGGCGCAGGTAGCGGGCCGAGGCCCGCGTCGCCTTCACCGGATCCCGGCGCTCCTCCACCCAGGCGTTGCCGCTGAGGCCGTAGATGCGCCCCGTGGAGCGGATGAACTGCCACATGCCCACGGCCTGGGCGTAGCTTCGGGCCGTGTTGATGAAGCCGGATTCGATCACGGCCAGGTAGACCAGGTCCTGGGGGACCCCCTCCTCCGCGAAGATCTGCCTCGCCATGGGCAGCCACATGGTGGCGCGGGTGAGGGTGCGCTCCATGAACCCGCGCTTCTCGTGGGTGAAGGCATGCACCCACGCCAGCACCTTGTCGTTGAGGTCGATGGGGAAGTCGTAGGTGACGGCGCTGGCGCTCTGCCGGACCTGGTCCAGCTCGGCCCGCAGGGCCTCCCCCGACAGGGGGACCACCTCGGTGGTGTCCTTGAGGCCCGGATCCGGCGCCTCCGGCGCCGTGTCGCTGTCGGGCAGGTGACGCTCCAGTTCCTGGAGCCGGGCCAGGAGCGGCGCCACGTCCGCCGATTCCAGCACCTCCTCGGGCCAGTCCGCCACCAGCACCTCGGCCTCCTCGGCGCGGGTGTAGGCCCCGTCCCAGTCCTTCTCGGCCAGGGCATCCTCCCCGGCCTCCAGGAGGGCCTTGAGGCGGGCGATATCGGGCTTGGCCTTGGCGGGCTTGGCGGGGGGGGCGAGCGCGAACGCGGGGGCGCCGGGGAAAAGGATCCCCAGCACCCCCGCGGCGAGCAGGGCTGCGATCCGGCCGCGAAGGCGCGGGCGGCCTTGCGCGGCCGGGAACGCCACTCAGTGGCTCTCGGCGCTGACCAGGGCCTCGTAGGCCGCGGCGTCCAGGAGCTCGGGGTTCATGTCGCCCGTGAGCTTCACCTTGAGCATCCAGCCCTTGCCGTAGGGGTCCTCGTTCACGTACTCGGGGTGGGCCTCGAGCTCCTGGTTCGTCTCCAGCACCTCGCAGGCGGAGGGGATGAAGATCTCGGAGACGGTCTTGACGCTCTCGACCGTGCCGAACTCGTCGCCGGCCCCGAAGGCGGCGCCGGTCTCGGGCATGTCCACGAAGACCACGTCGCCGAGGGCTTCCTGGGCGTAGTGGGTGATGCCGACAAGGGCGGTGCCGTCGCCCAGGGGCTTCAGGTACTCGTGGTTCTTGGTGTACTTGACGTCGGAAGGATACATGCTGCCTCCAGGGGGTTCAGGTCCGGCCCTTGCAGAGCCATTGAAAGCGTTGGAAAAGGGTTACATGAAGCTCTTCAGGGCCTTCCGGGCGGACCGGTCGGGCCGGACGTCCGTGGCGATCGTCACCGGGATCGCGCGCTTGCCGTCCCGCAGTTCCACCGTGGTGCCGGGCGCGAGGGGGCCGGCGACCTTGATGAAGCCGCAGGAAAGGCCCTTGATGGCCAGGCCCTCCGGCTTATCCGGGGAGGCGATGCTGTAGATCCGGCCTTCGTGGCGGCCGATGGCCATATCGGTGACGCAGGTGAGCACCGTGCCGATCTCCTGGCCATCCAGGAAGACCTTGGCGGCGTGGGCGTCCACCTTGCGCAGGTCCTGGCCGACGAAGGTCAGGGTGTGGGCCGCGCCGGTGGCCTCTTCCAGGGCCTTGGAACCGAGGAAGGCCTTGGTGAAGCCCTTGCCCGAAGGCTGGAAGGACAAGGCGAAGGGCCAGGGGTGGTTGATGTAGAGCCAGTGGCCGATGTCCTGGTGGGACAGGGGCAGCACCGCGCCGGCGCGCAGGGAGTCGCGGGCCGCGAGGCCGCAGGGGATCAGCCCGAACTCCGCGCCGGCGGCCATGATGGTTTCCCACACGGACACGGTCCGGTCCCGCTCGCAGAACAGTTCGAAGCCCACCTCGCCCGTGTAGCCCGAGCGCGAGAGGAGGACCGGGGTCCCGTCCAGCAGCTGGACCTGGGCGGCGAGGGGCGAGGCCGGGTCGAAGTGGCCCTTGGCGGAGAAGTAGGGCAGCTTGTCGAAGACCGCCTCGGGGTTCTTCAGGACCTTGGCCATGGTCCGGATGGAGGCCGGGCCCTGGATATCGATCTTGCCGAGCTTGTCGGTCAGGTCCACCACCGTGATATCGCGTCCCTTGCCCTGCTCGGCCAGGTGCCGGGCGACGGCGCCGCCCATGCTGGCGTTCACCTCCACCATGTATTCGCCGTCCGCGAGCTTGTACACGAGGCTGTCGTCGATGGCCATGCCGTGCTCGTCCAGGAACACGCCATAGACGCACTTGCCGTCGGTGAGGGGCGCGGCGTCCTTGCCCACGCAGGCGTCCAGGTTGCGGGTGAAGCACCACTGCAGGACCTCGTAGGCGTCCTTGCCGAAGACGCGGATGGTCGCCATGTGGCTGGTATCGAACAGCCCGGCCTGGCACACGACGGCCAGATGCTCGTTGCGGGCGCTGCCGTACCACACGGGCATGAGGTAGTCGCCGAATTCGACGATGTTCGCCCCGTTCGCCTTGTGCCAATCGAATAGGGGGGTCTTCTTCAGCTCGGACATGGCTGCTCCAACATTTGAATGGGGATTGCGTACCGGAACCCCCATTGTACCCACGGCTTGCCCCGTTTCACACCCGGGGGCGCCAAGGAAGCAGACCGGGCAGCCCCCATGCCAGGCTCCAAAGCCCCCCGGTCTCCGGGCGGGCCATCAAGTCGACGGCTTGGGGCAGGATCTCCACCCCCCCGTCCCGGGCCCGTTCCAGTTCGGCGGCGTAGGCCGGATCGATCTCCCGGGCGGCATCGAAGGCCGCCACATCCCCCCGGTGGACGAAAAAGACGATGGCGCCCCGGTGCCCCAGGGCCACCGCCGCCCGGAGCTCCCGAAGATGCTTGGCCCCTCGGACGCTCACCGCATCGGGGAAGCAGGCGTGCTCCCCCACCCGGAGGGTCGTGTTCTTCACCTCGATGTACACCTGCCGCCCCTGCCCATCCAGGGCCAGCACATCGATGCGGCTCCCCTCCAGCCCGTACTTGCGCTCCGTCAGCACGGCATGGAGGCCGGGCAGGCCCGGCAGGCGGTCCTGCCGGGCCGCTTCGGCCACCACCTTGTTGGGCATGCCCGTTTCAACCCCCACCCAGGCGCCATCCCGAAGGCAGGCGATCCAGGTGTAGGGCAGTTTCCGGTCCGGGTTCCGGCTCGCCTCCAGGAGCACCCGGTCACCCGGGGCCCAGGAGGAGGCCATGGTGCCCGTATTGGTGCAATGGGCGATGGCCGTCCCGCCACCCTCCAGCTCCACATCTGCGAGGAAACGCTTGTAGCGGCGCAGGATGGTGGCGGGGACAAGGCCCTTCTTCTCGATCAGCACGGGGGGCTCCGGAGCGGCGGCCCTCCCAGTGTGCCGCAGCGGAGGTCACTTGGGGGTGGCCGCCACCTCGACGGTCTTCACGGCCTGCAGGACTTCCGGCTTGCCGATCTTCACCGGGCCGGGGCCCCACTGCAGGAGCCGGACCCGGTACTCGCCCTTGGCCAGGGGGCCCAGGGCCAGGGCCTCGTTCCGCTCCCGGCGGAGGGTCTCCACGATGACGTAGTTGCCGGGGGCCGCATCGGCCCGTCGCTCCACCAGGAGCATGTGGGACTTCCGGGTGCCATCCCACTCCGGCCGGGCGGGGACCTCCAGGGTGCGGAGGTCCCCCTTGGGCAGGGGGGCCGCCTCCACGGTCTGGGGCAGCAGATCCTCCTTTCCGGGATCGAAGGAGGGTCCCAGGGCCAGATCATGGGTGGCGCTGGGGGGCGCCACGACCCGGTAGCCCACCCCGGAGGGCAGGAGGTCCAGCTGGAAGGCGCCGTCCTTGTCCGTGGTGCCGGTCCTCAGGATCGTCATGGGTTTCTCCTGCCCGGGGCCGCCGTTCCGGGACGGAGCCTGGACGGTCACCTGGCGCCCAGCCAGGACCTTGCCGGAGCCGGCCTCCTTCAGGACGCCCCGGAGGGTGCGGGCCGTGCGCAGATCCCGAAGGGTCACCTCGGCGGGGGCGAGGATGGCCAGGGAGCCGTCCCGGCCCAGGGCCTGGTGGGCATCCAGGAGGAGGGCCATGCCCAGGTGCTCGCGCTTCTGGGCGGTCCAGACCAGGTCCCCCTGAAGGGTGTCCGGGGCCTGGAGGGTCCGTTCCTCCTGGTTGGCCAGCACCACCGTGCTATCGGGGCCCAGCTTCAGGCGGAGGGCCCGGTAGTCGCCGGAAGGCAGCTCGGCCCCCTCCACGATGGGAGCCGAGGCGCCCGGCAGAAGGGACATTTCCACCCGGCGGGCGGAAGCGGCCAGGGGAATCCAGCGTCCCCCCTTCGTCTGGACCTCCACCTGGGCCACCTGGAGGCGGAGGATCCGCGCGTCGGTGGCCGGTCCCTCCCGGTGGAGGGACAGGTTCAGGTGCGCCTTTTCCTCCGGGATCTGGGTCAGGCTCGGCTCATGGTCATCCCCCTTGCTGCTTCCATGGCACCCGACCACGGAAAGGGCCAGCAGGGCCGGCAGGACGAAATACAGTTTTCTCATCACCCGTTCTCCAGTCGCCCAGCGTGGGCGCGAGTGTTGGGTGCCTGATCCCGGGGAAAGGTTGGCGGACGGCCGCGCCCAAATCAGGAGGCCCCGAGGCGGCCTCGCAGCGCCGCGAGGGTCAGGACGAACACGAGGCCCACGGCCCCCATGGCCATCCGCAGGCCCACCCAGTCGGTGAGGGCCGATCCCGCGATGGGCCCCGCCATCATGCCCAGGGAGAAGGCGACGTTGAGGAGGGAGAAGACCGCGCCGTAGTCGGACCGGCCCTGCCCTTCGACCCGGGCCGCCAGGGCCGGGCCGCAGGGGGACATGAGGAGGCTGGCGGTGCTGCCCATGACCACCATGGCCGCGTAGATGCCGGGCCGGGCCCCGACGTGGGGCACGGCCAGGAGGAGGACGGCGGCCATGGCCAGCCCCAGGCGCAGGGGACCGCCGGCGCCGCGGCGATCCGTCCAGTGGCCCACGAGGGGCGAGGTGAAGGTGCTGGCCAGGGCCGCCAGGGTGAAGGCGAGGCCGATGGCCATGGCGTCCATGCCCAGGTGCCGGGAGAGGTGGAG
>DATGXY010000163.1:0-14389 GCA_035298525.1 Holophaga sp.
GTGGAGGACAGCGCCCTGGAGGCCGCCACCACCCGCCTCCCCAGCCGCCGCTACATGGAGATCTGGCTCAAGGCCTACCTCTTCATGGCCCGCCGGCGCTCCGAGCCGCTGGCCCTGGTCATGTGGCAGGCCCACGCCGGCCGGGAATCCCGCAAGGCCCTGAGGGAGATCTCCGACCAGGCCCGGGGCGAGGACCTGCTCGTGGACCTGGGCAAGGAGATCTACCTGCTCCTGCTCCCCCGGACCCGCGCCGAGGGGGCCCAGTTCCTCGTCAACCGGGTGCGCACCAAGTTCGGGCAGGTGCCCGTGGGCGTCTCGGTGTGGGATCCCACGGACGCCGAGGACCGGGACGACCTGGCCATCCGAGGCGCCCTGCGCCGGGCCCAGGAAGCCATGCGGGCCACCCTGGGAGGCTGAGGAGGCCCCGGCGGGCCCCGGTGCGGCGTCCCGGGTCCTGGACGCCGCACCGGGGTCTTCCTTCGGCTACCTGCGGCGCTTGCGCTGCATCCCGGCGATGTCCGCGACGGCTTCGATGGCCTTGCGGATGTGCTCCTCGGTGTTGAAGGGGCCGATGCCGAAGCGGGCGGCGCCGTGGAGCTTGTCGGTGCCCAGGTGCTCGTGGACCATGGGCGTGCAGTGGAGACCCGTGCGGCAGGCGATGTTGTAGTCCACGTCCAGCATCGTGCCCGTGTCGGCGGCTTCCAGGCCGTCGACGTTGAAGGTGAGCACGCTGATGCGGGGCTTGCCGCAGTCCTCCTGGCAGTAGAGGGTCACCCCCTCGATGCCCTTGAGGCCGTCCCGCAGCATGCGCCACAGGCGCATCTCGTGGGCGTGGATGGCCTCCACCCCCTGGCGGTTCACCCAGTTGACGCCGGCGTTGAGGCCAGCGACCCCGGGGAGGTTGGGGGTGCCGTATTCCATGCGCCAGGGGTACTCGTCCAGGTGGTTGCGCTGGGCGCTGCGCACGCCGGTGCCGCCGGCGCGGGTGTGGCGGATCTCCACGCCCTCGCGCACGTACATGCCGCCGATGCCCATGGGGCCCATCAGGCTCTTGTGGCCGGTGAAGCAGACGATGTCGGCGCCCAGCTCGTCCATCCTCACGGGCACCATGCCTGCCGTCTGGCTCACGTCCAGGATGAAGAGGATGCCCCGCTCCCGGCAGGCGCGGCCCACGGCCGCCGCGTCCTGCACCGTGCCCAGGACGTTGGAGCCGTGGTTCATGACGACGGCCCGGGTCCCCTTGCGCATGCGGCCCAGGATCTCAGCGGGGTCAACGTAGCCGGTCCCGTCGAAGTCCACCCAGTCCACCTCGGTGCCGCGCTCGGACAGGTGCCAGAGGGGCCGCAGGGTGGCGTTGTGCTCCAGGTGGGTGGTGATCACGTGGTCGCCTTCGCCGATGGTGCCGAAGATGGCCAGGTTCAGGGCGTCCGTGGAGTTGTAGCCGAACACCAGGCGGTTGGGGTCGGTGCCCCCGAAGAAGTCGGTGAGCAGCTTGCGGGTGTTGTCCAGCATGCTCCCCGCCTCGATGCAGAGGTCGAAGCCGCTCCGGCCCGGGTTCACCCCGTAGTTCCGGTAGAAGGTGTCCATGAACTCGTACACCTCGGGCGGCTTGGGAAAGGAGGTGGCGCCGTTGTCCAGGTACATGAGGCCGTTGGCGGGGCCGGAAGGCGTTCCGGCCAGGAAGGGGGAGGGTGCGGCGGTGGCGGTCATGCTTCACCTTGGGGAACGGGGGTCAGGATGGCGTCGGCGACGATCTCGGCCACCGACTTGATCTTCACGTCGAGCTTGTATTCCTTGTTCAGTTCCGAGAGCTGGTCGATGCAGTTGTGGCAGGGGGCGACGACGACCTTGGCGCCGGTGGCCCGGATCTGCCCCGCCTTGACGGAGCCCGAGCGCATGCGGCGCTCCTTGTAGGCGGCCATGGCCAGCTGGCCTCCGCCGCCGCCGCAGCAGTAGTTCTCGGTGCCGCAGGGGGCCATCTCCCGGAAGTCCTGGACGGCCTGCCGGAGCACGCGCCGCTGGGGCTCCCGGACGCCGCCGTGGCGCACCAGGTTGCAGGGGTCGTGGAGGGTGACGGGGGTCTTGTGGAAGGAGGGGTCCAGCCGGATCCGTCCTTCCCGCACGTACTCGTCCATGACCTCCAGGAAGCTGCGCACCTTGAAGGGGAAGGTCCCCCCCAGCCACTCGGGCCCCTCCCAGCGGGCGCTGGCGAAGCCGTGGCCGCACTCGCCCACGACGAGCGTCTCGCAGCCCAGGCGCTCCATGGCGTCCACCAGGGCCTGGGTGATCGTCCCGGCCTCCCGGTCGTTGCAGTTGAAGAGGCCGTAGTTGGTGAGGTCCCACCCTTCCGAGGCCACCGTCCAGTCCTCCCCGGCCGCCCAGAAGACCTTGGCGCTGGCCTGCAGGGAGAGGGGGAAGAACTTGGGCTCCCGGGGATTGACGGTGAAGAGGATCTTCGCCCCCTTCCGGTCCATGGGGATGCGGGCCTCCGGATCGCCGGTCTCCGCCTGCAGTTCCTCCTCCAGCCAGGCCACGGTGTCGACCCAGTCCTCCTTGGTCACGGCCATGTTGTTGCCGGTGGCCAGGGCCAGGTCCACCACGGCCTGGAGATCCCTGGGCGTCAGGCCCATGGCGGTGAGGGCGGCCCGCGCCGCGCGGAAGGCGGCGGGGAGGTTGATGCCCACGGTGCAGTTCACCGAGCAGCGCCCGCACATGGAGCAGCGGCCGTAGACGGCGTCGAGCCAGAGGCGGGCCATCTCCTCGTCCAGCCTGCGCCCCCCGCCGAGGCGGCCCAGGGGGGTGAAGTGGCGGCGGAACACGTCGGCCACGAGGGCCAGCTTGTGGGCGGGCACGTTCTCGGGGACGGGGTCGGCCCGGTGGTAGTGGCAGCTGCCGGCGCAGAGGCCGCAGCGCACGCAGGCGTCGAGGCCCACGGCGCCAGCCTCCTGGAGCTTGGCCCGGAAGGCGTCGAGGCCGGCCTGGATATCGAGGGTGGCGTCCATGGTCACTCCTGGGGGGGCCAGGTGCCCCGGCGCCCGAGGAAGGCTCCCAGGCGGCGGCGGCTCAGGAAGAAGAAGACGCAGTGGCGCAGCTTCCCGAGGGGGATGTAGACGAGGAGGGCCGCGCAGGCCCAGGGCAGGATCGCGGCCGCCCCCGGGACCCAGGCCAGGCCCGCCAGGCCCGCCAGGGCCGCGAAGGCCGTGGCCAGGGCGTTGCTGGCGAAGTCGTCGGGGCGGGAGAGGGCCCGGGAGCCGGGGACGAGGATCCGCTTGAGGAGCAGCGTCAGGCCCGCCAGGGACCCCGCCAGGGCCAGGACCGAAAGGCTCCGCCAGGGCAGGAACACCCGGGCGAAGGCGGCCCCCAGCCCCAGGTGGTAGAGGATGCCGGCGGCGTACGTGGGGAGGTGCTCCCGCACGCTCTCCTTGGCCCAGGGCAGCAGGGCCCCCGTGAAGGCATAGCGGACGCCCGCGGCGGCGCTTCCGGCGGCGGGGGCGTGGACGGGACGCCGGCCCATGGCCCGGGCGCTGGCCACCTGGAGGGCCAGGAGGAGGGCGCACCAGAGGGCGGCGGGCAGGAGGGGCAGCATGGGCTACACGCAGCCGTCGGGCTTGGGCAGCCCCGCCAGCTTGCAGGCGCCCCGGGCCGGGCCGCTGGGGAAGAGCTCGTAGATCTGCTTGAGGGGCACGCCCGAGCCCTTGCACACCAGACGGACCATGGGGGCGCTGCCGTTTTCCAGGAAGTGGCCGCGGATGAAGCGGATGACGGCCCAGTGCTGGTCGCCCAGTTCGCTCAGGCCTTCCTCCTGGGCGGCCAGGGCCAACGCCAGGTCGTCGTTCCACACGGTGGGATCGACGAGGAAGCCCTCCTCGTTCAGTTCGATGGCCGTTCCTTGGCAGTTCACGGTGGGCATGGCGACTCCTCCAGGCTTCATTTTTGTGTGCATCTGTCTCATGATTGTGTGCATGACATTATGGGTTCCTCAGATCCAGGGTTCCGACCAACCCGCCTACCTGGCCATCGCCGACGCCATCGGCGCGGCCATCCGCCTGGGCCAGCTCCGGCCGGGGGACCAGCTCCCCACCCATCGCCTCCTGGCGGACCTGGTGGGGGTCAATGTGAGCACCGTCACCCGGGCCTACCGGGAGGCGGCGCGGCGCCGCTACCTGGGCGGGGAGGTGGGCCGGGGGACCTATGTGCTGGGGGCGGCCTCCGAGGCGGCCCTCTTCGCGGCCCAGCGCCGGCCCGCGGGCGGGGTCATCGATCTTTCCGCCAACGTGCCCCCCGTCTCCCCCCGGGACCCGGACCTGGCCGCCGCCCTGGGGCGCCTGGACGCGGCGGAGGCGGCCCGGCTCCTCCACTACCCCGCAGCGGGGGACGCCCTGGTGCACCTGGACGCCGCCTCCAGGTGGATGGCGCGGCGTTCCGTGACCGCGGCCCCCGGCGACATCCTGCCCTGCGCGGGGGCCCAGCACGCCATGGACACGGCCATCTCCCTCTTCCCCGAGGCGGAGGAGGTGGCCTGCGAGGCCCTCGTGTATCCCGGACTGAGGGCCGCGGCCCGCCACTGGAAGCGCCGGCTCCACGCCCTGGCCATGGACGGGGAGGGCATGCTCCCCTCGGCGCTGGAGAGCGCCTTCCGGTCCGGCATCCGCCTCGCGGTGGTCTCCCCCACCCTGCACAACCCCACCACGACCACCATGAGCCCCGGGCGCCGGCGCACCCTGGCGGCCATCGCCCGCAAGTGGGACGCCGTGCTCATCGAGGAGGACGTGTACGGCCTCCTGGAACCGGGCGCCCCCCCCGCCCTGGCCTCCCTGGCCCCGGAGCGGGTGGTGTACCTCACCGGGCTCTCCAAGACCGTGGCCCCGGGCCTGCGCCTGGGCTACCTGGCCTTCCCCCCGGGTCTCCGGGGCCGGGCCCGGGAGGCCGAACACCACACCGCCTGGTACGTCTCCCCCCTGGCCATGGCCGTGGCCGCGAGGTGGATGGAGGACGGCACCGCCTGGCGGCGCCTCCAGGCCCTGCGCCGCGAGCTGGCCGCGCGGCACCGCCTGGCCCGGGAACGCCTCACACGCTTCCCCTGGCAGGGCTCCCCCCACTGCCCCCACCTGTGGATCCCGAACCCGAGGGGCGGATCGGCGGCCTTCGTCAGGCGGGCCGCGGAGGCCGGGGTGGTGGTGGTGCCGGCGGAGGTCTTCGCCGCGGGGCGCCAGGCCCAGGACGGGGTGCGCCTCTCCCTGGGCGCCGCCACGGACCGGGCCGCCCTGGCCGAGGCCCTGGACCGCATCTCGGACCTGGGAGAGTGATCACTCGTAGCGCAGGGCGTCGATCACGTCGAGCCGGGAGGCCTTCAGGGCGGGAAGGAAGCCCGCCGCCACGCCCACCGCGGCGCTGAAGCCCAGGCCCAGGGCCACGGCCCAGGGGGCCATCACGGCCGACACGGTGGAGAACGCGCCCAGAACGGCCAGCGTGGCCCAGGCCGCCGCGACCCCCGTCACGCCCCCCAGGAGGGAGAGCACCACCGCCTCCGACAGGAACTGGAGGAGGATCGTCCGGCGCAGGGCCCCGATGGCCCGGCGCACCCCGATCTCCCGGGTCCGCTCCGTCACCGTCACCAGCATGATGTTGGAGATGCCGATGCCCCCCACCACCAGGGAGATGGCCGAGGCCATGGCCAGGAAGAAGGTGAGGACATCGGCCTGCTGGCCCATCATCTTCACCAGATCGTCCTGCTTGCGGATCGTGAAGGGCGATTCCGCGTCCTCCCGCACCCGCAGCCGCTGGCGCAGGAGGGCGCCGATCTCGGCCTCGGCCTGCTGGGCCATGCCCTCCCTGGCGCTGGCCAGGAGGTTCTGGATGCGGTCCCGGCCCATGAGCTTGCGCATGACGGTGGAATAGGGCGCCACCACCACGTCGTCCTGGTCGCCCATCATGCCGGCGCCCTTGCTCCCGAGGACGCCGATGACCTCGAAGGGCACCTTGCCCAGGCGGATCGTCTGGCCCACGGGGTCCTCCCTGCCGGGGAAGAGGTTCTTCGCCACGGTCGTCCCGATGAGGCAGACCTTGGCCTGGGCGCGCACCTCGGCCCGGGTGAAGACGCGGCCGTCGCCCACGGTCCAGCCCTGGATGAGGGGGAAGGCCTCCCCCGCGCCCTGGACGCTGGTGACGTAGCTGGCGTTCTGGAAGATGGCGGCGGCCTGGGTGCGCACCTGGGGCATGGCCGCCACGACGCTGGAGGAACCCAGCTCCTGCTCGATGAGGGCCGCGTCGTCCTCCCGGAGCACCTCCACCCCGCCCGCGGCCATGGGGCCCATGCGGCTGTTGGCGGAGCTGCCCCCGTTGAAGATGATCAGCGTGTTGGAGCCCATGTTCCGGATGACGCGGAGGGTGGCCTCCTTGGACCCCGTCCCGATCCCGATCATGACGATCACGGAGCCCACGCCGATGATGATGCCCAGCATGGTGAGGAGGGCCCGGGAGACGTTGCGCCGCAGGGAGTCCAGGGCCAGGCGGAGGAGTTCGGGGATGCCCATGGCTACCTCGGGGGCCCCGGAGGCCCGCCGAGGGTCGCCTTCTGCTGCGCGGGCGCGGCCTGGGGAGCCTGGTCAGAACCGGTGAGCACCCGCAGGCCCTCCCGGATCCCCTCCCCCGACACCTCGGTGAACTGCTGGCCCGCGGCCCCCAGGGCGACGGGCACGGCCCGGGGCGCGCCGTTCTCCAGCACCCACACCCGGTCGCCCTTCACGGGGACCTGGCCCGCGGGGGTGAAGCGGAGGGCCGCGTTGGGCACCCGGAGCACACCCTTGCGCTCCGTGGTGAGGATGGCCACGTTGGCCGTCATGCCGGGGAAGAGGGCCATCTCCCCCTGGTAGACCCGGCTCCCCGCCTCCCGGTACCGGGAGGAGCCCTGGACCCGGGCCGCCGGCGCCGTCCCCGCCGGGCGCGGGACGTTGTCCACCTCCATCACGACGGTGTAGGTGACCACGTTGTTCGTGACGGTGGGATTGAGCTGCACCTCGCTGACGGCGCCCTTGAAGGTCATGCCGGGGTAGCTGTCCACGGTGAAGGTGGCCTGCTGCCCGGGCCTCACCTGCCCGATGTCGGATTCGTCGATGGAGGCCTGGACCTTCATGCGGGAGAGATCCTTGGCGATGACGAAGAGGCTGGGTGTGCTGAAGCTGGCCGCGACGGTCTGTCCCACGTCCACCACCCGGCTGACCACCACCCCGTCCACGGGGGCGCTGATGGTGCAGTAGCCCAGGTTGATCCGGGCCCGGCTGAGGGCGGCCTTCGCGGCCTCCAGGTCCCCCTGGGCGGTCTCGAAGGCCGTCTCCCGGGTCCGGAGGTCCGCCGTGGACACCAGCTGCTGCGCGGCCATGCGCCGGTAGCGGTCCCGCTCCTCCCGGGCCAGGTCGGCGGAGGCCTGGGCCTTGCGCAGGGCGGCCCTGGCGTCGGCCACCTGGGTCTCGTTGACGGTGGGATCGATGCGGGCGATGACCTGCCCCTTGCGCACGATGCTGTTGAAGTCGGCCTTCAGCTCCGTCACCGACCCCGACACCTGGGTGCCCACCGAGACCTGGACCAGGGCGTTCACCGTGCCCGTGGCCGTGACCCGGCGCACCACGTCCCCCCGCTCCACGGCGGCGAGGCGCCAGGAAGGCCCGGGCTTCGGCCGGAGGGCGAGGGCGGCGCAGCCCACGAGGGCCGCGGCGGCGGGGATGGCCACGAAGAGGGATCGGCGCATGGGGTTTTCCAAGGAACGGGCGGGGCGGCCCCCGCTTCAAGGAGGTTAGACGGCCCGGCCGGGAGGGGGTTCAGGGGTGCCGCCCAACGGTGGATCGCCACCGCCGGCCGGGTGAAGGCCGCCGCCGGATGTCGGGCCCCTTGCGCTCCCGGCCCCGGGGTGGGTCAATGGTCCTGCCCCCCATGCGCACCTTCCTCGCCCCCATCCTCGGCCTCGTCCTGGCCGCAGCGCCCCCAGATGAGGCGGCGAGGAACGACGCCTACCTGGCCGGTTACCTCACCGCCATCCTGGAACGGGAGCTGGGCTGGCCCCGGGAGACCTTCCGGGTCGAGGTCGCGGGGGGCATCGCCACCCTCGCCCTGCCCCGGGAGGAGACGCGCCGGGGCGCGGAGGCCCAGAAGGCCCTGGCCGGGGTGGAGGGGCTCCAGGGGCTGAACGTCGTCCTGGAGGATGCCGGATCCTCGAAGCCGAGGGGCCTGAAGGCCCTGGCCCAGGCCGCGCGGAACGCCGGGCACCTCACCCCCCGCAGCGTCATGCTCCCCAGCGGGGTCCTCTTCGCGCCCCTCATCGCCGATCCCAAGGAACCCCAGTCCTTCGCCAGCCTCCAGCGGGCCGATCCCCACGGCAGCCCCATCGGAGGGACCCGGAAGGGCATGACCCTGGGCAACGTGGGCATGGGCGGTTCGTACGGCCTCTGGCGGTGGCTGGGCCGGGAGGCCGGGGACGGTTTCCAGGTGGGGATCGACGGGGCCATCTTCGCCCAGTTCGACATGGGCTCCGAAAGCACCCCCCTCATCAACGCCGACTACACCGTGGGCGTCCCCCTCACCTACCGCCGCGGCCGGGACGCCTTCCGCCTCCGGATCTGGCACCAGAGCTCCCACCTGGGCGACGAGTTCATCCTGGACAGCCACCCCAGCCGGGTGAACCTGAGCTTCATGGCCGTCCAGCTCCTGGCGTCCCGGGAGGGGGTCAACTGGCGCGGCTATGGCGGGCTCGAGTGGATCGGGAACCGGGATCCGGTTGAGCTGCGCAAATGGTCGGCCCTGGCCGGCGTCGAGTACCGGGAGAAGGTGCGGCGCATGCGGTACGGGCGCTTCGTGGGGGGACTCTCCCTCAAGTTCCAGCAGGAGAACGACTGGCGTCCCGGCGGCAGCCTCAAGGCCGGCATCGAGTTCGGCCCCCCCGAGCCCGGCAACCGCCACCTCCGGGTGATGCTGGAGGCCTACAGCGGCTACACGCCCTGGAGCCAGTACGTGAACCAGCGCCTGGACTACGTGGGGTTCGGGGCCTATTTCAACTTCTGAGGGCCGCCCAGGCCCCAGGCCCGCAGGCGGAGGCCCGCCCACCGCGCCCAGCCCCCGGGAAGCCGGGTCCCGGCCTCCAGGTGATCCGCGCCGGGCACCACAGTGAGATCGGCGCCAGGGCCCGCCACGGAACGCACCCCTTCCAGGGGCGTGATGCCGTCCCGGTCCCCGGCCAGGTATGCGACAGGGGTGCGCAAGCCCCGGGCCGCCTCCCGGGGGGAGACTTCGGCGAGGGGGATCCCGGCGATCCGGCCAGCCCTCCACAGGGCCAACCTCTCCGCGGGCCGTAGAAGCAACTCCCCCCAGCCCAGGGTCCCCCGCAGGTGGTCGCGGGCGGCCTCCGGCAGGCTTGCGAAGGGGGATTCCAGGAGCGCCCCCGCCAGGGGCCCGCCTTCCGCCTCCAGGCGCCGCAGGGCCAGCAGCGCCACCCCGGCGCCCTGGCTCGATCCCACCAGGAGGATCCGGTTCCTGGGCGTTCCATGGGCTTCCAGGGCTCGCACGACGGCGGCCGCGTCCTCCCCCTCCCAGGCGCCGAGGGTGGAGGGGGCCGTGGGATCCATATCCCGGCCCCGGAACGTGAACAAGGCCCCGTCCCATCCCGGCAGGTCCCGGAGCCGGTAGGCGGGCCCCCACCCATCGTCCCCGAACCCGTGGAGGAGGACGGCCACGCCGGCCGAGCCCGGGCGCTGGAGGCGCCATACCCGGAGCGGACGCGCCTGACCTCCCCGGCACACGAGGGTGGACCATGCTCCACCCCCGGCCGCGAGGCGGGTCCGGAAGGCCTCCCGCTCCGGCTCCGTCCGGACGGGAACGGGAGCCTGCAGAAGCATGGGGGGCAGCAGGATCCACCCGGCCACCCCGTTGAGGGCCAGCCAGATCCCCACCGCCGCCAGGAAGGCGAGGATGGACGTGCGTTTCATGCCGAGTTTACGGAGAAGGGTGGGAACCGTTCAGCCCGGCCATGTCCCCGGGATGAGCAGCCCCGTCGTTTCCTTGATCCCCAGGGCCAGGTTCATGCACTGCACGGCCTGGCTCGCCATGCCCTTGCCCAGGTTGTCGATGGCCGCCATCACGGCGCCGCTTTCCCCGTGGGCCGTCACGGAGAGATCGCAGAAGGCGCTGCCGGCCACGGCCCCCACCCGGGGGGAATCGGGCACGAGGCGCACGAAGGGTTCGGCCTCGAAGGCGGCCCTGGCCCGGGCCTGCAGGTCCCCCCCCGTCAGGCCCACGGGGAGGCGGAACTGGAGGGCGGCGAAGATGCCCCGCACCATGGGGGCGCTCTGGGGGATGAAGGCCAGTTCCCCCTGGATCCCCAGGGCGGCCATGCCCAGCTTCACTTCCGCCATGTGCTGGTGGACGAGGGGCTTGTAGGCCCGGAAATCCTGGGCCCGCAGGGGGTGGTGGGTGCCCTCGGAGGGGCTGGCGCCGCTGCCGCTGGAGCCGGTGGCGCCCGTGGCCGCCATCCAGCCAACGTCCAGGCCCCGCAGGGGCACCAGGGCCAGCTGGAGGGCGGTGGCGAAGCAGCCGGCGCAGGCGATGCGCTTCGCGCCCCTCAGGGCCTCGCGGTTCCACTCGGGGAGGCCGTAGGCGAAGCGGTCCCGGTGCTCCGCCCCCCGGAAGTCGGTGCTCAGATCCAGGAGGACCACCCGGTCCGCGATGCCGGCGGCCTCCCACTGGGCCTCCAGGGTGGGCAGGAGCGCGGCCAGCTCCCCGTGGGGGAGGGCGGAGAAGACGACGGGGGCCTCGCTCCGCGCGAAGTCGCCCCAGGGGATGGATTCCTCCAGGCGGCCCTCCACCACGCCCCGCAGGTTGGGGTGCACCTCCCCGAAGGCCCGGCCCGCGTGGCGGGAGGTGCCCCGGAGGGAGGCGGTGGCGGGGTGGCCCGAAAGCCACCGGAGCAGTTCGCCCCCGCCGTAGCCGGAGGCGCCCAGGATGGCGACGTCGAGCTTCACGCCTTCACCTCCAGGGCGGCCTTGACCTTGGCCACGACGATGCGGCCCAGTTCGGCGGCCTGGGTGCGGGCGTTGCAGGCGGGGAGCCCCAGGCCCTCCACGAAGCGGCCCCCGACCCGGTTGTCGGTGGCGGGCCCGGCCACCACGTCCACGTGGATGCCGTAGGTGTTCTTCAGGTCCCGCACGCCGCCCTCGACGCCCACGGGATCGTTGGCGCAGAGCACGTAGGCGGCCCCCCAGGACATGAGCTCCGGGTCGGAGAGGATGGCCTGCACCCCGTACTCGCCCATGATGCCGTCGCCGGTCTCGGCCACGATGAGGTCCACGCCCTTGGCGGCCAGTTCCGAGAAGATCTTCCGGGCCGCACCGGGCGCGGTGGAGGGATCGCTGCAGGCCACGCCGGCGTCCGTGAAGTCCAGGATGGCGTCGGCGCCGTAGTCCTGCATGGCCAGGACATCCCGCTGGAGGCTGACGCCCGTGAGCTTGGCGCCCCCCACCTTGTAGCCGGCCTGGGACAGGGCCCGCACCAGGACGCAGGCCGCCAGGGTCTTGCCCGCGTTCATGCAGGTGCCCGCCACGAAGACCACGGGGACCTTCGGGGCGCCGGGCTTGCCCTGCACGGCGCCGGACTGGATGAAGGCCGGCTGGCCCAGGCGGCTTCCGAACTGGGGGAACTCCAGCACCTGGCCCAGGATCTCCACCTCGAAGGGGGCCCCCACGCCCGGATTGCGGCTCACGCACTGGCCGATGACGCCGCCCATGTTCAGGAGGTTGAGCCGGTCGCCCTGCTCCACCTTGGAGGGCATGACGCCCTCGTAGCCCTGCAGGGCGTTGCGGTGGCCCAGGGCCCCCACGATGATGTCCCCGTCGTGGAGGACGCTCATGCGCCCGTGCACGTCCTCGAGCTCGTTGTACACGGTCTTCTCGCCGATGATGCGGCCGGCGACGACCGCGCCTTCCTTGGCCTCGATGTCGGGGGTGAGGGTGACCCAGCGGCCCAGCCCCAGGTTCCGGGTCACGGAGGCGATCTTGTCCAGGTGGATGCGCATCTCCCCTCCCATCATTCCGCGGCCTTGAGGGCGATCATCTGGGGCACGCCGAAGACCTTGGCGAATCCAGCGGCCTCCTCTCCGGTCCAGAGCCGGGTGGATTCCCCGTAGGCGGCCAGGTCCTTGCGCATGAGGGTGCGGGGGGACCTCACGCCCTGCACGGCGAAGGCATAGGGGCGCAGTTCCACGCGGACCTCGCCGGTGACGGCCTCCTGGCTGGATTCCAGGAAGGCCTCCAGGTTCCTCGCCAGGGGATCGAAGAAGTGACCCTCGTGCAGGAGGCTGCCGTACAGGTTGCCCAGGCTCTCCTTCCAGAAGAGCTGCTTGCCGGTGAGCACCAGCTTCTCCAGCTCCCGGTGGGCGCCGATGACCAGGTGCGCCCCGGGGGCCTCGAAGGCGACCCGGCCCTTGATGCCCAGGATGGTGTCGCCCAGGTGGATGCCCCGGCCGATGCCGTAGGCGCTGCCGATCCCGTTCAGGGCCTGCACGACGGCCACGGGGCCGATGGCCTCGCCGTCGAGGGCGACGGGCATGCCCTTCTCGAAGCCCAGCACGAGGGTCCTGGGGGCCGTGGCGGGGTCGATGGCGCCGCCGGGATAGGCCTCCTCGGGCAGATGCTGCCACGAATCGTGGGTCTCCTTGCCGCCCACGCTGGTGCCCCACATGCCCTCGTTGACGCTGTAGGCCTCCACCTTCTCGGGGAAGTGGAAGCCTCGCTCCGCCAGGAAAGCGCGCTCCTCGGCGCGGCTCGGGGCCAGCTCGCGGATCGGGGCCATGAGCTCCAGGTCGGGGGCCAGGGAGCGGAAGGCCACGTCGAAGCGCACCTGGTCGTTGCCCGCGCCGGTGGACCCGTGGGCCAGGGCCGTGGCCCCGATCCCACGGGCGTAGGCCACGGCGCGCCGGGCCTGGCAGACCCGCTCCGCGCTCACGGAGAGGGGGTAGAGGCCGCCCCGCAGGACGTTGCCCGCCACCAGGTGGCGCAGGTAGCCCTGGAAGAGTTCCTCCCGGGCGTCGAGGGTGGCGTGGCTGGCGGCGCCCAGCTTGGCGGCCATGGATTCGATGCGGGCCAGTTCCTCGGGGGAGAAGCCGCCGGTGTCCACGGTGACGGTGTGGACTTCGTGGCCGCGGCTCTTCAGGAGCAGCACGCAGTACGAGGTGTCGAGGCCGCCGGAAAAGGCGAGGAGGACTTTGTGGTTCATGGATGGCCCCAGGCGAAGAGGGATTCGAAGGCGGTGTCGAGGGCGGCGCGGCGTTCCCGGATCCAGGCGCCGGAGGCGGCCAGGGCCTCCCCGGTGCGGTCCAGCTGGAGGGAGGCGGCGGCCCCGGGCTCAGGGACGAAGGTGCCGTCCTGGATCTCCCGGGCCACCTGCTGGTAGGCGTCCCGGAAGGGGAGGCCCTCGGCGGCGAGGCGGCAGGCCCGGGCCGCGGCGTGCAGTTCCTGGGTGCAGGCGGCCTCGCAGGCCTCCCGGTGGATGACGAGGCCGGGCAGGAGCCGCGCGGCGACCCGGAAGAGTTCCTCCCCCTTGGCCACGAGTTCCACGAAGGGGGCCTTCAGGAACTGGTGGTCCCGGTGGTAGCTGGAGGGGAGGCCCCCGGCCAGGTGCGCCAGGGTCCCGGCCAGGCCCCGCAGTTCCCGGCACCGGGCCCGGGCCAGCTCCAGGGCGTCGGGATTGCGCTTCTGGGGCATGAGGCTGGAGCCGGTGGTGAAGGCGTCGGGCAGGGATACGAAGCCGAAGGCTTCCGTGCTGTAGAGGTTCAGGTCCCAGAGGGCCTTTTCCAGGGTCCCGGCGGCCGAGGTGATCCAGGCCGCCAGGGCCTGCTCGTGCCGGCCCCGGCTGTTCATGACGTCCATGGGGCTGTGCTGCACCCGGCCGAAGCCCAGGAGGGAGGCGCTGCGCCCCCGGTCCAGGGGCACGGGGGACCCGAATCCCGCCGCGGCGCCCAGGGGGCACCGGTCCAGGCGGCCCCACAGGGCCGGCAGGGCCTCCAGCTCCTCCAGGAGGCCCTCGGCGAAGGCGGCCCCCCACATGCCCCAGGTGGCGGGCATGGCCTTGCGCAGGTGGGTGTAGCCGGGCAGGGCCGAGGCCTCCTCCCGCCGGGCCAGGTCCAGGAAGGCCGACGCCGTGGCGTGCACGGCCTGGCCCAGATCCAGGGCCCGGTCCCGCATGAAGATGCGCAGGGCGGTCTGCACCTGGTCGTTGCGGCTCCGGGCCAGGTGGATGCGCCGGCCCGTGGTCCCGAGACGGGCTTCCAGGGCATGCTCCAGGGCGGTGTGGCCGTCCTCCTCTTCGGGGCGGATGACCAGAGCCCCGTCCAGGGCCAGGGTCCGCAGCTCCC
>DATGXY010000164.1:0-3898 GCA_035298525.1 Holophaga sp.
GGGGTGCGGGGCGGGATCGGGGGGCAGCAGGCGCAGGAGGCCGTCGCCGGGCAGCAGGGTCCCGGCCCCGCCCATCTCCTCCAGGCGCTGGGGCCGGAGCTGCAGGACGAAGATGAGGGTCCGCAGTTCCTCCGGGTCCAGGCCCGGCAGGAAGGCGAGGCCGCCGATGCCCCTCGCCTCCAGTTCCCGGGCCAGGGCCATGGCGGCGTTGGGGGCCCCGGTCACGGGGCCGTCGGGGGTCTCGAAACCCACGCCGCTGCTGCGCATCTCGATGGCGCCGTGCCCGGCGAGCAGCTCGGGCACGAAGGCCTCCAGGGCCTCCAGGGCCTCCACCGAGGCCGGATGGTCCGGGGCGTGGACCAGCTGGGCGCGGTAGGCCTGGTGGAGGAGCTCGATGAGGCGGGTGAGCGGCTTGGGCGCAGGCATGGCCTTCCAGGGGAGAGGGCGGTGAGGTGCCCGATCAGATTAATCCAAACGGTTTCCCGCGCCTACTTCCGGTTCGGGGCCGCCTTCCACTCCCGGGACTCGGGCACGAAGAGGGCCTGTCCGAACTTCTCCTTCCCGAAGGCGGCGATGACGGCCTGCCCCTTGCCGGGGGCCGTGAGCCAGGCGAGGTAGGCCCTGGCCGCCGCGTGGTCCACGCGGGGGCACTTCGCGGGGTTCACCAGGATGACGGAGATGTGGTTGAGCAGGGCCTCGTCCCCCTCCACCAGCACGGCCAGACCGATGCGGGGCCTCGCGCCCAGGTAGCTGGCGCGGTCGATCAGGGTGTAGGCGCCCGCGGCGTCGGTGAAGACGAGGGTGGCCATGTTGCCCTCCGAGCCGCGCTCGAATTTGCGGTACCAGGCGCCTTCGGGCTTGAGGCCGGCCTTCGTCCACAGGTCCCGTTCGGCCACGTGGGTGCCGGAGAGATCGCCCCGGGTGACGAAGGGGGCCCCCTTGGCGGCGATGGTCCGCAGGGCCTCGAGGGCGTCCTTCATGCCGCGCACCCCGGCGGGGTCCGAGGGGGGGCCCACCAGCACGAAGTCGTTGTACATCAGGGGGACGCGCTCCAGGCCCCAGCCCTCGGCCACGAATTTCTCCTCCAGGGACCTGGCGTGCACCAGGGCCAGGTCCACGTGGCCCTGGCGGGCGATGTCCAGGGCGGCGCCCGTGCCGGCCCCCACGTGGCGGGCGCGGATGCCCGTGTCCTTCTCGAAGCCCGCCTCCAGGGCCTCCACGATGCCCGCGTCGATGGGCCCGATGGTGCTGGCCATGAGGACCACGTCCCCGGGCTTCTGGGCGGCGAGGGCCGCGGGAAGGAAGAAGAGGACGCAGGCTGCAAGCCAGGACGATGCGCGCACGGGGGCCTCCGGAGTACCGCCTTCCAGCTTACCCCTGGAGGCCGGGCGGCGCCTGTGGTTCCCTGGAGCCATGACCTTGACGACCTTCACCCTTCCCGTACTGGGCGCCTCGGCCTGGTTCGAGCAGGACCCCGGCGGCCTGGAGGCGGGGTTCCTGGACCTGGCCTGCGGTAAGCCCTGCCTGGACGAGGTGGAGCCCCTGCAGCGCCGGCGCCTCAGCCCCCTGGCCCGGGGCGTGCTCCACTGCGCGGGGCGCCTGGGGGGGAAGGGCGATCTGCGCATGGTCTTCGCCTCCCGCCACGGGGAATCGGCCCGCACCCTGGGCCTCCTGCGGGACCTGGCCGCGGGGACGGAGCTCTCCCCGGCCCTCTTCGCCATGTCCGTGCACAACGCCGTCCCCGGCCTCCTCACGATCCTCCGGGGCAACCGCGCCGCCTGCACCGCCCTCAGCGCCGGCGCGGAATCCTTCGGCTACGGCCTTTTGGAGGCCTTCGCGGCCTGGAAGGCGGAACCCGGGACCCCCATGCTGCTCCTCTACGGCGAGGAGCCCCTGCCGGAACTCTGGACCCCCTTCGTCCCCCAGGAGGCCGCCCACGCGGTGGGGGTGCTGCTGGGGGCGGAGGGCCGGCCCCTGACCCTTCGGTGGGACCCGGACGGGCGTGGCCCCGATGGCAGCGGCCAGTCCCGGGCCTTCCTGGAGGCCCTGGGCGCGGGAGCCGCCGCCTGGGCGGGTCCCACCGCCCGGTGGGAGTGGTCGCTGGCCTGAGCGCGGGAAGCCCCTTATGATGGATTTGCGCCGGTTCGCGCCATCCGGCGAGGGACCGATCGACAGGAAGGAAGCGCCCGACCCATGGCCAGGAGCATGACCCCGGACGACATGAAGAAGTTCATCATCGAGACCCTCGGGCTGGAGGACATCGAGCCCGCGGACATCGATGCGGACGCCCCCCTCTTCGGCGGAGGCCTGGGCCTGGATTCCATCGACGCCCTGGAACTGGGAATCGCCCTCAAGCGCACCTACGGGGTGCAGACCTCCGGTGAGAACCCGGCCACCCGGGAGCACTTCCGGTCCGTGAACACCCTGGTGGCCCTGGTCTCCGAGCGGGGATGACGGCCTTCCTGCCTCCTTCCCGGCTCCTGTCGGGAGGCAGGCCCGGTGGGCACCCGGCGGCCCTGGCCCCCGGCCCGCGGTCCTGGTCGGACTTCGCCGCCGCCTGCGAAGGGGTGGCCCGGGCATGGGGCCGCCGGGGGGCCGAGGGCCCCGTGGTCCTGGCCTGCCAGGACGCCTGGGACTTCGCCGCCGGGCTCATGGGGCTCCTGGCCGCGGGCCGGGACGTGGCCATCCCGCCCTCCTTCCTGGCCGGGGCCCTGGAGGCCGTGCCCGGCGCCTCGGGGATCCTGGATGTCCTGCCGCCTCCGGCGGAGCCCGGCCCGGCGCGCACCTGCGGGGGCCAGGTCACCTTCTGGACCTCGGGCAGCACCGGCGCGCCCAAGGCCGTGGTGCGGAACCTGGCCCAGCTGGACGCGGAGGTGGAGGTGCTGGAAGGCCTCTTCGGGGCCCTGGCCGGCGCCGCCCCCGTGGCGGGCACGGTGCCCCACCACCACATCTACGGCTGCCTCTTCCGCCTGCTGTGGCCCCTGGCCGCTGGGAGGCCCTTCCGCGCCCAGGCCTGCGGGGATCCCGCCGCCTTCCTGGAGGCCGTGCCCGGGGCCGTCCTCGTTTCCAGCCCCGCCTCCCTCTCCCGCCTCTGGCGCCTCCTGGATCCCCGCGCGATGGAGCGGCCCCCGGCGGCCATCTTCTCCAGCGGCGGCCCCCTGGCGCAGGCCGACGCCCTGGCCTGGCTCCCCCCGGGCGTGGTGGAGGTCTACGGCAGCACCGAGACCGGGGGCATCGCCTGGCGGCGCCAGGACGGCGGCCCCGGCAGCGACCTCTGGCGCCCCTTCCCCGACGTGGCCGTGACCTTCGGCGAGGATGGGGCCCTGGGGGTGGAGGCCTTCCGGGCCGGCCCCGCCCCGGTGCGCATGGAGGACGCCGCCCAGCCCGCGGAGGAGGGGCGCTTCCGCCTCATGGGGCGCCTGGACCGCATCGTGAAGCTGCACGAGAAGCGCATCGCCCTGCCCGCGGTGGAGGCGGCCCTGGAATCCCACCCCTTCGTGCACCGCGCCGCCGCCGTGCTCCTGGAGGGGGCCCGGCCGGCCCTGGGGGCCGTGCTCGTGCTCGCGGAGGGGGCCCCCGAGTCCGTGGCCGACCTGGCCCACGCCCTGAGATCCCACCTGGAGGGGCGCCTGGAAGGCGCCGCCATCCCCCGGCGCTGGCGGGTGGCGGCGGAGCTCCCCTACGACGAACGGGGCAAGCTCCTGCCGGGGGCCCTGAGCGCCCTCTTCCAGCCCGGGGAGACCCGGTGATCCCCCTGCCCGAGGTCCTCGCCGACACGGCCGAAGGCTGCCTGTTCCGGGTGGACGCGGATCATCCCGCCTTCCGGGGCCACTTCCCCGGCGACCCCGTGCTGCCCGGGGTGGTGCAGGTGGACTGGGCCCTGCGCATGGGGGAGGCC
>DATGXY010000165.1:0-2108 GCA_035298525.1 Holophaga sp.
CCCATGCGCCCCATCCTCCCCCTCGCCCTCCTCGTCTGCGCCGGCCTCGCCGCCGAAGGCCCCGCCGTCACCTGGCGTGGCGCCCTCTGGGCCACGGCCGCCGCCTCCAACCGGGACACCCCCGACGGGTCCCTCTTCCTCCGCACCCTCGACGCCGGCAACGGCAGGCTTTCCGTGGACGGCCTCCAGTTCGGGGCCGACGTGGCCCTCCCCGAGGGCTTCGCCCTGAGGTTCACGGTCCTGGGCGGCCAGACCGCCAAGTCCCTCAACGGGGCCGCCGCCGCCGCGGGCACCCCCGCCTCAGAGGCCAGCGACCTGGCCTGGCCCGAGGCCATGGTCACCTGGACCCGCGGCGCCGAGACCCTGAAGTTCGGCCGCATGTACACCCCCCTGGGCATGGAGGTGCTGGACGGCACCCAGAACATCGCCGCCAGCCGGGGCCTCCTCTTCACCTACGTCCTCCCCTTCGCCCAGGTGGGCCTCAACTGGCACCACGCCTTCTCCCCCTCCTGGAGCGCCGATCTCTGGGTCTTCAACGGCGAGGACAAGCTCCAGGACAACAACCGGGGCAAGACCGCGGGCCTGGGCGTCACCTACAACCACGGGGGCTCCCCCGACACCTTCGTCACCGCCATGGCCTTCACCGGGCCCGAGCAGGACGGCCTGGGCGCCAGCGCCAACACCGGCGCCGAGGGCCGCAAGCGGACCCGGGTGAGCGTCAGCGGCCAGTGGATCCTGGGCCGGCTCACCGTGCAGTTCGAGGCCGACGCGGCACGGGAGGACCTGGGCCCCGGGGCCCTGGTGGGCGGAGGCCTCCGGGAGCGCGCCTCCTGGAACGGCGCCGGCGCCATCCTGAAGTACGCCCTGGGCGGCGGCTGGAGCCTCTTCGGCCGGGGCGAGGCCGTCAACGACGACACGGGCCTGCGCCTGGGCGCCGACGTCACCCTGGGCGCCGTGCTCCCCGCCACGAAGGGGGCCGATCTGCAGGCCACCTCCTTCGCCCTGGGCGTGGAACGCCGCTGGAAGCAGGCCTCCACGCGCCTCGAAGTGCGCCGGGACGCCCTCAACTTCAAGGTGCACGACGCCTCCGGCCAGGGCTTCAAGGACGCCCTCAGCGCCACCTGGAGCGTGGGCGTCAGCTTCTGACAGGTCCGGCCCGCCGCGCATACCGCCCCCCCGCCACGCCGGCCCCCGGCCCCCCGGTGGTCTGCGCCCGTCTGCGGGTGGGGCGGACCGCCTATTGTTGACAAAATCGGTTGTGATAGATTTGTTCGCCCGCCGGATCCCGGCGAGAGGAGGGCATGTGGCCACAACCCAGACGCGTCCCGGCGCCTGCGCCCTCACCAGGGAACAGCAGATCGGCCTTCTGCGCACCATCTACGCCTCCCGGCGCATCGATGACCGCGAGATCACCGGCAAGCGCCAGAACAAGGTCTTCTTCCAGATCAACGGGGCTGGCCACGAGGCCCTCCAGGCCGCCGCCGCCCTCTGCCTGCGCCCCGGCAAGGACTGGTTCTTCCTCTACTACCGGGACCGGGCCCTGGCCCACGCCCTGGGCGTTTCCGCCCGGGACATGTTCCTGGGCTCCGTGGGCTCCGGCCTGGACCCCGCCACGGGGGGCCGGATGATGCCCGGCCACTGGTCCGATCACCGGCTCAATATCTTTTCCACCTCCAGCCCCACCGGCAGCCAGTTCCTCCAGGCCGTGGGCGCCGCGGAAGCCCTGCTGCGCGCGGAGCGGGAAGGTCTGTCCGACCGCCTGGGCATGGGGGGGGACGAGATCGTCCTGGCCACCACCGGCGACGGCACCGTTTCCGAGGGCGAATTCTGGGAGGCCATCAACAGCGCCGTGAACCTGAAGGCCCCCGTCGTCTTCCTGGTGCAGGACAACGGCTACGCCATCTCCGTGCCCACCGAGGTCCAGTACCCCGGCGCCAACGTGGCCGCCCTCCTCAAGGGCTGGGAGCCCCACGGCCTCCTCGTGGTGGATGGCGTGGACGGCTGCGACCCCGCCGCCAGCTTCGAGGCCTTCTCCAGGGCCGCCGCCCACGCCCGGGCCCGCAAGGGCCCCGCCCTCGTGCGGGCCAAGGTGGTGCGCCCCTACTCCC
>DATGXY010000166.1:0-7261 GCA_035298525.1 Holophaga sp.
GCGCATCGCGGATCCCCAGGAGCCCCTCCGGGGCGTGCCCCTGGGCACCCTGGTGGCCCTGCCCCTGGGCATCCCCCTCCCCGACCTGGAGCGCTTCTGGCTGCTCTCCACCCTGTCGGCCCTGGAGGGCAACCGCACCCACTGCTCCCAGAAGCTGGATATCGCCCTCCGCACCGTCCGCAACAAGATCAACGAGTACCGGGAGGCGGGCTTCGAGATCCCCTCCAGCGGCCACGGCCGGGACGGCGAATAGCTAATTCGAATCAAGTCAATATTTGATTAATCACCATCCGGAACCCCGCCGGACCTGGGCGCACCCTGTTCCCAACCCTTCCCGGGTCAGGAAAGGCGCGCCTTGGTCAAACAGCTTGTCCTCCTCAAATCCCCCGCCCAGTTCCTCCGCGAAAGCGAAGCGGGCGCCGGCCCCGGGTTCACCCGGTCCCTGGGGTTCTTCAGCCTCGTCATGCTGGGCCTGGGCCTGGTGGTGGGGGCCGGCATCTTCTCGGTGCCCGGCCTCGCCGCCGCCCGCTACGCGGGCCCGGGCATCGTCTACAGCTTCCTCATCGCCGGCGCCCTCTGCGCCGTGGCGGGCCTCTGCTACGCCGAACTGGCCGGGCTGGTGCCCGGGGCCGGCTCCGCCTACGCCTACACCTACGCCTCCCTGGGGGAGTTGCCAGCCTGGATGGTGGGCTGGAGCCTCTGCCTGGAGTACGGCCTGGGGGCCGTGCTCGTTTCCGTGGCCTGGTCCGGGTACCTGGGCTCCCTCCTCCAGGACACCCTGGGCCTCGCCCTGCCCGACGGCCTGAGACTGCTCACCTGCGGGCCCCTGGATACGGTGAGGCTCAGCGGCGGGGAGACGGCGCGGGGCCTGTGGAACCTGCCCGCCACCCTCCTGCCCGGGGCCCTCACGGTCCTGCTGGCCCGGGGCCTGCGGGGCGGGGCCCGCCTCAACAACGCCATCGTGGCCACGAAGCTCTTGATCATCCTCGTGTTCGTGGCCCTGGGCATCGGGCTCGTGAGCCGGGAGTTCCTGGCGGCCGACCCGGCGGCCTCCGGCCCCCTGGCCCTCGTTCCCCCCCCGGAAATCGTGGAGGGGGCCCGGCGCTACGGCTGGGGGGCGGGGGGCGTCCTCACCGCCGTGGGGGTCGTCTTCCTGGCCTACATCGGCTTCGACGCCGTGAGCACCGCCGGCCTGGAGGCCAGGAACCCCCGCCGGGACGTGCCCCGGAGCATCCTGGCCACCATCGCCGTGAGCACCCTCCTCTACGTGCTGGTGGCCCTCGTGCTCACGGGCACCGTGCCCTGGCGGGACCTGGGGCGGGAGCCCCTGGCCCAGGGCATCGACCGCATCATCGGCCTGCGGGGCTGGGGGCCCGGGGCCGCCCTGTCCCTGGCCCTCTTCGTGAAGGCGGGGGCCCTGGCCGGCCTCACCAGCGGCGTCCTCGTGACCCTCATGGCCCAGGCCCGCATCCTCTTCGCCATGGGGCGGGATGGCCTCCTCCCGGGCCTGGGGGCCGTGGATGCCCGCATGGGCGGCCCCCGAGCCGCCACCCTCCTCACGGGCGCCCTGGTGGCCCTGGCGGCTGGGGTCCTGCCCCTGGCCCTCCTGTCCGAGCTGGTGTCCATCGGCACCCTCCTGGCCTTCGCCGTGGTGTGCGCCGCCGTGCCCATCCTCCGCCGCACCCGCCCCCTGGCCGAAAGGCCCTTCCGGATCCCCGCCCCCGGGCTGCTGGGGCCCCTGGGCGCCCTCACGGCCCTGGCGCTCATGGCCCACCTGCCCCTGGGCACCTGGATCCGCCTGGGGGTGTGGCTCTACCTGGGCCTCGCCGTGTACTTCGTGTACGGCCGGCGCCACAGCCGGATCCAGGCCGCCTCCGGCGTCACCTTCGGCAGCCCCTGGTCCGACGCCTGCTCCCTGGTCGTCCACGCCTCCGCCGTGGCCGCCCTGGCCTGGGGCTTCCACCAGGGCTGGCATCCCCTCATGCTGGTCTTCGAAGGTGGGCTGGGCTTCTGGTCGGGCCTGGCCCTGGTGAGCAACGGCACGGAAGGCCGCGCGGTGAACCGGGCATGAGGCGCGCCCTGCCCCCATGGAGGCAGATACCCGGACCGGAGCTTTCCTCCGCGTTGGAAAGGATGCGGCGAAGCGGGGTGGGAGTTAAACAGGACAAACAGACCCCAGCGGGAATGATAGAATTCTTTCATCCGGTTCCCGCACCTGGTAAGGAAACGATCGCCCCGGGATGCGCGGCGGACCGGGAACCGCATCCCCCGGAGGTTCCATGCCAAGGCGCCGCGCACAGGAGAACCTGGCCTTCCTGGACCGGCTCACCCAGGCCATGCCGGGCTTCTCCCAGGGCCAGCGGCGGCTGGCCGACGTCCTGCTCAAGGACCCGGACGGCAGCGCCTACTACACCGCCGCCGAACTGGGGCGCCAGGCGGGGATCAGCGAGCCCACCGTGGTGCGCTTCGCCAAGACCCTGGGCTACGGGGGCTTCCCGGAAATGCGCCAGGCCCTGGCCGGGGAGGCCCGCCAGCGCATCGCCAAGCAGGCCAGGCTGCTCCACGCGCCCACGGCCGCCGCGGCCACCCTGGTGGAGGTGGCCCGCAACGATATCGCCAACATCGAGCGCGTGCTGGGCCAGGTCAACGAGGAAAGCCTGGCCCGGGCCGTGGAACTGCTCGTGTCCGCGCGCCACCGGGTCCTGGTGGGCCGCGGCATCAGCCAGCGCATGGCCCAGCTCCTGGGCTACCTCCTCACCATCGTGGGCCTGCCCAGCGTTTCCGGCGAGGCCGCCGACACCACCCTCCAGGTCGCCAATCTGGGCCCGGAGGACCTCCTGGTGGCCATGAGCTTCCATCCCTACAGCAAGGAGACCGTGGACGCCGTCGTCTTCGCCCGGAGCCGGGGCGTGAAGGTGATGGCCTTCACGGACCGCCTCGACGCCCCCATCGCCCCCTCCGCCGACCAGGTGTTCCTGGTGCCGGGGGAGAACCTGATGTACACCCACAGCGTGGTGGCCTTCGGGGTGCTGAGCAACGCCCTGGTCACGGCCATCGCCGCCTCCAGCCCCGAGACCGCCCTGCAGCGGGTCCGCGCCGCCGAGCGCGCCGGTGCCGGGGAGTACGTCTAGCCGGGTGCCGGTAGGCCCGTGTCCCTCCATCTCGCCCCGGGAAACGTGTAACCGGCCCATGAATGCTGGCGCATTCAGGGGCCGGTGCCGGTTCAAGGAACGGTGAGGGGGTGTTCCACCTTCGTACTTCTCCGCCTCGGGCCGGAATCCATGATCACCCTTCTCCCTCCAGGGCTTCTCCGAATCCGCTTGAAGCGCAGCCTGGGAGGGCTGGAAAGCCGATCCGTGATGGATGCCGGCGCGCACCTCACGCCGGTTCACGGCCCTCGCAGCGCGACCTCGCCATGCCGGCGCCAGAAGGTGCCAACACCGGCATCTCCATGAGGAGCGGGGGCCTTCCGTCGATGCCGGCTGCGCCGGCATCGACGGACCTGGGCGTAAAGGAGGGACACGGACCAGCCGCCACCCGGACGCCACGGTCCATCAGGAGCGGCGGCGGAAGGCTGGCCAGGCGAGGAAGGCCCCCAGCAGGAGGACGGCGCCCAGGCCCAGCAGGGCTCCCGGGACGCCGGCCACCCGGGGCCCGCCCAGGCCCGGGGCCAGCTTGAGGGCCACGGCCGCGGCCACCACCACCCCCGCCAGGCCCTCCCCCGCCACGAGGCCCGAGGCGGCCAGGATGCCGGGATCGTCCCCCTGGGCGGCCTCGCCCCGGCGCGCCTCCACCAGGCCCCGCACGCATCCGCCCGCGAAGATGGCCGCCATGGAGGCGAGGGGCAGGTACACGCCGATGGCGAAGGAGAGGGCCGGGATCCCGCACAGGATCACCGGCACGGTCACCCCCGCCCCGGTGAGGACCAGGGGCCAGGGCAGGCTGCCGGACAGGACCCCCTCGATCACGGTCTTCATCAGCATGGCCTGGGGGGCGGGCAGTTCCTGGCCGCCGAAGCCGTAGACCCGCCCCAGGAGCAGCACGGTGGCCGCCACCGCCCAGCAGGCGCAGGCGGCGCCGATGAGCTGGCCCGCCTGCTGCAGGGCCGGGGTGGCGTCCACCAGGGCCCCGGTCTTCAGGTCCTGGGAGATATCACCGGCCTTGGAGGCGGCGATGGCCACCACGGTCCCCACCGTGAGCACCGCCGCCATGGCCCGGGCGTCCACCCAGCCCGCGGCCAGGAACCAGCTGCTCACGAGCATCAGGGTGATGAGGGCGATGCCCGAGGTGGGCTGGGAGCTGACGCCGATGAGCCCGACGATGCGCGCGGCCACGGTGACGAAGAGGACCCCGCAGACGCCCATGCCCACGGCGCAAACGATCCGGGGCACCAGGGACATGCCGCCCCCGAAGATGCCGGGGACCAGGGCCGCGGCGGCCACCACCGCCAGGAGGCCTCCGGCCACCACGGCTCCGGGCAGATCCCGGTCCGTCCCCGCGCCCAGGGCGGGCGCGCCGCCCCTGCGGCGCAGGCCCCGCACCA
This sequence comes from Holophaga sp., assembly GCA_035298525.1. Taxonomy (GTDB): domain Bacteria; phylum Acidobacteriota; class Holophagae; order Holophagales; family Holophagaceae; genus Mesoterricola. The sequence goes on from DATGXY010000166.1 coordinate 4,544, forward strand.
CGGTGGCGAAGGTGCGCGCCAGGGTGGGCAGGGTCTGGGCCACCGTCCACAGGCCCGCCGCCGCCACGGCCCCGGCGCCGATGTAGCGCACGTAGGCCTTCCAGATGGCCCCGGCGTCCATGTCCCGGATGAGGGCCGCGGGCTCGGGGGGGACGGGAACCTGGAGGCCCGCGCCCATGTGGGCGATGAGGGGCGTGAGCACCAGGGAGGCCAGGGCCGAGCCCGACACGATCACCGCGGAACGCTTGAAGCCCAGGATGTAGCCGATGCCCGCCAGGGCCGGGGCCACGGCCAGGGCCAGCACGGCCCTGGGCAGCACGGGCAGGGCCAGGGAGACCTCAGGCGGCAGGACCCGGGCCAGGGAGATGGCCAGCTTCAGGGCGAAGCCCAGGGCCATGCCCGTGAAGATCCAGGACGCGCCGCCCCGGCCCTCGAAGGAGGCCCTCAGCACCTCGGCGCAGGCCGTCCCCTCCGGATAGGGCAGTTCCCCGGCGGATTCCAGGATCAGGAGCCGGCGCAGGGGGATCATGGCGAGGATGCCGAAGACCCCGCCCAGGAGGCAGAGGACGGCCACCTGGAGGAAGGGCGGCGCGAAGCCCCACAGGAAGAGGGCCGGAATGGTGAAGATGGTGCCCGTGGCCAGGGAGGTGGAGGCGCTGGCCACGGTCTTGGCCATGTTCGCCTCCAGCAGCGTGCCCCGCCTGCGGAACAGGCGGAACAGGGCGAGGGTCATCACCGTGGCTGGGATGGAGGCCGAGACGGTCATGCCCACCCGCAGGCCCAGGTAGGCGTTGGCCGCCCCGAAGGTGACGCCCAGGAGCACGCCGGTGGCCACGGCGCGGAGGGTGGACTCGGCCACCGCCCCCGGCCCCCGCAGGCGGAGATCGGGCCGGGAGGCGCGCGGGGCGTCGGTCTGGGTCATGGCTGGGGTTCCTCGCAGGGACAGTGTGGCCTGGGCCGTTCAGGATTCGAAGGTGCCCTTCGCCTTCAGGACGCCGTCCTCCACGAGGAGGCGGCCCCGGGCGACGAGGCTGTGCACTTCCAGGTCGCCGCCCCCCAGGAGGAGGAGATCTGCGTCCATCCCCGCCCGCAGCCGGCCCTTGCCCCGGAGCCTGAGGATGGCCGCGGGATTGGCGGTCACCGGCAGGAGGGCCTCGGCCAGGGGGGTCCCGGCCCGGACCAGGTCCCGGAAGGCGTCGAAGAGGCTGCGCATGCGCCCCACCCCCAGGCCCGTCATCCGGCCCTGGGCGTCGAACTCGGGGAGGCTGCCCTGGCCGTCGGAGGTGAAGGTGATGCGGCCCGGGTCCACCCCGGCGGCCCGGAGCCGGGCGTGGGCCTCGGCCGCGCCCACCTGGGGGCAGCCCGAGGCCGGATCCGGGCCCGAGGTGGTGAGGTCCAGCCATCCGCCCAGGGCGGCGTAGGCCACGGCCTCCTCCAGCAGGGCCGGGTTCCGGTTGATGTGGGTGGGCAGGAACTGGGAGGGGGGCAGCTCCGTTTCCGCCACGAGGCGCCGGAGGGGTTCGAGCCCCCGGGGCCCGTCGCCCAGGTGCAGGTTCACCACCCCGGCCTTGCCCGAGAGCAGGCCGCCCCGGCGGGCCTCCCCGGCCAGGGCCGCCAGGGCCTCCAGGGTGGGCTGGCTGGAGCGGTGGTCCGAAAGGGCCACCTCCCCCACGCCGATGACCCTGTCCACCAGCAGCAGGTCCCGCTCCACGGAACCGGTGGCGGTGACCAGGGGCAGGCCGTAGCTGCCGGTGTAGGCGTACGTGGTGAGGCCCTCCTCCTCCAGGCCCTTGGCCTTGGCCAGGAGGGACGCGGGGGTGCGGCTGACGCCATCCGTGCCCAGGCACCCCACCAGGGTCGTGACCCCGGCCCGCAGGGCCTCGCCCAGCATCAGTTCCGGGGTGCGGGTGGCGCAGCCCCCCTCCCCGCCGCCGCCCAGGATGTGCACGTGGGCGTCGATGAAGCCGGGCACCGCCACCAGCCCGCGGCCGTCCACCTCCCGCAGGCCCGGCAGGTTCACGGGCCCCAGGCGCCCCACGTGGGCGATGAGGCCCCCGGCCAGGAGGATATCGACGACGCCCAGGGGCTCGGGGGCGTAGGTGGGGATGTCACGGATGAGGGTGAGCATGGTCCGGTCCGGAATCAGGGTTGGGGGGGTGGCGCGGGGGGGGCCGTGAGGGCCAGGGCCGCGCCCAGATCGATGCGGCCGCCGGGGCCCACCCGGTCCAGCCGCACACCGGTCAATTGGAGGGGACGGCCGGATTCGCGCCGGGAGGCGGCCCCGGGGAGGGCCTGAACCAGGGTCGCGGTGCCCAGGCCCTCCACACGACCCTGGGCGCCGCGGAGAACAATGCCCGTGCGCTCGTCCAGGCCCAGGCCCAGGATGCGGATCCCGGGCCGTTCCTCCCAGGCCCGGGCCAGGATCCCCAGCAGACGGCCCAGGCGCTCCCGGGCGGTGAAGTGGGTATCGATCACGGCCCCCCGCACCAGGGGCAGGAAATCCTCGTGGAGGGCCGTGCCGCCGGAGGAGGCGTCGTCCAGCCAGGGTGTGCGCCCATCCTCCCACGCCTGCTGGCTGGTCAGGCTTTTCCCGCCGGCGAAGGCGAACTGGGCCAGGATCATGGCCCCGGCGCTGGTGCCGCCGAAGTTGGCCCCCCCGGCGGCCAGGGTCCGCAGGGCCCGGTGGAGGCGGGTGTCCCTCCAGGCGTCGTAGTAGGC
>DATGXY010000167.1:0-43804 GCA_035298525.1 Holophaga sp.
GTCCCCCCAATGTAGGGGCCGGGGGTCCCCGGTCAATGGCCGCTCCCGGCCGCCCGATGGCGTTTCCTGGCGGCGCCCCAGCCACCGGCCCGGGGCCTGGCGACATCCAAGCGGGACGGCCCCTTCCGGCCCCGTCCAGGAGCGCCCATGCCCCTCCCTCCCGTCGTCCTCCACGCCTTCCAGGCCCACCTGCCCGGCCACGCCGGGACCCAGGACGAGATCCTGGACTGGCTGGCCGCGGCCCACGCCCGGGCCGCCGGAGATGGGGACGAGGGCCGGTACCGGCGCCTGGTGCGCCGCTTCGGCTGCGGCTCCGACCGGATCGAGGCCCGCCGGGCCTACCTGGAGGATTTCCGCCACCGGGACTGGCCCCGCATGCGCATCTTCGACCTGGACCGCCACCCCGCCGGCAGCCCCTGCGGGGAGCGGATGGCCTTCTTCTCGGAGACGGCGGAGCGCATCCTCGCGGATCTCTATGCCGGGGAGGAGGCGGGCCCCGGGACCCTCGTCCACGTCACCTGCACCGGGTACGCCTCCCCCAGCGCCGCGCAGCGCCTCGTGGCGGCCCGGGGCTGGGACGCGGAGGTCCTCCACGCCTACCACATGGGCTGCTATGCCAGCCTGCCCGCAGTGCGGGCCGCCGCGGGCAGACTGGCCCTGGGGGCGCATCGGGTGGACCTGGTGCACACGGAGCTGTGCACCCTTCACATGGACCCCTCCCGCCACGACCCGGAGACCCTGGTGACCCAGACCCTCTTCGCGGACGGGGCCGTGCGCTACCGGGCGGCCGCCAACCCGGGGAGGCCGGGCCTGGCCGTGCTGGCGACCCGGGAGGAGATCGTGCCGGGCACCGGGGACGCCATGACCTGGGTGGTCTCGGAGGCCGGCATGCGCATGACCCTGTCCCGGCGGGTGCCCGAACTGATCCGGGCGGCCCTGCCGGACTTCCTGGCCCGGCTGGCCCGGGACGCGGGGCTGGACCGGGAGGCCCTCGTGGCCCGGGCCCGCTTCGCCATCCATCCCGGCGGCCCCCGCATCATCGATGGCATCCGGGATCTGCTGGGCCTGGACCCCCTGCAGGTGGAGGCCAGCAACCGCGTGCTCCGGGCCCGGGGCAACATGAGCAGCGCCACCCTCCCCCACGTATGGATGGACCTGCTGGAGGACCCGGACGTCCCCTCCGGCACCCCCGTGGCGGCCCTGGCCTTCGGCCCGGGCCTGACCCTGGCCGGGGCCGTGCTGCGGAAGGACGCGTGAGGGTCGTCCTCCTGGCCCCCTTCCTCCTCCAGGCCCTGGCCATGGGCGTGGACGAAGGGATCCTGCACCGCAGCCGCCGCGTGGGCCGCCTGGAATGGGCGGGGCACCTGGCGGACACCGCCGCCTTCCTGGCCTGCCTTCTCTTCGCCGCCTCCGCGGCCCCCACCCGGGCCCATCTGGGGATCTACCTGGGGCTCGCCGGCTTCTCCTGCCTGCTCATCACCAAGGACGAGGCCATCCACGCCCGGAGCTGCGGGGCGTGGGAGCACTGGCTCCACGCCCTGCTCTTCGTCCTGCACCCGGTGGTGCTGGGCGCCGCGGCCTGGACCTGGATCGCCGGGGAGGGGATCCCCCTGCGCCTCCAGGCCGGGCTCGTCCTGGGGTTCCTCCTGCTCCAGGCCCTGGCGGGGGCCGGAAGGCGGGGCCCGCCCGAACCCGTGGACAACAGCGTCTACGGGCGCCTGGGCCCGCGTTGGTACGGGGCCCAGGACGACCCCGTGGCCCTGCTCCGGGCCGAGTCCCGCGCCCGGGAAGGCTGGGTGCTGGCCGAGCTCGCCACCCTGGGGCCCCCCGCCCGGGTATTGGACGTGGGCTGCGGGGCGGGGTTCATGGCGGGTCCCCTCGCCGCCGCCGGACACCGGGTGACGGGGGTGGACCTCGCCCTCCCGGCCCTGCGGGTGGCCCGCGACCGCGCCGGCGGAGCCTCGTACGCGGCCATGGACGCCTCCCGCCTGGCCTTCCGGGACGGGAGCTTCGACGCGGTGTGCATGATGGACTTCCTGGAGCACGTGGAGGACCCCGGACCCTTCGTGGGGGAGGCGGCCCGGGTCCTGCGCCCCGGGGGCCTCTTCCTCTTCCACACCTTCAACCGCACCCCCCTGGCGGGCCTCGTGGTGATCCTGGGGGTGCGCCTCTTCGTGAAGAACACCCCGCCCCGCCTCCACGTGCTCCGGCTCTTCGTGAAGCCCCGGGAAGTGGCCGCGGCCTGCGCCCTTAAAGGACTCAAGGTCCTGGGTTTCCATGGGATCCGGCCGGCCCTGGACCGGGCCTTCCTGGCCCTCCTGGCCACCCGGGAGGTCCCGGAGGGCTTCCGCTTCCGCTTCTGCCGGGGCCTGGCCATGGGGTATTGCGGGGCGGCCCGGCTGGAAGGCCCGGTCCGCGTCTGGCAGAATGGAGGATTACCGGGATCCGCGATGCAAGAAATGGACAAGGCCTTCGATTTCAAGACCGCCCAGCAGCGCTGGTACGGACGGTGGGAGGAGACCCGCCTGTTCGAGGCCAAGCCCGATAGCGGGAAGGAGCCCTGGTCCATCGTCATCCCGCCCCCGAACATCACGGGCAACCTGCACATGGGCCACGCCCTGGTGTTCACCCTCCACGACATCCTCACCCGCTTCAAGCGGGCCCGGGGCTACGACGCCCTGTGGCTGCCCGGGGTCGACCACGCCGGCATCGCCACCCAGGTGGTGGTGGAGCGCCAGGTGAAGGAGACCGAGGGCAAGACCCGCCACGATCTGGGCCGGGAGGAGTTCCTCCGGCGCCTGTGGAGCTGGAAGGACCAGAACCAGGGCGATATCGAGAACCAGCTGCGCCGCCTGGGCGCGAGCGTGGACTGGACCCGCAAGCGCTTCACCATGGATCCCGACCTGAACCGGGCCGTGCGCAAGGTCTTCGCCGCCGCCTACAAGCAGGGCCGCATCTACCGGGGCCCCCGCATGATCCAGTGGGACCCCGCGAGCCAGACCGCCCTCTCCGACCTGGAAGTGAAGTACGTCGAGCGCAACGGGAAGCTCTGGCACCTCAAGTACCCCATGGCCGACGGTTCCGGCTTCGTGGTGGTGGCCACCACCCGCCCCGAGACGATGCTGGGCGACACGGGCGTGGCCGTGCACCCCGAGGACGAGCGGTACGCCGCCCTGGTGGGCAAGATGGTGAGGCTGCCCCTGACGGACCGGGAGATCCCCGTGGTGGCCGACCCCATGGTGGATCCCAAGTTCGGCACGGGCTGCGTGAAGCTCACCCCCGCCCACGATCCCAACGACCACGCCGCCGCTCTGCGCCTGGGCCTGCCCAGCATCACCGTCATCGGCTTCGACGCCAGGATGACGAAGGAGGCCGGCGAGGCCTACGCGGGCCTGGACCGCTTCGAGTGCCGCAAGAAGGTCGTGGCCGACCTGGAGGCCCTGGGCCTCATGGAGAAGATCGAGAACTACACCCACCAGGTCTCCGTCAGCGACCGCAGCGGCGCCGTGCTGGAGCCCCTGGTCTCGGAACAGTGGTTCATGAAGGTGGATGACGCGGCGCAGAAGGCCCTGGAGGCCGTGCGCTCCGGGCGCATCCGCTTCACCCCCGAGCGCTGGGCCACGGTGTGGGAGCACTGGCTGGTGAACATCCAGGACTGGTGCATCAGCCGCCAGCTCTGGTGGGGCCACCGCATCCCCGCCTGGACCTGCGACGCCTGCGGCCACGTGAACGTGGAGGAGGACGCCCCCTCCGCCTGCGCGAAGTGCGGCGGCACCGCCCTCACCCAGGACCCCGACACCCTGGACACCTGGTTCTCCTCGGCCCTGTGGCCCTTCAGCGTCTTCGGCTGGCCCGACGAGACCGCCGACCTGAAGCGCTACTACCCCACCAGCGTCCTCATCACCGGGTACGACATCCTCTTCTTCTGGGTGGCCCGCATGGTGATGGCCGGCCTCACCTGGATGGACGACGTGCCCTTCAGGGACGTGTACTTCAACAGCCTCGTGCGCGACGAGCACGGCGCCAAGATGAGCAAGAGCAAGGGCAACGTCATCGACCCCCTGGAGACCATGGACGAGTTCGGCACGGACGCCCTGCGCTACTCCCTGGCCGCCATGGCCGCGCCGGGCACGGATATCAGCCTCTCCCGCTCCCGCCTGGAGGCCAGCCGCAACTTCTGCAACAAGCTCTGGAACGCGGCCCGGTTCGTGCAGATGAGCCTCACCCCCGACGTCACCCTGGACGTGGCCCCCGAACTGGGCGAGGCCGAGTTCTGGATGATCCGCCGCCTGCGCGAGGGCGTCCTCGGGGCCACCAAGGCCATCGACGAGTTCCGCTTCCACGAGGCCGCCGAGATCCTCTACCACCTGGTCTGGGACGACTTCTGCGCCACCTACATCGAGCTGGCCAAGGTCACCCTCCAGAGCGGCAGCCGCGAGCAGAAGGCCGCCATCCTCCACTTCCTGGATATCCTCCTGCGGGCCCTGCACCCCCTGGTCCCCTTCGTCACCGAGGAGATCCACGCCGCGGTCATGGAGGGACGCCTCCCCGCGGGCGAACCCGCCCTGCTGGCGGCCCGGGCCTGGCCCTCGGAGGATCCCCTCCTGGCCCGGGAGGGCGGCGACCCCGACCTGGTGCCCCGCTTCCAGGAGGCCCTCTCGGCCCTCCTGCGCCTGAAGGCCGAGAACGGCGTGGACCCCGCGAAGCGCGTTCCCGCCTTCTGCACCCTGAAGGCCCTGGAACCCTTCGCCGAGGGCCTGAAGAGCATCGCCCGCCTGGAATCCGTCGTCTTCGGCGAGGACGTGCACGGGGCGACCCGGGCCGTGGCCGTGGTCACGGGCGGCACCGTGGCCCTGGAACTGGCGGGCCTCAAGGATCCCGCCGCCGAGAAGGCCAAGCTGGAGAAGGAGCGGGAGAAGCTGGAAAAGGAGCTGGCCTCGTCCCTGGCCCGCCTCGCGGACGAATCCTTCACCACCAAGGCTCCCGAGGCCGCGGTCGCCAAGATGCGGGCCGGGGCGGAGGAGAAGCAGGCCCGCCTGGCCAAGATCAACGAGCTGCTGGCGAAGGGCTGAACCGGGGCCGCCGTTCGCCGGTGGCCTCCCCCCGTTCGCCGAAAAGGCGGGAGGACTGGCGGACTCCCCCGCCTGGGGGGATCCCGGGCGCCTATGCTGGGAAGGTCCACTTCCCCGGTGTCCCATGCGCATCCCCTTCCTCGCCCTCGCCTTCGCCGCCACCCTGGCGGCGGGAACCGCCCCGCCCCGCCTGGAGGCCCTCCCCATGGGGGGGAACCTGTGGGTGAAACAGGCCGATGGCAGGGTCGAGGTGGAGGGCTGGGACCGGCCCGAGGTGGAGGTGGTGGCGGAGGGTTCGGATCCCGAGGCCGTGGCCCGCCTCCGGGTGGAGCGCAAGTCCGGCGGCCTCCTCATCGAGGTGCCCCACCGGCGCCCCTTCCCCTTCGGCTTCGTGGTGGGCCATGGACGCAGGGACCGCCACACCGTGCACCTCCGCCTCCGGGTGCCCCGCAGGCTCAACCTGGACGTGCGCAGCGTGGACGGGCCCGTCACCGTGCGGAACCTGGAGGGCTACGCCGGCGTGAGGACCGTGGACGGGCACATCACCGTGGAATCGGTGGCGGGCGAGGTCCACGCCCGGGCCGTGGACGGGCGCATCACCTGCCGCGATCTGCGGGCCCGGGTGAAGGCCGGCACCGTGGACGGCTCCATCACCCTGGAACGGGTGGAGGGGGGCCTGGATCTCACCACCGTGGACGGCAGCGTCCGCGCCGAGGACCTGGACGGCTGGGGCGAGGGCCTCAAGGTGCGCACCGTGGACGGCAACGTGCACCTGCGCCTGGGCCGGGCCAAGGGGCTCATCGACGCCCGCAGCCAGGGCGGGACCATCCGCGCCGACGTCCCCGGCATGACGGGGACCGAGACCGGCAAGCACCGCTTTTCCGCCACCGTCCCGGGCCGCGACCAGGCGATCCGCGTGCGCACGGTGGACGGGAACGTGGAGATCAAGTAGGCGGGAACGGGCACCCCGGAGGAGGCACCTCAGGGTCACGTCCGGGAGCCCCCATGCCCATCCTCCGAACCCTTCTCTGCGCGGCGCTGGCCGCGCCCCTTCTTCCGGCCCAGGACCGCAGGGCCTGCGTGGAGGCCTGCATGCGGGCCTGGAACGACGCCATCCAGGCCTGCGTTGACCGCTGGCCCGAAGGCAGCGCCGAGCGCAACCGGTGCCTCTTCGAGGCGATCAGCGAGCGGAACCGGTGCGTGGCCGCGTGCCCGGAAAACCGATCCACGCCGGCCCTGGACGCCCTGGCGCGGGGGCCCCTGCCCTTCCGCTGGGTGGACATCAGGGCCCGGTGAGGATCACTGGACCGGTTCCACACGCACGGTAAGCTCGGCCCCCTCCACGGCCAGGACGAGGGAATCGCCGGGGCGCACCCGGCCGTCCAGCACCATGCGGGCCACGCGGTTCACCACCACCTGCTGCACGAGGCGCTTCAGGGGGCGGGCGCCCATCTGGGGATCGAAGCCCTCCCTGGCCAGCCAGTCCAGGGCCGCGTCGGGGACCTCCAGGGCGATGCGCTTGGCGGCCAGCTGGTCCACCACCCGCCTCATCTGGATGCGGGCCACGGCCCGCATGTCCTCCTCGCCCAGGGAGCGGAAGGTGACCACCTCGTCCAGGCGGTTCAGGAACTCGGGACGGAAGAAGGCCTTGAGGGCGGCCTGCACCTCGGCCTGGGCCTTGTCCACGGCGCCCCCCGCCTCGAAGATGGCCTGGCTTCCCACGTTGGTGGTCATGAGCACGACGGTGTTCCGGAAGTTGACGGTGCGGCCCTTGCCGTCCGTGAGGCGGCCGTCCTCCAGCACCTGCAGGAAGAGATCGAAGATGCGGGGGTGGGCCTTCTCCATCTCGTCCAGAAGGATGACGGCGTAGGGACGCCGGCGCACGGCCTCGGTGAGGCGGCCGCCCTCCTCGTAGCCCACGTACCCGGGGGCCGCGCCGATGAGACGGGTGGCGTCGGCCTCGTGGGTGAACTCGCTCATGTCGATGCGGACCATGGCGTTCTCGTCGTCGAACAGGAATTCCGCCAGGGCCCGGGCCACCTCGGTCTTGCCCACGCCCGTGGGACCCAGGAAGAGGAAGCTGCCGATGGGCCTGCGGGGATCGCCCAGGCCGGCGCGGTTGCGGCGCAGGGCCTCGCTGATGGCCACCAGGGCGGGGTCCTGGCCCACCACGCGCTCCCGGAGGCGGTCCTCCATGTGCAGGAGCTTCTGGATCTCGCTTTCCATGAGGCGGGTGACGGGGATGCCCGTCCACTTGGCCACGACGGCGGCCACGTCCTCCTCCCGCACCTCCTGGCGCAGCATGGCGCCGTCGGCGTCCTCGGAGGCCACCAGCTGCTTCTCCAGGGCGGGGATCTCCCCGTACTCCAGGCGGGAGGCCACCTCGTAGTCGCCCCGGGTCTTGGCCCGGTCCAGCTCCAGGCGCAGGTCGTCCAGGCGCTTCTGGCGCCCGCGGTTCTCCTCGATGCGCTTCTTCTCCGTCTCCCACCGGGCCCGGAGCAGGCGCAGTTCCTCGGTGAGGTCGGCCAGCTCCTTGTCCAGCTCGGCGAGGCGGGCGCGGCTGGCGGGGTCCTTCTCCTTGGCCAGGGCGTGGCGCTCCAGCTGGAGCTGCATCTCCCGCCGCTCCCGGACGTCGATGTCGATGGGGCGGGTGTCGATCTGCATGCGCACGAGGCTGGCGGCCTCGTCCACCAGGTCCACGGCCTTGTCGGGCAGGAACCGGTCGGCGATGTAGCGCTGGCTCAGCTGGGCCGCGGCCACCAGGGCCGCGTCGCGGATGCGCACGCCGTGGTGGAGCTCGTAGCGCTCCTTGAGGCCGCGGAGGATGGAAATGGTGTCCTCCATGCCGGGCTCGTCCACGAACACGGACTGGAAGCGCCGCTCCAGGGCCGCGTCCTTCTCCACGTGCTTGCGGAACTCGTCCAGGGTGGTGGCGCCGATGCAGCGCAGCTCGCCCCTGGCCAGGGCCGGCTTGAGGAGGTTGGCGGCGTCCATGCTGCCCTCGGCGCTCCCCGCGCCCACCAGGAGGTGCATCTCGTCGATGAAGAGGATGATCTCGCCCTTGGAGGCCTGGATCTCCTGGATGACGCCCTTCAGGCGCTCCTCGAACTGGCCCCGGTACTGGGTGCCGGCCACGAGCGCGCCCATATCCAGGGACATGAGCCGCATGCCCTTGAGGCTCTCGGGCACGTCGTTCTTGGCGATGCGCTGGGCCAGCCCCTCCACGATGGCGGTCTTGCCGGTGCCGGGCTCGCCGATGAGCACGGGGTTGTTCTTGGTGCGGCGCGAGAGCACCTGCATGACGCGGCGGATCTCCTCGTCCCGGCCGATGACGGGGTCCAGCTTCCCGGCCTGGGCGGCGGCGCTCAGGTCCCGGGCGTACTTCTCCAGGGAGGCGAACTTCTCCTCGGCCCGCTCGTCCTCCACGCGGGCCCCCTTGCGGGTCTCCCGGATGGCCGCCTCCAGCTTCCGGCGATCCAGACCGAAGGCCTCCAGCAGTTTCTTGGCATCGGTGGCCGCGTTGGCGAAGGCCAGAAGCATGGCGTCCGTGGCCAGGAACCGGTCGCCCAGGCCCCGGCCCGTGTCGCTGGACACCTCCAGGAAATGACGGAGGGCCGGCCCGGCCTGGGGCTCGGACCCGCCGATGGCCTTGGGCTGGCTGGCCAGGGCCCCCTCGGCCCCGTCCACCAGGCCCTTCATCTGGTCGGTGCCCAGGCCCGCCTTCTCCAGGACGGGGCGCAGGCCCCGCTCGGGGGCCAGGATCGCCAGGAACAGGTGCTGGGGCAGGATCTCCGGGTGCTGGGCGGCGAGGGCCGCGTCCCGGGCGGCGACAAGGGCTTCGTTGGCTTTCTGGGTGAAGGGCAGCATGGCCATGGGGGCCTCCAGGCTCCAAGATAGGACAACATTGATGCATGTCAACTAAGATTTTTTGCGCGTATAAATCACCTTCCTTCCTTCCTGGCGGCCGGAGCGGGCTCCTGATCATCATGGAATCATGCAGGACGCCTCCCTCTGGTCCCTCTTCTCCGATCTGCGCTTCGGCCGGCCCCGGTCCCTGGGGGGCCGTCCCGAGGCCGGCCGCACTGGCCGCCCCTGCTTCGTGGCGGAGGGACGGATCCTCGTGGAGGATCTCCTGGCCTGGGGCCGGAAGGGCCGGGCCGAGGTGGTGGCCGTGGCCGCGGAGGCGGGGCACGAGGAGGCGGTGCGCCCCCTCCTGCCCGAGGGGACGGCCCTCCTCACCGCCAGCCGCGCCGAACTGGAGGCCATGGCCGGCTTCCCCTTCCACCGGGGATTGATGGCAGCCGCCCGGGTCCCGGAGCCCCCGCCTTTATCGGCCCTGCCGGCAGCCAGCCGCATCCTCGTCCTCCCCGCCCTCTCCGACGCGGAGAACCTGGGCCAGCTCATCCGCACCGCCGCCGCCCTGGGCCTGGACGGACTCCTCCTGGGACCGGGGCCGGATCCCTTCAGCCGCCGGGCCGTGCGGGTGTCCATGGGCGCCTCCTGGAAGCTGCCCCTGTGGCGCACGGATCAACCCTGGGAGGCGCTGGAGGCCTGGCGGGCCCCCGGCGGGGAGGTCATCGCGGCCGCCTTGGCGAACAGCGTTCCCGTCTCGGCCTGGAAGCCGGGCCCCCGAACGGCCCTCGTCCTGGGCCCGGAGGGCCCGGGCCTGGCCCCCGGGGACGTGTCCCGCTGCACCCGGGCGGTGCGCATCCCCATGGCCGAAGGGGTGGATAGCCTCAACGTGGCGGCGGCCGGGGCCATCCTGATGCACCGAATGATGGAGCCATGACCCTCAACGGCGGCCACACCTTCACGGACCGGGCCCGGGGGGCGGGCCCCCTGGTCGAGCACCTGGCCACCCGCCATGCCCACGGCACCCCGGATCAGTGGCGGGAGCGCATCGAGGCGGGGGAAGTGGCCGTGGACGGAAAGCGGGCGTTTCCGGACCAGGTACTCCGGCCGGGCCAGGAAGTGGCCTGGTCCCGCCCCCCCTGGGAGGAGCCCGAGGTGGACCTGGGCGCGGTCCTCCTCCACGAGGACGAGGGGATCCTGGCCGTCTTCAAGCCCCGGGGCCTGCCCACCCTGCCCGGGGCCGGGTTCATGGACCACACCCTCCTGGCCCGGGTGCGGCGCCGCTTTCCGGAGGCCCGGCCCATGCACCGCCTGGGCCGGGGCACCTCGGGCCTCGTGCTCTTCGCGCAAACCGCCCAGGCGGCCGCCTTCCTCCAGGAGGCCTGGCGGGGCCGGGATATCCGGAAGACCTACCGGGCCCTGGGCACGGGCGCATGCCCCCGGGAGGCCTTCCGGGTGGAGGCACCCATCGGCCCCGTGCCCCACCCCCGCCTGGGCACCCTACACGCCGCCTCGCCCCAGGGGCGGCCGGCGGCCAGCGACATGCGGGTGCTGGCCCGGGGGCCGGACACCACCCTCTTCCAGGTGGATATCGAAACGGGCCGCCCCCACCAAATCCGCATCCATCTGGCCTGGGCGGGCCACCCCCTGGCCGGGGACCCGCTGTACGGGCCGGGGGGCCTGCCCCTGCCGGACGGGGCCTCGGTGCCGGGGGAGGGGGGCTACTGGCTCCACGCCCATCGCCTCGCCTTCCTCCATCCCCTGGATGGACGCCCCTTCCATCTGGAGGCGCCCCCGCCGGTCCCCCTGGCCCTGCCCGGGGAAACCGTCTGGGACGGCTTGTGGGATGCCAGTAATTATTTATAATGCTTCACGGCCCTCGGGCCGTCGGAGCATCCATGGCCCTCCCCAGCCAAAATCCGGGCATCCCGGGCGTCCGCGCCCTGGGAATCGCCACAGGCCTCCTTTCCATCTCCATTTTGGCCTGCAGAGGCGGCGGAGGAGGGTCCGCCGATCCGGCCCCGGCCATCCAGGAGGTGAATCCGGCCCAGGCCTACGCACTTGATGAGATAAACATATACGGACAGCACTTCAACGGCGCGACCCGGGTGCTGGTCACGGGGCACCAGGCCCGGCGCTTCCAGGTGGTGTCGGACCGCCACCTGCGGGTGCAGGTCCCCCGGGCGGAGGGCGTGGGAGCCATCACCGTGGAAACGGCCCGGGGATCTTCCGCCGCCGGGGGCGCCTTCCAGATCCTGCCGGCGCCGCAGGTTCCCAGGATCGACGCCTTCGCCCCGGCCCAGGGTGCGCCCGGGACCCTCGTCACCCTCCAGGGATCCGGGTTCCTTCCCGTGCGGGGCGTCACCTTCCGGGGCATCCCGGCCACCTTCACCGTGGTGTCCGATACCGTCATCACCGCCACCGTCCCCGCCGGGTTCCAGACCGGGACCCTCTCCCTGCGCCTGCCCGCGGAGGTGACCGCCACGGCCTCCGGTTCCTTCCGGGTCACGGCCCCCCCGCCGGTCCTGTACGGTTTCCAGCCCGTATCGGGGCCCCCCGGCACCCGGGTGTTCGTCCTGGGGGACGCCCTGGAGCACGTACAGGCGGTGAGCCTGGGGGGCAGGCCCGTCCCGGCCTTCACGGTTTCAGGATCCGCCCTGACCTTCGAGGTGCCCCCGGAGGCGGTGAGCGGCCCGGTGGCGCTGACCGGCGCCGAGGGCGTCAGCGTATCCAGCGCGCCGTCGGTGTTCACCGTGGAAATCCCGGCTCCCGCCGCGTCGGGATTCGAGCCCGCCAGCGGCCAGGTGGGGACCTGGGTGACCGTGGCCGGGTCCCATCTCGCCCAGATCACGGGCGCCACCGTGGGAGGCGTGGCCGTGGAAGTGATGGAACCGGCCGCCGCGGAGGGTTCCACGTTGCGCCTGCGCGTCCCTCCCGGCGCCTTCACCGGCCCCCTCGTCCTTCAATCCGCGGCCGGGGCCATCCTCGTGCCCGGCGGCCCCTTCACCGTCCTATCCCCGGCCCTGCGGGCGGACAGCTTCACCCCCGCCCAGGGGCTCCCGGGCACGGAAGTCACCGTGCTGGGAGAATACCTGGATCAAGTGGAACTGGTGGATTTCGGCGGCGCCGTCGCCCCCCCCTCCGCCATCGCCGCCGACCGGCTCACCGTGATGGTGCCCGAGGGCTCGGCGACGGCCCCCCTGCGCCTCCTCACGGCGGGCGGCGATATCCAGGTGCCCGGTGGCGCCTTCACCGTGCTTTCGCCGGCGCCCGTCCTGACGGCCTTCCAACCAGCCGGCGGCCCCCCGGGCACGGAGGTGACCTTGGACGGCCAGCACCTGGGCACCTTCACGGAAGTGCGGTACGGAACCCTGGTGGTGCCCGCTGACCGCATCGAACGGGGGGCGGGCGGCCTCCGCTTCCGGGTGCCCGACGATGCCAACCTGCCGGCAGTGATCGCCGTCGCCACCCCCGGCGGCGACACCCAGACAGCCGCGCCCTTCCAGCTCGCCCCCTCCCGGATCACGGCCCTGAACCAGCCCCTCGCGCGCCGGGACCTGGATTTCGCGGGCTGGCGCCTGGACTTCCCCCAGGAAAGACGGACGGCCCAGTACGACCTCGGGCTGCCCCTGGCCCCCGTGCTCCACCCGTACAATCCCGGGGAGAACGGCGCCATGCGCGAGGATCACTTCTTCCCCGCCTACCCCGTGAGCCTCCTGCTCCCGGCGGCCTTCTACCCCGCCCTGCCCCGGGCCCTGAGGGACCGGGTGGCCGCCCTGGGCCTGGATCCCGCCCGGGTGGACATCCTGGTCGCGGGCCAGGATTGCCCCTACCCCGGCACCCTGGGGGCCAACGGCGCCCCGGATCCTGACCGCACCTACCTCTACCGCCCCCACTACTGGACCGACCCCGAGGCGCCCTACCAGGGCGTGTACGTCCGGGAGCACCGGCTCCAGGCCGCCTTCTTCGAGGCGGAGGGGGACCTCCTGGTCTCGGGCCACCCGGCCGGGACCCTGTTCCCCTTCACCATCACCACCCACGGGCCCGGCGCCACCCAGGCGGGCACCATCCTCTCCTCGGGGTTCTCCGAACCCGTGACGGGGCTGGACCCCACCCGGACCACGGCCTTCTGGAGCCTGGTGGTGCTGGGGGACCGGGCCGCGGCCACGCTGCACCTGCTCCTGGCCGACGCCCACCTGGCCCTGTTCAACCAGGCGGCGCCCGGCCTCGCCACCCTGGGGGATCTGTTCGCGGCGACCCCGGAACTCGCGGCCACGCGGGCCTTCCAGATGCTGCGGGCCCTGGGACGGCCGCTGGTGGAGGGGGCCGCGGCGGAGGACACCCCCGCGGGCAGGATCCTGCACCTGAACGGGACGGGCCTGGCCGGGGCCACCTCCGTGAGGCTGGGGGACGCCTCCCTGCCCTTCGCCGCGCTCAGCGACGCCCGGATCCGGGTCACCCTTCCCGGAGGGGCCGCGGGCGAGGTCACCGTCACCACCCCCCTGGGCACCAGCGACCCCGTGCCCCTGCCCTAGACGTAAAAGGGCCCCGCCGCGGCGGGGCCCTCTCTTCCCGCTTCGGCGGCTACCGCTCGGGGGCCAGGCCCAGGGAGGCGGGGCTGCGCCACAGGGCGCTCAGCAGGAGCTGGCGCATGTGGAAGAACTCCTTGGGCAGCTTGTCGTAGAGCTTCTCGAAGAGCTCCTCGTGCAGGAGGATCTCGTGGCGCCACTCGTCCCGCTTGATGGCCATGGCGGCCGCGAAGTTCTCCTGGGTGAAGCCGTCGATGCCCTCGATGTCCACGTCGCCGGGACGGGGGATCCAGCCCAGGGGGCTCTCGGCGGCGTAGGCCCGGCCGTGGACGCGGTCCACGATCCACTTGAGCACGCGCATGTTCTCGCTGTAGCCGGGCCAGACGAACTTGCCGTCCTCGCCCTTGCGGAACCAGTTCACGCAGAAGATGCGGGGCGGGTTCTTGATCATGCGGCCCAGCTGGAGCCAGTGGTTGAAGTAGTCGCCCATGTGGTAGCCGCAGAAGGGCAGCATGGCGAAGGGATCGCGGCGCACCTCGCCGATGTTGCCGGCGGCGGCGGCGGTCATCTCGCTGCCGATGGTGGCGGCGGTGTAGACGCCGAAGTTCCAGTTCACGCTCTGCACGACCAGGGGCACGGTGGTGGCCCGGCGCCCGCCGAAGACGAAGGCGCTGATGGGCACGCCTTTCGGATCCTCCCAGGCGGGGTCGATGGAGGGGCACTGGCGGGCCGGGGCCGTGAAGCGGCTGTTGGGGTGCGCGGCCTTGCGCCCGCAGTCCTTCGTCCAGGGGTTGCCCTGCCAGTCGGTGAGCATCTCGGGCACCTCCTCGGTCATGCCCTCCCACCACACGTCGCCCTCGGGGGTGAGGGCCACGTTCGTGAAGATGGTGTTCTCCTTCATGCTGAGCATGGCGTTGGCGTTGCTCTTCATGCCGGTTCCGGGGGCCACGCCGAAGAAGCCGGCCTCGGGGTTGATGGCGTAGAGGCGGCCGTCGGGGCCCGGCTTGATCCAGGCGATATCGTCGCCCACGGTGGTGACCTTGTAGCCGCTGAAGCGCTCGGGCACCTGGAGCATGGCGAAGTTCGTCTTGCCGCAGGCGCTGGGGAAGGCGGCGGCCACGTAGGTCTTCTCGCCGTCGGGGGCCTCCACGCCCAGGATCAGCATGTGCTCGGCCAGCCAGCCCTCATCCCGGGCCATGCAGCTGGCGATGCGCAGGGCGAAGCACTTCTTCCCGAGCAGGGCGTTGCCGCCGTAGCCGGAACCGAAGCTCCAGATGGCCCGCTCCTCGGGGAAGTGGACGATGTACTTCTGGTCCTTGTTGCAGGGCCAGCTCACGTCCTTCTGGCCGGGCTCCAGGGGCATGCCCACGGAGTGGAGGCAGGGCACGAACTCCTTGTCGCCCAGCACGTCCCACACGGCGCGGCCCATGCGGGTCATGATGCGCATGTTGACGGCCACGTAGGGGCTGTCGGAGAGCTCGATGCCGATGTGGGCGATGGGGGACCCGAGGGGTCCCATGCTGAAGGGGATGACGTAGAGGGTGCGGCCCTTCATGCAGCCCTTGAAGAGGCCCTTGAGCTTCTCCTTCATCTCCTTGGGATCGACCCAGTTGTTGTTGGGGCCGGCGTCCTGCTTGCGCACGGAGCAGATGAAGGTGCGGTCCTCCACCCGGGCCACGTCGCTGGGATCGGAGAGGGCCAGGAAGCTGTTGGGCCGCAATTCGGGGTTCAGGCGGCGGAAGGTTCCGCCCTGGACCATCTGCTCGCAGAGGCGGTCGTACTCCTCCTGGCTGCCGTCGCACCAGTGGATGGCGTCGGGCTGGCAGAGCTCGGCGATCTCCTTGATCCAGGCGACGGCCTTCCTGTTCACGACGTAGCCGGGCACGTTCATCACCGCGTTCATCAGACCATCTCCATGTGGGGGCCGGAAACCGCCCTTCCTCGGGGCATTTCCCGCAATTGGCTCATTTTGTAGCAGTCTAGGCCCCCTGGGCCGGCGGGGGCAACGCGCAAAGGGGGTCCCCGCCCCCCCCGGAGGAGCCCTTTGGTATGCTGGATCCAGGCAGGTGAAGGCCCAGCGCCACTTTGCGGCCATAGGAGCCCCCCTGTGACCTTTGTCATTCTCCACCCGGGCCCGGAAGTCCCTTTTTTGGCATAAGCTTTCGGCCTAGCAACCCATTCCATCCGGAGAGGCCCGTGTCCATCCACCCCGAAGCCCAGGAACGCAACGCCCGCCTCAGGGCCATCAACCCGGTCATCGAGGAGGCCCTCTCCCCCCTGGGCAAGCGCTCCTTCTTCCCCAAGGGCATCCCCTTCCAGGCCGGCCAGGCCAAGGCCTGCCGCATCAACGCCACCATCGGCCAGATCACCGACGGGGCCGGCAGCCCCCTGCCCCTGGCCCCCATGGCCGAGAAGCTGTCCGCCCTGAACCCCAAGGACGCCTTCCTCTACTCCCCCATCCAGGGCCGCGACACCGCGCGCAAGGCCTGGCACGCCAAGCTGGTGAAGGAGGACGCCCGTATGGAGGCCGTGGGCCTCCCCGTCGTCAGCGCCGGCATCTGCCACGCCCTGACCATGGCCGCCGAGCTCTTCTTCGGCAAGGACGACACCCTCGTGCTGGCCGACCTCTACTGGGACAACTACGAACAGATCTTCAACATCCGCCTGGAGGGCGACTTCCTCCGCTACCCCTTCTACGACGCCCAGATGCGCTACAACGTGCAGGGCCTGAAGGAGACCCTGGCCCAGGTCCAGGGCAAGGTGCAGGTGCTCCTCAACTTCCCCAGCAATCCCAGCGGCTACAGCCCCACCCCCGCGGAGATGAAGGCCATCGCCGAGGTGCTCGTGGACGCCGCCAGGGAGCGCCCCGTCGTCGTCTACTGCGACGACGCCTACCACGGCCTCGTCTTCGACGAGAAGGCCGAGTCCAAGAGCCTCTTCTTCGAGCTCATCAACCGCAGCCCCAACCTCATCCCCCTCAAGTGCGACGGCGTCACCAAGGAGCTGAGCTTCTTCGGGGGCCGCGTGGGCTTCCTGCACTTCGGCGTGGCCAAGGAGGCCTCCGATATCCTCGTGGACAAGTGCATGGGCCTCATCCGCTCCGGCGTGGGCAGCCCGGTGGGCATCAGCCAGTACCTCATGGAGATCGAGCTGGCGGATCCCCGCCACGAGGCCGAGTTCGAGGGCATGCGCCAGGTCCTGGCCCGCCGCTTCGATGTGCTGAAGAAGGCCCTGGACCGCCCCGTGCCCCACTGGAAGGTCTTCCCCTTCAACGCCGGCTGCTTCTGCCTGCTGGAGCTGCGGGAGGGCCTGGACGCGGAGACCATCCGCCAGGCCCTCATCGCCGACGAAAGCGTGGGGGTCGTGAGCCACGGCGACAAGTACATCCGCCTGGCCTTCTGCTCCATGAAGGAGGAGAGCATCCAGCCCCTCGTGGAGGCCCTGGAACGGGTCTGCGCCCGGCACTGAGCCGGACGCACCCCGGCCTTACTTGTAATCCGAGAAGGTGAACCCGTAGGGCCAGCCTGTGAACCAGAGGGCTGAGGCCGTCCCGCCGGGAAGGCCCAGCACCTGGATGCCACCCGGTTCCACACTCACCTGCCCATCGAAGGTGAGGGGCAGGGTGCGCTGGCCGGTCGCGGCGTCGTACCGCACGTAGAATGCGTCCGCTCGCGTGTCGCTCGCGGAATGGGCCGCGATGAACCCCAGGTGGAAGTTGCCCGCCCCATCGGCCACCAGGGAGGACTGGCCCGCCCCCAGGCTCGAACCTGAAAAGGCGCCCGCCGCCAGGGTGCCGTGGGAGGACCACCGGGTCCCCGAAAAGAAGGCCGTCTGGACCTGGAACACGGCATTCGCCAGATGCGGATTGGGCCGCAGGCCCGCGGAGGCCGCCTTCCCGTTCTCGCCGAGGGCCAGGACCTGCACCACGTCCGCCATGGCGTATTCGGGCGCGCTCCAACCCGAGGCCGGGGCGTAGGTGCGGTAGTACGTTCCCTGGGCGATGGCCGGGAAGCCCGCATCCGCGAACTGGGCCCAGGTCACCAGGGCCTCCCCCGTCGAGCGCATGGCGACGCGGGGGTAGTAGCCCGCCGTGCCCAGCACCGTGGACTCCTGGTTGAGCGCCTTGGCCGCCGTCCACCCGCCGGAGGCGGTGCAGGCGCTGGCCCAGACGGGCGCGTCCAGCCCCCCGGTGGTGACGCTCCACAGGACGAGGCCATTGCCGCTGGCGTCGATGGCGGACCGGATTTCGAGCACATCGTTGAGGGGGGTCGAGGGAAGGGCCTCCTGGGAGGACCAGCCGCCGGCGGCGGAGAAGCGCCGGGCCGACATGGCGCGATTGGGCCGGTCCCACAGGACCAGGAGGGCCCGGCCCTCACGGCCGGCGAAGCTGTAGTCCCAGATACCCGCGGCGAGTTCCTGGGGCGCCGACCAGCCGGAATCGGGCAGATAGCGGGCGGCGAGGATTCGCACATCCGCATCGAGGGTCTCGCGCCAGACGGCCACCGCCCCGCCGTCCGAGGCGACGGAAAGGTAGGGGGCCGATGCCTCCGCCTGGGAGGTCTGGAGGGCGACGTCCGACTGCCAACCCTGGCCCGCGGCCGGGTAGCGCCGGGCGAAGAGCCTCATGCCCCCTCCCGAACTGGCCACGAGGAGCAGGTGGCGGTTCCCCGCCCCGTCGGCGCCATACACCTGGCCCCCGATGCGATCCGCGAAATAGTACCCCGGGGTGGCCACCGGCGGGGTCCAGGCCTTGGCGGGGACCACGGGGGGCGGGGTCCCCGTTCCACCGCCGCCGCCACAGGCGAGCCAGCTTGCGGCCAGGATGGCCTGGATCCACGCGGATGCGGTCCATGGGCGCATGGGCGTCCCTCCAGAATTCGGCGTCGGCCCTGGGTCTCCAGGTCCGCCGTGGGGTGGAAAATCATGGCTAGCTTACCGCGATCCCTGCTTGGAATACTGGGGGCATGCATCCCTGGCGCGGACTCCAGGGCCTCCCCCGGCCCATGTGGGCGCTGGCCCTCAGCACCCTGGTCAATCGCCTGGGCACGATGGTGGTGTTCTTCCTGGCCCTGTGGCTGGTGAAGGAGCGGGGCTGGTCCGAGGCCGAGGCGGCGACGGCCATGGCCCTGTACGGCGCGGGGGCCCTGGCGGCGAGCCCCTTCAGCGGGTGGGCCGCGGACCGCTTCGGGCACCGGCGCATGCTGGCCCTGACCCTCGTGCTCTCCTCGGTGCTCATGCTCGTGCTGCCCTTCCTGCGGGGGCGGGGGGCCATGCTCGCGTGCATCGCCCTCTGGTCCGCCGCCCTCCAGGGCTACTGGCCCTCCTCCATGGCCCTCATCACGGACCTGGTGTCCCCGGAACAGCGCAAGCAGGCCTTCGTGCTGCACCGCCTGGCCAGCAACCTGGGCATCTCCGTGGGTCCGGCCCTGGGGGGGCTCATCGCCGCCCGCTCCTTCAACGCCCTCTTCTGGATCGACGCCCTCACCACCTTCCTGGGGGTGGGGGTGCTGCTGGCCCTGGTGCCCCGCCAGGCCCAGGCCCCGGCGGAGGGGGTCCGGGGCGCCACCGGCTGGACGAACCCCAGGCTCCTGGGCCTCCTCCTGGGCATCCTCCCCGCCACCGCCGTCTTCACCCAGATCCACGGGGCCTTCCCCCTGTACGTGTGCGTGGACCTGGGGCACGGCACGGGCACGTACGGCCTCCTCTTCACCTTCAACACCCTGCTGATCCTCTTCCTGGAGGTGGCGGTGAACCAGCGGCTGGCGGGCTGGACCCACGGGGCCCAGCTGGCCGCGGGGGCCCTGCTCCTGGGCGCGGGCTTCGGATCCCTGGCCCTGGTGGGCTCCATGCCCCTCATCACGGCGGCCACGGCCCTGTGGACCCTGGGGGAGATGATCTACCTGCCCGCCTCCACCGACGCGGTGGCCGCCATGGCCCCGCCGGACCGCCGGGGCCAGTACCTGGGCATGTACAGCCTCACCTGGACCGTGGCCCTCACCGCGGGGCCCTGGCTGGGCCTCCACGCCCACGCCCTGGGGGGGCCCGCCCTCGCCTTCGGGGGCTGCGCGGTCCTGGGGCTCGTCGGGGCCGCGGCCCTCCGGAGGTTCAGGTAGGTCGGGTATCCTGGAGTTTTCGAGGTCCGCAGGCATGTCCACCCCGATGCTCACGCAGATCGCCGGCCTCAAGCGGGAGGCGGGGGACGCCATCCTCTTCACGCGCATGGGGGACTTCTACGAGCTCCACGGGGAGGACGCGGTCAAGGCCGCCCCCGCCATGGAGATCGCCCTCACGGTGCGGGGCCGGGGCACGGATTACGAGACGCCCATGTGCGGGGTGCCCCACTTCGCCCTGGAGAGCTACCTGCCCAAGCTGCTGGCGGCGGGCTACTCCGCGGCCATCGCGGAGCCCACCGCCAAGCCCGAGGAGGTCAAGGGCCTCCTGCCCCGGGCCATCACCCGCATCATCACCCCCGGCACCTGGCTGGACGACGACGGGCGCTGGCTCGCGGCCGCCCACCGGGTGGGGGACGCCTGGGGCATCGCCCTCGTGCAGCTGGCCTCGGGCCAGCTGCGGGTCGTGCCCGGCGAAGGGGAGACCTTCCTGGCCTCCACCCTGGAGCGCCTGGCCCCCCACGAGCTGATCCTGGCCGAGGGGGCCCCGGACCCCTTCGAGCTGGAGGCGGCCCGCCTGCGCCTTCCCGCGTGGCGCTTCGAGACCGCCCGGGCCCGGAACCAGGTGATGGCCTTCTTCGGCTGGAGCCACCTGGAGGGCGCGGGCCTGGATCCCTACCCGGCCGCGGTGGGGGCCCTGGGGGCCCTCCTGGACCAGCTGGAAAGCACCCAGCGGGGGCGGCCCGCCCACATCCAGGGCGTCAGCGTGGAACTGGGCGCGGCGGGGCCGCTGCTGGACGCCACCAGCGCCCGGCACCTGGAGGTCTTCGCCAACACCCTGGACGGCTCCCGCCAGGGCAGCCTCCTGGAGCTCATGGACCTCTGCCGCTGCCGCATGGGCTCGCGCCTGCTCAAGGCCTGGCTGGACCAGCCCCTGCGGGACCGCGGCGCCCTGGAGCGCCGCTGGGCCCAGGTGGGCTGGTTCACGGAGGACCGCCACCGGGACCCGGTGCAGAAGCTCCTTTCCGGCGTGCCGGACCTGGACCGCATCCTGGGCCGGGTGGCCCTCGGGCTCTGCACGCCCCCGGAGCTGGCCCAGCTGCGGGAGGGCCTGGCCCGCATCCAGCGCCTGCCCCGCCTCATGGCCGAGGAGGGCTGGTTCGGGGACACGGTGGACCTGGATATCTGGCCCGGGGAGACGCCCCTGTGCGGGGAGCTGGAGGCCGAGCTGCGCCGCTGCCTGGCGGAGGCCCCGCCCCTGGAGCTGGAGAAGGGCGGCACCATCCTGGACGGGGTGGACCCGGAACTGGACGCCGTGCGCCGCCTGGCCCGGGACGCCAAGCAGGTGATGCTGGAGCTGGAGGAGGAGGAGCGCGCCGCCAGCGGCATCGGCAGCCTGAAGATCAAGTACAACCGGGTCTTCGGCTACTACTTCGAGATCACCAAGGCCAACCTGGCCGCGGCCCCGGCCCACTTCATCCGCAAGCAGACCCTGGCCAACGCCGAGCGCTTCACCACCGAGAAGCTCATGGCCTTCGAGCAGCGGCTCCTGTCGGCGGAATCGGACCTGCTGCGCCTGGAGGAGGCCCAGTTCAAGCGGCTCCTGGCCCGGGTCCTGGAGGACCGCGCGGGCCTGGCGCGCCTGGCCCGCGCCGTGGCCTTCGTGGACGTGCTCTGCGCCTTCGGGGAGCGGGCCCGCGTCTCGGGCTGGGTGCGGCCCGAGGTCAGCGACGAGCGGGAGCTGGTGCTGGCCGGCGCGCGCCACCCCATGCTGGAGGCCCGCATGGGCCGCGAATGCATCCCCAACGACCTGTCCCTGCCCCAGGGGCGGGCCATGGCGGTGGTGACGGGCCCCAACATGGGCGGCAAGTCCACCTTCCTGCGCACGGCGGCCCTCCTGGCGGTGCTGGCCCAGGCGGGGTCGTACGTGCCCGCCGAGCTCATGCGCTTCGGCCTCGTGGACCGCATCTTCACCCGCATCGGCGCCTCCGACTTCCTGGCCAAGGGGCAGTCCACCTTCATGGTGGAGATGACCGAGACCGCCCGCATCCTCAACCAGGTGACCCCCTCGAGCCTCGTGATCCTGGACGAGATCGGCCGGGGCACCAGCACCCGGGACGGCCTGGCCCTGGCCGAGGCCATCGCCCTGCACCTGCGCGACCTCAAGGGGGGCGCCCCCCGCACCCTCTTCGCCACCCACTACTTCGAGCTCACGCGCCTGGCCGACGATCCCCGCATCCAGAACCTCCACGTGGAGGTGCAGGAGTGGGAGGAGCACCTGCTCTTCCTGCACCGCATCAGCCCCGGCCCCGCGGACCGCAGCTACGGCATCCAGGTGGCGCGCCTGGCGGGGCTCCCCCGCCCCGTCATCGCCGCCGCCCAGCGCATCCTGGCCGACACGCCCGAACCGGAGATCCCCGGCGCCAAGCGCCCCCGCAAGGGCCGCCCCGAGCCCTCCCAGCCGCTGCTGCCCATGTTCGAGGCCGAGGCCGATCCGCTTCGGCAGGAACTGGAGGCCCTGGACCTGGACGGCATGAGCCCCCGGGAGGTGGTGGCCTGGGTGGCGGCGCGGCAGAAGGAACGGCGGGGCTGAATCAGTCCCCGACCCGGCCCCCCTGGGGGATGACGCCGGGGCGGCTGGCCTCGAGCCTCACCACCCCTTCGGAGGCCAGTTCCGCCAGTTCCCAGGGAATGCGCGGGCCGTGGGCGGCCCGGTCCAGCCCCGGCAGGGCGGCGGCCCCGGCCCAGGCGTCCCGGCCCCCGCGCTTGGCCATGTAGAGGCAGCCGTCGGCGATCTCCACCACCCGCTCCCAGCCCATCCAGGCAGGATCGCCGGGGCTGAAAGGATAGGCGGCGAAGCCGATGGAACAGGTCCAGCGGAGGGTCTGGCCCGTCTCCAGTTCCACCTCGGCTTCCGCCACGGCCGCCCGGATGCGCTCGGCCATGGCCGGGGCCTCGGCCCGGCTCGCGTTCCGGGCCATGAGGAGGAACTCCTCCCCGCCCCAGCGCACGACGGCGTCCGTGTCCCGCGCGGCCCGGCGCAGGGCCTTGGCCACCCGTTCCAGGACCAGGTCCCCCGCGTGATGTCCGTGGCGGTCGTTGACCTCCTTGAAGTGATCCAGGTCCACGAGGAAGAAGACCAGATCGGCGTTCGCGGCGGGGCGCGCGGCCGCGGCGTGGTAGGCGCGCTGCACCTTGGCCACGTCGTCCTCCACCACCACGGTGAGGAAGCGCCGGTTGTGGAGCCCCGTGAGGGGGTCGGAAAGGCTCTGGGCCTGGAGGGCCAGGTTGGCCTCCTCCAGGGCGTGGTTGGCCTTCACCAGGTCGGCGGTGGCCTTGTCCACCATGGCCGCGAGCCGCTCCTTCTGCTGGCCCAGGGCCTTGAAACGCCGGTCCATGGCCCAGGCCGCCAGGCCCGCGGCGCCGAGGCCCGCGCCCGTGACGAACCACCAGGTCGTCCACCAGGGGGGCAGGACCCGGAAGGGGTACGAGGCCACGGGGCCGAAGGCCATGCCCGGGTAGGCCGCCCTCACCTCGAACCGGTATTCGCCCGCGGGCAGGGCGGCGTAGCGGTCCTGGGCCACGGCGATGGTGCGCCACTCCTCCTCCAGCCCCGCCAGGCGCACCTGGTAGATGACGGCCTTCTCGTTGATGTAGGTCTGGGCGGCGAACCGGAATTCCAGGGTTGCCTCGCGGCTGGGGATGGGACGGGGATCCCCGAGGCAGTCGACCCCCCGGCCGCGTACGGCGCGGGTGATGGTCACGGGCACGGGCCCCAGGGGCGCCGGGCGGCGGTCGGCGAGGATGCGGGAGAGCCCCATGGAGGTGCCCACCCACACATCCTGGTTGGCGTCCACGTAGATGCCGCCCTGGCTGCAGTCGTCGGCCACCAGCCCCCCGCCCCGGCCCAGGTGGAAGACCGCGCCGGAGGCCAGGCGCCCCTCCACGCCCCGGTCCGTGCCCATCCAGAGGGTGCCCTGGGCGTCCATGGCCGCGGCGTACACGGCGTCCGTGCCGAGGCCGTTGCGGGAATCGAGGCTTTCCTTCATGCGGATGCGGCCATCCATGAACTCCGCCCGCTGGAGGCCCAGGGCTTCGCGGTACAGGAGCCAGACGCCGCCCCCGCCGTCCAGGACGATGCCGTTGAGGGCGTCCGACTTGAGGCCCTCGGCGCGGCCGAAGCGGTGCCAGGCGGGGCCGTCCTTGACCAGGAGCCCCGCGCTGGTGGCGCACCAGACGCGGCCCTGGGCGTCCTGCTCGAAATGGTAGACGGAGAGTTCGGATACGCCCGCGTCCTGGGGGCCGTAGGCCACCCGGACCGTGCGCCTGGCGGGGTCCACCAGGAGGATGCCCAGGGCCGGATCGCTCATCCAGAGGCCCTCGGGCCCCATGAGGAGGCGGAGGGATCGGCCCGGGAGGGCGCAGCCCAGGGGGCGGAGGGAGCGCAGGAAGGCGGAGCCGGCGGCGGAGGCTCCGGGTTCCAGGGTGAGGAGGGGCCCGTTGGTGGAGCCGATGTAGAGGCGGCCCGAGGCGTCCTCGTCGAGGCTTCCCACGTTGTGGCCCTCGGTGCCCTTCACCCGCTCCCAGCCCTTCGGCCCCAGGCGGGCCAGGCCCTCGCTGGTGCCCGCGTAGAGGCGCCCCTGGCGGTCCCGGAACTCCACCCACACCAGGTCCGAGGGAAGGCCGTCCTGGAGCGTGTAGGCCCGGGTCCAGCCCCGGCCCAGCTGGCGGCAGAGGGCGGGGCCCACCACCCAGAGGTTCCCCTCCCGGTCCAGGAGGGAGGCCGCGGTCCACCGGAAGGGGAGCCCTTCCCCGGTCCCCACCTGCTCGAAGGCGTCCCCCTTCACCCGGAGGATGCCGGCGTTGGTGGGGATGGACAGGGCGCCGTCCCGGTCCCGATGGATGCTGGCGTTGGAGAAGGCGGGGGCCGGGAGGCGCGGGCTGGCGTCGCGCAGGGGGCCGCCGGCCTCCTGGAAGTGCAGGGTCTGCCGGCCCACCACCCAGAGGCGGCCCGTGCCGTCCACGCCCAGGGCCTCGACCACGTCGGGACGGGGGCCGGCGCCTGCCGGGACCCGGGCCCAGCCGCCCCCCGGGGCCCGGCGCCACACCTCCCCCTCCACCTCCACGAACAGTTCGCCTCCGGCGCCGCAGGCCAGGGTCCGGCCCCGGCCCCGGGGCAGGGCGTCCACCCGGACCATGGCCCGGCCCTCGATCCGGTAGAGGCCGCCGGGGCCCAGGGCCCACAGCACGCCGTCCCCGTCCACGTCCACCGCGGCGGCCCGGGAGGGCAGGAAGGGCCTTCCATCCGCCTCCAGCAGGAAGAAGCGGCCCTTGTCGGAACCCGAGATGCCCCCCTCCGCCACGGCCCAGACCCCGCCGGAGCGGCGGGGCAGCACCTTGCGCACGGTGCTGGAGGGAAGGCCTTCCCGGGAGGACCACCGGGTGAAGGCGGTGCCGTCGTAGCGGACGAGGCCCGAGTCGCACCCGATCCAGATGAAGCCGTCCCGGTCCTGGGCGATGGAGGTGAGGCCCAGGTCGCTGAGGCCCTGCTCGGGGCCGTAGGTGCGGAACAGGTAGCGCCCGGGGGGCACGGGCGGCGCCCCCGCGGCGAGGGGGAGGGCCAGGACCAGGGCCAGCAGGCCCGCGGACCTCAACGCCCCTCCCGGTCCAGGTAGGCCTGGGCCCCCTTCATGACGGCGGCGGGCCCCTGGGAGGCCTTCCACTTCCTGCGCCCCCCCCACTCGCGGGCCAGGCCTTCGGCCTCGGGGTTTCCGGGGGCCAGGGCCAGCACCTCGGCCAGGTCGGCCCTCGCCTCCGCGTCCCGGCCCAGGCGCTTGCGCACCAGGGCCCGCTTCATGAAGCCCCAGGGATTGCCCGGTTCCCGCTCGATGATCTCCCGGTACTCGGCCTCGGCCTCCAGGGGGCGCCCGGCCTCCTCAGCCGCCTCGCCGCAGAGCAGGTTGGTCACGGCGCAGAAGCCCAGCCACGCCTTCTGGGCCGCGAAGTCGGCGGGGGTGTAGATGGCGCGGGGCTTCACGGTCTCCGCGGCCCGGGCCAGGTGGCGCAGGGCCTTCTCGGTGTGGGCGTCGACCCGGGCGAAGACCTCCGCGTCGCCGGCGCCCCGGAAGAACTCCGGGCTGATGCGGCCCTCGGCCCGGTACTTGTCGAAGAGGCGGGTGCCGGGGTACAGGGCCAGGGGCGAGACCTGCACGTCGTGGGGCCGCACCTCCCGGATGAAGGCGGAGGTGGTCTCCACGTCCTCCCAGGCCTCGCCGGGGATGCCGGTGATGAGGTAGATGCCCAGGTTCATGCCCACCTTGCGCACCAGCTCCAGGGCCCGGCGGGCCTGGCGCATGTTGGTGCCCTTGTCCAGGAGCTGGAGGACGCGCTCGCTGCCGTGCTCCACGCCGAACTGCATGAACTCGCACCCGGCGCGCTTCATGGCCACGAGGCGGTCCTCGTCCACCAGGTTCACCCGGCTCTGGCAGTTCCAGAGGGGGTGCATGCCCGATTCCTGGATGAGCCGCATGAGCTCGAGGATGCGGAGCCGGTTCGCGGTGAAGGTGTCGTCCCGGAAGCTGAAGTAGGTGAGGCCGTGCCGCTCGCGGAGCAGGCGCATCTCCCGCAGCACCGCCCGGGGGCTCCGGAAGCGCACGGCGCTTCCCCAGAACTCGGGGGTGTTGCAGAAGTTGCAGGTGGCGGGGCAGCCCCGGCTCGTGCTCAGGTAGCTGAGCTGGCCCACGTCGTCCAGGAAGTCGGCCTGGAAGTGCTCCACGGGCGCGCCCATGATATCCAGGTCCTCCAGGGGGGGCGGGCTGGGGGTCTGGCCGTCCCGGAGCACGAGGCCGGGGGCCCCCCGCCAGTCGCGCCCGTCCCGGAGCCGCTCCAGCACCTCGGCCAGGGGGATCTCCCCCTCGCCCTTCACGATGGCGTCCAGCTGGGGACAGTCCTCGAAGACCTCCCGGGCCAGGTGGGTGGGGTGGGGTCCCCCCGCCAGGAGCACCGCGCCGGGACAGGCCTCCCGGGCCCATGCCAGGAGGTCGGCGCTGCGCTTGCGGTTGAAGGTGAACATGGAGACGCCCACCACGGCCGGGGCCAGGCGCCGGAGGTACTCCACCACCTCCTTGCGGCCCTTGCCGCTGAGGTTGGCCAGGCGGCAGGGGAAGCCCCGGGTGCGGGCCATGGCCTGCAGGAAGCCCAGGCCGATGGGGAGGAAGGTCATCCATTCGTCCCCGAACCCGCTCCTGGGGGCGCTGTAGGCGAGGACGGCCAGCGGCCCGGGGGACGCTCCCCCCGGCCCCGGCGCGGTGCGCTCCAACGGGTTCCCCATGCCTCCATTTCATCATGGGAGGGCGGGCACGGGTCGCCTAAACTCAAGACAACGCTTAGACTGTCCGACGAAACCCCAGCCAGTCCCCGGAGATCCCTTGGCCGACACCATCACCAGGAGCGACGACGTCAAGGAGGTGCTGCGCCAGGCCTGCGCCCGGCGCGAGCTGCTGATCCTGGCAACGCCCTACCTGCGGTTCGAATCCAGCTTCGTGGGCATCCAGGAGGGGGAACTGCACGTCCACGCCACCATGAGCCGGGACGACGCCATGTTCGGCCTGCGCACCCCGGAGCTGCGCCTTCGCTTCCCCGACGGCCTGGGCTTCTTCGAGGCCAAGGTGGAGATGAAGGGCCTGGGGCTCCTGGACGGCAAGCGGACGGTCCGCCTTTCCCTGCCCAAGACCCTCCAGGAGAACGACCAGCGATCGGGCTACCGCGTCGAGCGCGTGGGCCGGGTCACCGTCACCTACGGCACCCTCAAGGGGGACCTCATGCAGGGTTCCCTGGTGGATATCAGCACGACGGGGGCCCGCCTCCACGCCCAGCGGGACGTGGACGCCGCCCTCATGGCCCCGGGCACCCCCCTGCTCCTCTCCATCCCCCTGGCGCCGGATATCCAGATCGAGGCCCGGGCGGAGATCCGCCACGCCCAGGCCCGCACCATCGGGCTGGCCTTCCGCCCCTCCCTGCCCCCGGCCGTGGAGCAGCCCCTGTCCCGCTGGGTCTTCCTGCGCCGGGAAGAGGCGCGCGAGCGGTTGGCCCAGCGTCTGGAGGTCCAGGCCCGTTCCGCGGCGCCCACGGGCCAGAAGGAGACCGGCATCCTCCTGGTGGGGGGCGACGCCGCCCTGGAGACGGCCCTGGCGGGCTTCCTGGCCACCATCCGCCCCCTCACCCGGGTGGCCGCCTCCGCCCAGCCCCTCAAGGACGCCCTGGCCGCCGGGACCTCCCTGGCCATCTTCCACGTGGGCGGCGCCTCCCTGGACGAGAAGCGGCGCCTGCGGGCCCTGGTGGAACTGGCCCAGGGCAAGGTGCCCATCCTCCTCCTGGGGACCCAGGTGGACGGCACGACCCTCTTCGAGCTTTCCGGGGAATGCCGGGCCTCCAGCGCCATGGTGTGGAACCCGGAGCGGGGGCTCTTCCTCCAGCGCCTGGCCCAGGGCATCATCCGGCGCCACACCCACGGGGGCGACAGCCCCATGGCCCCCGCCGAAGGCTGAGGTGGCCGTGGAACTGGACGCCTGGAACCGCCCCGACGCCTGGCCCGACCTGGCGGGACCTTCCCTGGACGAGGCCCTGGACGAGCTTTGCGCCCGGCGCCAGACCCTCGTCCTCCATACCCCGTACCTGGCCTTCGCCTCCCGCTTCCTCTCCGCCGCCGACGGCGTCCTGAAGGTCCGGGCCACCATGAGCCGCAATGTGGCCCAGCACACCCTGGACCGCAAGGACCTGCAGCTGCGCTTCCCCTGGGGCCTCACCCACTATGGCGGACCCACCCGGGTGCTGGACTACCTGCAGGAGGAGGGCGGCAAGACCCTCCTCCTCGCCCTGCCCCCGGCCTTCCGCCGGGCGGAGCAGCGCAAGGCCTACCGGGCCGACCATGTGGGGCGCTGCCAGGGCACCCTGGGCGCCGACGACGGCGAGGGGGGCATGGCCTTCGCCCGCTTCAACCTGGAGAACATTTCCGTTTCCGGCCTGGGGGTCTTCTGCACCGACCCCCTTCCCGGGCGGATCTTCGCGCCCGGGCACCGGGCCGTGGCCCAGTTCCAGCTGGAGCGGGGCCCCAGCCTGGAGGCCCCCGTCCACATCGTCCACGGCGCCGGCCAGACCCTGGGCCTCGCCTTCCAGCCCCCCCTGGATCCCTTCGACCAGGAGGCCCTCGCCGCCTGGATCCAGCCCCGCTTCCAGGAGGCCCACCGCCGCTGGGAGGCCCGGGCCGCCATCCGCGCCCAGGCGGAGCGCGCCGCCGCGCCCAAGGCCGCCCCCAAGGGAGTGCTGATCCTGGGCGGCGAAGGGGAGGTGGCGGCGGAGGTGGCCCAGGCCCTGGAGGGCCTCCACGCGGTGCGGACCGTCTCATCCGTCCTGGCCCCCTACCGGGAGGCCCTGGAGCAGGCCCCGCCCCTGGCCCTGGTGGTGCCCTGCGCCGGGGGGCTGGAGGAGTGCCACCGCCTGCGCACCCTCCTGGAGAAATGCCCGCCCCGGTGCCCCGTGATCGTGCTCAACGCCGGCGCCCAGCGGGGGCCGGTGAACCTCTTCGCCCAGGAGGTGCGGGCGGCCATCACCGCGGACCGGGCCGGCCAGCACCCCGTCTTCTTCCGCCGGATCGTCACCGGCCTCATCCGCAGGCATTGGCAGGACCTGGAGCAACCATGAGCTTCGCCATCCCTCGCCGCACCTTCCTCGCCCTGGCCGCCGGCACCGCCCTGGCCGGGGCCGCCAGGGGGGAGGCCTCCGCCAAGGCCCCGGGACGGGTGCCCGATGGCGCCGGCCTCGCCGATCTGGCCCAGGCCATGACCGCCGGCCACCTCACCGCCGAGGCCGCCACCCGCCATTACCTGGGGCGCATCCGCACCGTGGACCGCCAGCTCCACGCGGTGGTGGAGGTGAATCCCGAGGCCCTGGACATCGCCCGGGCCCTGGACCTGGAGCGCCGGGAGAAGGGCCCCCGGGGCCCCCTCCACGGCATCCCCGTGCTCCTGAAGGAGAACATCGACACCGCGGACCGCATGCTCACCACCGCCGGATCCCTGGCCCTGGCCGACGCGCCCCCGCCGCCCCGGGATGCCCACGTGGCGGCCCGGCTCCGGGAGGCGGGCGCCGTGATCCTGGGCAAGACGAACCTGAGCGAATGGGCCAACCTGCGCTCCACCCACTCCGTGAGCGGCTGGAGCGGCAGGGGCGGCCTCACCCGCAACCCCTACGCCCTGGACCGCAACTGCTCCGGCTCCAGCTCCGGCTCCGGCGCCGCGGCCTCCGCGGAGCTGTGCGCGGCCGCCGTGGGCACCGAGACCGACGGCAGCATCGTCAGCCCCGCCTCCATCTGCGGCCTCGTGGGCATCAAGCCCACGGTGGGCCTCGTGAGCCGCGCCGGCATCATCCCCCTTTCCCACACCCAGGACACGGCGGGGCCCATGGCCCGTTCCGTGCGCGACGCCGCCCTCCTCCTGGGCGCCCTGGCGGGCCCCGATCCCCGGGATCCCGCCACCCGGGGGGCCCAGGTCCATCCCGACTACACCCGCTTCCTGGATGCCGGGGGCCTGAAGGGGGCCCGCCTGGGCGTGGCCCGGGCCTTCTTCCCCGGGACCCGGGTCATGCGGCCCGCGGTGGACGCGGCCCTGAAGGCCCTGCGGGACCGGGGCGCGGTGCTCGTGGACCCGGTGGAACTCTCCACGGCGGAGTACGACAAGGCCGAGCTGGAGGTGCTCCTGTACGAATTCAAGGCGGGCCTCGCCGCCTACCTCGGCGAGCGCTGCCCCAGGCACGCCGTGCGGGACATGGCCACCCTCATCGCCTACAACGAGGCCCACGCGGCCCGGGAGATGCCCTACTTCGCCCAGGAACTCCTCGTGCAGGCCGAGGCCCGGGGGAGCCTGAAGGACGAGGCCTACCTCAAGGCCCTGGAGACCTGCCGGACCCTCTCCCGCAAGGGCATCGACGAGCTCATGGAGCGCCACCGCCTGGACGCCATCATCGCCCCCACGGGCACCCCCGCCTGGGCCACGGACCTGGCCAACGGCGACAATTCCGGCATGGGCTGTTCCACCCCCGCGGCCGTGGCGGGCTACCCCCACATCACCGTCCCCGCGGGCACGGCCCTGGGCCTCCCCGTGGGCCTCAGTTTCTTCGGCCGGGCCTGGAGCGAGCCCGTGCTCCTGAAGCTGGCCTACGCCTTCGAGCAGGCCACGAAGGCCCGGGTGCGGCCGGCCCTGCTGCCGACGATCCGAGGCTAGGCGAGCATCCCTGCCGCATGGGCGGCCAGGGCCAGGCAGGAGGTGAGGCCGGGGCTCTCGATGCCCAGGAGGTTCACGAGACCCGGCACGCCGTGGGCCTCGGGGCCCTGCACCAGGAAGTCGGCGGCGGGCTCCCCGGGCCCCTGGAGCTTGGCGCGGATGCCCGCGTAGGCGGGCTCCAGGGCGCCGCCGGGGAGGCCGGGCCAGTACGCGCGGATGGCGGCGTAGAAGGCCTCGGCCCGGGCGGGATCCACGTTGTAGTCCTCCCGTTCCACCCACTCCACGTCCGGCCCGAAGCGGGCCCGGCCCTCCAGGTCCAGGGTGAGGTGCACGCCCAGGCCCGCGGCCTCGGGCACGGGGTACACGAGGCGGGAGAAGGGGGCCGGCCCCGCCAGGGCGAAGTAGCTGCCCTTGGCCATGCGCGCGGGGGGCAGGGCCTCCGCCCTCGCGCCCCGGATCCGCCGGGCCAGTTCCACCGCGCCCAGGCCCGCGCAGTTGTAGCAGCGCGCCGCCAGGAGC
This sequence comes from Holophaga sp., assembly GCA_035298525.1. Lineage (GTDB taxonomy): Bacteria > Acidobacteriota > Holophagae > Holophagales > Holophagaceae > Mesoterricola. The sequence continues at coordinate 31,359 of DATGXY010000167.1, forward strand.
TCCACGGGGGCCTCGCCGCCCACCTCCAGCAGGACGCCCTCGGGGGTGGCCGCGCCCCCCATCACGGGGCTGCGGGGCACGAAGGCCGCCCCCGCCTCCTCCGCGTCCAGGAGCAGGGCCCGCATGAGGCCGTGGGAATCCAGGATGCCCGTGGAGGGGGAATGGATCGCGGCCGCGCAGCTCAGTTCCGGCTCCAGGGACCTGGCCGCGGCCCCGTCCATCCAGGCCAGGTCATGGACCCCGTTGGCCTCGCCCCGGGCCATCAGGGCCCGGAGGGCTTCCTCCTGGCCTGGGCCCGCCACGATGAGCTTCCCGCAGCGGCGGTGCGCCACGCCCCGCTCCCGGCAGTAGGCCTCCAGCATCCCCCTGCCGGCCACGCAGAGCCGGGCCTTGAGGGTGCCGGCGCCGTAGTGGATGCCCGAATGCATCACTTCGCTGTTGCGGGAGCTGGCGCCGGCGCCGAAGCGGTCCGCCGCCTCCAGCACCACCACCTCCCGCCCGTCCAGGGCGAGGCGCCGGGCCAGGGCGAGGCCCGCGACCCCCGCCCCGATGACGGCGGCCTGGACCCGTTCCATCAGTTCTTCTTGAACTGCCGGTCGTAGGCTTCCTGGGCGTACTTGCTGGGGGGCACGCCGAACCGGCGCTTGAAGGCGCGGGTGAAGGCGGAGGCATCGTAGAAGCCCAGGCTTTCGGCCACGTCCAGCGGCCGCTCGCCGTCACTCAGCATCTGCACGGCCCGCTGCAGGCGGCGCTCGATGAGGTACTGGTGGGGCGTCGTGCTGGTGGCCTCCCGGAAGAGGCGGATGAAGTGATCGGGGGTGCATCTGGCCAGCTTGGCCATTTCGGGCACGCTGTTGGGGGCGCCCAGGTGGGCCTCCATGTGGTCCAGGACCAGCTGGAGGGTGGAGCGGCTGAGGCGGTAGGGGAACCGGGCCCGGTCCTCCTTCTCGCAGAGGCGGTTCAGCTCGGCGCCCAGGAGGATGAGGAAGAGCTCCCGGGTCATGAGCTGCAGGCCCTCGGGGTTGGCGATCTCCTGGGTGAAGATCCCGAAGAGCTGCTTCAGGCTCTGGCTGCGGAGCACCGCGAAGCTCTGCTCCTGCCACTTGCGGGGCGGATGCTGGAGGATGGAGACGAGGGGCTCGGGGAAGGGCCCGTCCATCTGGAGGGCGGTGAAGCCGAAGGGGGTCTCGGGGTGGTGGCGCTTGAAGGTGTGGCCGAAGCCGGGCATGAGCAGCGCCAGGCTGCCCCGGGGGATGACGCCCTCCTCCACGTCCTCGCCGGTGCAGACCCGGATGGGGCTGGTGGGCAGGACCAGGGTCCAGCTCTCGTTGGAGGGCATGGCCTTGACGGGGATGGGGTCCCGCTTGAGGATGACGAGCTTCAGGGGGCCGCTGGTGTGGGTTTGGACGTTCTTGGTGTCAGGACCGGTCATGGGCGTTTTTCTTCGAGGATGACGGGTTGGGAAACCGGAGCGCCAGGGGGGCTGGGCACCTGTGGGGACACCTGGGATGTATTGAAGGATTCCAGACTCCCCGAGGATACCCTCAAAGTTTTTTGCCAACCAGACAACCTTCTTTTTTCCTGGAAAAAATGTTGGGGACCGCACCCCCGGGGGGCGCGGTCCCCAACTGGGTACCGATTGCCTAGAAACCAACCATGACGCTGAGGACGACGCTGTCGCCGCCCTGCTCACCGGTCTGGCCAGCGCGGGGGAGGAGGAAGTTGCCGCTGCGGTGGATGTAGTCCACCTTCACCTTGCCCTGGCTGTACTTGCCGGCGTTGAACAGGTAGTTGTAGCCCAGGGTGATCTCGGTGTACTTGGGGGTCAGGTCGTAGCCGAGGCTCGTGGTGGCGTTGGCCATGGTGTAGGGGTTGTACGTGGTGTACCAGTCGTTCCCCTTGTTGTAGTTGAGGAAGTCGTAGCGGGCGGCGATCTGGTGGGCGCCGAACTTGTAGACGCCGGTGACCTGGTAGCCGATGTAGGTCTGGTCCAGGTGCTCGCGCAGGGGGGCGGCGGCGGTGGTGAAGACGCTGGGGTAGCGGCGGCCCAGGATGCCCGTGGCGGCCTCGGCCTCGAAGTGCCAGGTCTTGTCGTCGTAGGCGTAGAAGGCGCCCGTCAGGGTCGTCTTGTCGCGGTTGTCCGTGATGGCCGTGGCGGTGACGCCCGCGGCGGTCCAGGCGGCAGGGATGGTGGTGGCGCCGGCGACCTTCAGGTTGGTCTCGCCGATGCGGTGGTAGACGCCGAACTTGTGGGCGCTGCCGTAGGTGGCGTCGTAGCGGAAGAAGTAGTCCTTCTGGGCGCTGGCGTCCACGGCCGTCTTGCCCGCGGAACCGTCGTCGCTGGAGCCGTTGGAAATGCCGGCGTTGAAGGTGCCGCGGAAGCCCTTGGGATCGCCGTAGGAGTAGGCGAACCACACGCCGCGGTCGCGCTTCTCACCGAACTGGCGGGCCAGCTGGGCGCGGTCGAAGAAGATGATGTCCCGGGCGGAGACGATGGTGGACTCGTAGACGGTCGGCATCTTGAACTGGCCGGCCTTGACGGAGAGGCCCTTCACGGCGGCGGGGGTCCAGGTGACGATGAGGTCCTGGAGGACGTTGTTGCCCACGGTGTTGGCGGCGTTGTTGGGATCGAACATGAAGTTCGCGCCCCACTCGTCGCTGATCTTCCAGGAGCCGTAGATCTCGGCGCGCTTGAGGGTGAAGCCGTTCTCGGCGAAGCGCCCGGAGGACAGGCCCTCGTAGTAGGCGCTGGCGCCGCCGGGCTTGGCGGCGGTGTTCCAGCGCAGGTTGGAGTTGGTCATCTGGGTGTACCAGAGTTCCGCCAGGGCGTTGAGCTTGACGTCCTGGGCCTGGGCGAAGCCGGCGGCGACGAGGGCGGCGGCGACGGCGAAGCGATTGATTCTCATGGTTGGCTCCTGAGAAGTGAGGGGGGTTGGGGATGAACCGGGAAAGAGGTCCGGTGGCCGGGTGGTAGGACCTGGATCAGACCGGGGGCCTGGGGACCGAAATGCCCATCCGGGCGTTCGCGGAATGCATGCCCCCATGGAAACACATTTTTTGGGTCCGAAATCAAAGGGAATGGAAACTTCACCAACATTTTACGACCTACCGAACCATTGGTCGGCGGCTCAGCGGCCCACGGCCATGCGGTAGACCTCGCTGGCGGGGATCCCCAGATGACGGGCCAGAGGCTTGGCCGCCTCCCGCAGGGTCATGCCCCCCTCCCGGGCCGCGTCCAGGTACCGGAGCGCCCAGTCCGGGAGTTCCCCGGACGCCGCCTCCCCGGGCTCTTCCTCTCCCAGGGTGCGCTTGGCGTCCGCCCCGGCGATGACGAGGACCATCTCGCCCCGGCTTTCCGAACCCAGGGCGGCCTTCACCTGGGCGGGGGTCCCCCGGTACCAGGTCTCGTGAAGCTTGGTCAGCTCCCGGCCCAGGGCCAGTTCCCGCTCGGGCACCAGCTCCTCCAGTTCCTGCAGGGTCTCGTGGATGCGGTGGGGCGTCTCGAAGACCACCACCGTCTCCTCGTGGGCCGCCAGGCGGCGCAGGGCCGCGCGGCGGGGCTCCCCCCGGGAGGGGAGGTAGCCCCAGAAGCTGAAGGCGTGGCTGGGCAGGCCCGAGGCCACGACGGCGAGGGTCACGGCCGAGGGGCCCGGGAGCACGGTCACGGGGATCCCCGCCTCCCGGGCCAGGCGCGCCAGTTCGAAGCCGGGGTCGTTGACGCCGGGCATGCCCGCGTCGGAGCAGTAGGCCACCTTGCGGCCCGCCGCCAGGGCCCGGGCCACCCGCTCCCGGTTCTCCAGGGAGGCGTGATCATCGAAGCGGGCCAGGGGCTTTTCCAGGCCCAGGTGGGCCAGCAGCCCCCCCGTACGCCGGGTGTCCTCGCAGGCCACCAGGTCGGCCCCGGCCAGGGCCTCCCGCGCGCGCTCGGTGAGATCCCCCAGGTTCCCCAGGGGCGTCGGCACGAGGATGAGCTGTCCGGCCACGGCGACCCTCCTCCGCTATTCTGGCAGACTTCCCCCAGGAACCTCCGATGCCCGCCGCCCCCCAGCCCGTGACCACCGCCCAGGCCCGGCGCCTCCTGCTCGCCGCGCAGGCCCTGCTGGGCCCGCCGGCGCGGGACGCGGGCGAGCTGGTGGAGCGCCTGGGCTTCGTACAGATGGATTCCATCAATGTGGTGGAGCGGGCCCACCACCTGACCCTGGGAAGCCGCCTTCCCGGCTACCGCCGGACGGACTTCGAGGCCCTCCTCGCGGGGGAGCGAAGGCTCTTCGAGCACTGGACCCACGACGCCTCGGCCATCCCCCTGGCCCACTACCCCCACTGGAAGCACCGCTTCCCCCGGAGCCGGGCCCGGCTCCTGGCCAGCGCCTGGTGGAGAGAGCGGGTGGGGGACCAGGTGGAAGCCCTCCTGGATTCCGTGCGGGCCCGCATCCGGGCCGAGGGCCCCCTCATGAGCGCCGATTTCGAGCATGCGGGCCCCAAGGGCCCCAGCGCCTGGTGGGGCTGGAAGCCCGCCAAGGCCGCCCTGGAATTCCTGTGGCACACGGGGGAGCTGGCCGTGGCGGGCCGGGTGAACTTCCACAAGGTGTACGACCTGCCCGAGCGGGTGTTCCCGGACCACCACCGCCGGCCCGCCCCATCCCGCAAGGCCCACGTGGAGTGGGCCTGCTCCACGGCCATGACGCGCCTGGGGGTGGCCACCCCCCGGGAGCTGGCCGCCTTCTGGGAGGCCGTTTCCCCCGAGGACGCCGCCCTGTGGTGCGCCGCCGCCGTGCGCGCGGGCCGGGCCGTGCCCGTGGAGGTGGGGGAGGATCCCCCCCGGGCCGCCTACGCCCTGCCCGACTGGCCCGAGCGGGCCCGGGAGCTGGAGGACCCGGGGGACCGCATGGTCCTCCTCTGCCCCTTCGATCCCATCCTGCGGGACCGGGCCCGGGCCCAGCGCCTCTTCGGATTCGACTACCGCTTCGAGGCCTTCACGCCCCAGGCGAAGCGCCAGTTCGGCTACTACGTGCTGCCCATCCTGGAGGGCGAGCGCCTCGTGGGGCGCCTCGACCCCAAGTTCCGCCGGGACGAAGGGGTGCTGGAGGTCCAGGGCCTCTGGTGGGAGCCCGGCGTCAAGCCCGGGAAGGCCCGCCTGAAGAAGCTTGGGGGGGCGCTGGAGGACCTGGCCGCGCGGATCGGCGCCGCGTCCATCCGGTTCTAGTGCCCGTAGTCCCCGGCCTCCACCTTGCCCCGATGCACCCAGCCCAGCCACGCGAAGTAGCCCAGGGCCAGGGGGAAGGCCGCGAGCCACCAGCGCATGCCGGCCTTGAGGGCGTAGGGGCCGGCGCTGGCGTTGTAGGCGGTCAGGGACCAGGCGGGATCCAGGGTGGAGCGCAGCATCACCGGGAAGAGGCAGGCCGCGGTGGCGGCGAGGATGCCCAGGATGAAGGCGCTGGAGCCCGCGAAGGCCAGCAGGTCCCGGCCCGTGCGCAGGCCGGTGATGGCCGCCAGGAGGCCGCCGGCGTAGAGGGCCAGGCCCAGCCACGCCAGGGGGGCGTGGGGGAGGCGCGCGTAGATGTCGGGGTTCACCCGGGCCGTGGCCACGGTGGCCGCCAGGGCCAGGGCCACCGTCGCCACCCAGAGGCGCAGGGCGGCGGCGCGGCTGCGGTCCCGCACGGGGCCGTCGGTCTTCCAGGCCAGGTAGAGGGCGCCGTGGCAGGAGAGGGCCGCCAGCACGAAGACGCCCATGAGGACCGTGTACCAGTCCAGGATGCCCACGGGGTTCGTCACGTCCCAGTGGGTGAAGAGGGGGATGTTGAAGAAGCCCGAGCCGTCCAGGGGCACGCCCCGCACCACGTTGCCCAGGGCCGCGCCCAGCAGCACGGGCATGGCGGCGCTGGCCAGCGCGAACATGCCGTCCCAGAACGCCCGCCACAGGCCGTCGCCCAGGTGGGAGCGGAACTCGATGGAGATGCCCCGCAGGATCAGGCACCAGATCACCAGGAACATGGCCAGGTAGAACCCGCTGAAGCCCGCCGCCAGCACCTTGGGGAAGGCCAGGAAGAGGGTGCCGCCCCCGGCCAGGAGCCACACCTCGTTGCCGTCCCACCAGGGGCCGATGGCCGCCAGCACCTGGCGGCGCTCGGCGTCCGTCTTCGCCACGAAGAGGTGCAGGATCCCCGCCCCGAAGTCGAAGCCGTCCAGCATGGCGTAGAGGGCCATCACCACCGCCACGGTCCAGAACCAGAACATCTCCATGGCCTACTCCTGCGCCGCGGGCCCGTGGGCCACTTCCCGGGCCACGAGGAAGAGATAGAGGAGGCCCAGGACCAGGTAGAGGCCCGCGAAGCCCAGGGCGGTGAAGATCGTCTGGCCCGGGTGCACCAGGTGGGAGGTGCCGTCCGCCGTGCGCAGCAGGCCGAAGACGAGCCAGGGCTGGCGGCCCAGTTCGGCCACCATCCAGCCCGCGCTGTTGGCGATGAAGGGGAAGGGGAAGGCCAGCATCAGGGCCCACAGGAGGGGCCGGGTCCGCTCCAGCATCCCCCGCCATAGGAGGAGCGCGGCGAGGCCCATGAGGCCGATGAAGAGGGTGCCCAGCCCCACCATGATGTGGAAGCCGTAGTAGAGGAGCTCGATGTTGGTGGGCCACTGGTCCTGGGGGAAGGCGTCCAGGCCCCGCACATCGCTGGAGAAGGAGCCGTACGCGATGAAGCTGAGGATGCCCGGCAGGGGGATGGGGTTCTCCAGGCGCTGGTTCTTCACGTCGGGCTGGCCGATCAGGTTCACTTCCGCGTAGGGGCCGCTCTGCCAGCGCCCCTCCATGGCCGCCAAGGCCACGGGCTGGTGCCGGGCGACAAGTTTGCCCTGCTGGTCCCCCGTGGGGAAGGCGGCGGCGAGGCTGGCCGCGAGGCCCAGGACGACGCCCAGGCGCAGATTGAGGCGGGCCTGGACCGGGTGGAGGCCCTGCAGGGTCCAGAAGGCCCCCACGGCCGCCACGACGAAGGCCCCCGTCACCACCGCCCCCGTCATGGTGTGGGCGTACTGGACGATGGCCCAGCGCTGGAAGAGGAAGGCCGAGAAATCCGCCAAGTGCAGGCTGCCGTCCAGGGCGATGCGGTGGCCCACGGGGTGCTGCATGAAGGCGTTGGTGGCCACGATGAAGTAGCCGGAAAGCCAGCTGCCCAGGAAGAGGGCCAGGGCCGCCAGGGCGTGGAGCCGCTCCCCCAGCTTCCGCTCCCCGAAGACCAGCAGGCCCAGGAAGGTGCTTTCCAGGAAGAAGGCGAACATGCCCTCCATGGCCAGGGTCTGGCCCACCACCCCGCCCGCGTCCCGGGAGAAGCGGGCCCAGTTGGTGCCGAACTGGAATTCCAGGGGGATGCCCGTCACCACGCCCACGGCGAAGGTGAGGCCGAAGATGCGGATCCAGAACCGGGCGGCGTCCCGGTACCGGGCCTCCCCGGTGCGCAGGGCCAGGCCCTTCAGCAGGACGATCACCAGGGCGAGCCCCATGGTCAGCTGCGGGAACAGATAGTGGAAGGTGGCCGTGAAGCCGAACTGCAGCCGATGCCAGAAAAGTAGGCCATCCATGTGAAAGACTCCGGAACCCGTTCCAGGGCCCATTGTAGACCGTCCCAGTAAGGATTGATAGGCTTGGGGCTTCGCCCTCCGCATAAAACCTCGTAAGATGATGTGGGCGCCGGAGCGCCCTCCCTGGAGCCCCGGATGCCCTACGCCGGAGAATTGGCAGCCCTGTTGACGGCCGTTTGCTGGTCCATCAACTCCGTGTGCTTCACCCTCGCCGGCCGGAGGATCGGCTCCCCCGCCGTGAACGCCTCCCGGCTCTTCATGGCCCTGGGCATGCTCCTGGTGACTCACCAGGTCCTGTACGGCCACCCCTTCCCCTTCCACGCGGGCGCGGCCCGCCTGGGAGCCCTGAGCCTTTCGGGCCTCATCGGCTTCGCCCTGGGCGACGCCCTCCTCTTCGAGGCCTTCCTCCTGCTGGGCCCCCGGGTGGCCATGCTCCTCATGACCCTTTCCCCCGTGTTCAGCGCCCTGCTGGCCTGGGCCTTCCTGCACCAGACCCTGAGCCCCGCGCGCATGGCCGCCATCGCCGTCACCCTGGGGGGCATCGCCTGGGTGGTGGCCGAGGGTTCCGGCAAGGACGAGGCGGATCCCCACGGGCACCGGGCCCTGGGCGTGCTCCTGGGCATCGGCGGGGCCCTGGGCCAGTCCCTGGGCCTCATCCTTTCCGAGTACGGCATGCGGGGCGGCCTGCCGGCCCTTTCCGCCAACCTGGTGCGGGTCGTCGCCGGCACCCTGGCCATCACCGCCTGGTTCCTCGTGCGGGGGCAGTTCCTGGACCAGGTGCGCCGCATGCGGGACGTGCCCGCCACGCTCCTGGTGCTCCTGGGGGCGGTGACGGGCCCCTTCATCGGGGTGGTGCTCTCCCTCTACGCCATCACCCACGGCTCCATGGGGGTCGCGGCCACCCTCATGTCCCTCTCCCCCGTGATCCTCCTGCCCCTGTCCGTGTTCGTGTTCAGGGAGCGGGTCTCCCCCCGGGCCTGGGCGGGCACCATCCTCTCCCTGGCGGGGGCCGCGGCCCTCTTCTGGGTCCGCTGACGGGCCCCGCGGGCTAGTAGAAGGCCTTCCAGGCCTGGTCCACGGCCTGGATCACGGCCAGGATCTTCATGGGATCGACGATGACGAAGTCCAGGGCCCCGATGCCGAGGGCCCGGTTCCGCTTGAGGGGGGCGTCCTCCTCGGTGCCCGCCATGATCACGGGGAACGGGAGGGTCTCGTCCTTGAGGAGCTTGCCGGCCACCTCCATGCCGCTCATGGACTTCAGGCGCTGGTGGACGATCATCATCCTCACGCGGCCCCAATCCGCGCCCTCCACCCCCAGGGGCTGGAGGAGGCCCTTGAAGTCCCCGCGCGCGTAGTCCAGGCCGGCCACCCCGAACCTGCGCCCCAGGACCTCGCCCATGCGCTGGGTGAAGGGGGGCTCGCCCACCACGAGCACCAGGGGGTCCTTCTCCACCCAGACCTGCAGGGTCGGCGAGGCCCGGCGCACGCTCCCGGCATCCCGCACCGCGCGCATGCCGCGCACCTGGAAGAGCTCCCGGTCCTTGCGGTCCTGGGCGATCATGGCGTCGGTGAGCCAGAGGCGGTAGTCCCGCAGCACCGGCGAATCGCCCTTCACCGTGAACCGCAGGCCCGCCACCCCCTCCTCCATGGAATCGCAGACCGCGGGCAGGACGAACTTGGTCCCCAGGTCCATGGCCAGTTCCAGGGTCGTGGGGGTGTCGGGCTTGAGCTGGCCCTCCTTCACCGCCCCCGACCCGTAGAGGGGGAGCTGGATTCCGTCCTGCCCCATGGCCTTGATGCGGGCGTCGCAGAAGTCCATGGCGGGGCTCGTGAACACCGCCTTGAAGGGCTTCTCGGGCACGAAGTCGGCGAGACCCCGGAAGTCCCGGCCCTTGAGGACCCGGGGCTGCTCCAGGTAGATGCAGTCCGAGCCGTCCTGCTGGCCGAAGTCCGCCACCTCCACCGTGCCCTGGAACTTCCGGCCCCGGTCGAAGACGGTCATGCGGAAGTGGTCGCCCACGTTCACGTTCCACTTGGTCCGCTCCTGGCTGGTCATGCCCACCACGATGCGGCCCTCCACCTCCTCGAAGATGGGGAAGGACCACTCCCGGCCCTCCACCCTCATGGAGATGTCGCCCCCGGCCCGGCACAGCCGCTGGAACACCATCCGTATGGTGGCGGTGTCGTCGATCTGGAAGTGGTCGGCGGCCATGCGCTGATTATGCGAAGGGTCCTGAGGAACTCAACATCCAAGTACATCGGCCACGGCGGCGTAGGGGTCCAGGCGCTGCTCGGCGATGGCCTCCAGCAGTTCCCGCACCCGGGCCTCCCCGGCCCGGGCCCGGGCGCGGCGGGCGGCCTCCTCCGCCAGGAGGCTGCCGAAGCGCAGGCGGGCCCGCTCCCGGGCCTTGGCCTGGAGCCCGCCGTGGGCCCGCAGCCAGACCTGATGCTCGGCCACCTTGTCCAGCAGTTCCCGGATCCCCTCCCCCTGGGCCGCCACCGTGCGCAGGGCGGGCGGATCCCAGGCCCGGGAGGAGCCCAGGCTCTTCATGGCCTCGATCTCCCCCTCGACCTTGTCGGCCCCGTCCCGGTCGGCCTTGTTGATGACGAAGAGATCGGCCACCTCCATGATCCCCGCCTTGATGGCCTGGATCTCGTCGCCCATGCCGGGCACGAGGACCACGCAGCAGGTGTGCACGCAGCTCACCACGTCCACCTCGTCCTGGCCCACCCCCACCGTCTCCACGAGCACGACGTCGAAGCCGGCGGCGTCCAGCAGGTCGATGGCGTCCTGGGTGGCCCGGGCCAGGCCCCCCAGGGCCCCCCGGGTGGCCATGGAACGGATGAATATCCCCGGGTCCGTGGCGATGCGCCCCATGCGGATGCGATCCCCCAGGATGGCCCCCCCGCTGAAGGGGGAGGTGGGGTCCACGGCCAGGATGCCCACCCGCTTGCCCTCGGCCCTCAGGGCCCGGGCCAACTGGTCCGTGAGGGTGGACTTGCCGCTGCCCGGCGCTCCCGTCAGGCCGATGACCTGGGCCCGCCCCAGGTGGGGCCACACCTGGGCCATGAGCTCCCGGGCGCCCGGATGTCCGTTCTCCATCCAGGTGATGGCCCGGGCCAGGGCCCGGGTCTGGCCCGCGAGGAGGGGTTGCAGCAGGGACGCGCCGTTTTCCATGCTCCCAGGATGCCACCCGCCGGCGGGTCCTGGGGGGATGCTATGATTTCCGGGAACGAAGGATTTTCTCGAGCAGCCGATGACCCGACGCCCCGCCGACGCCCCCCCCACCCCTCCTCCCGCCCGGACGGAGCAGGGCGCCGCCGGCGCCGTCAAGATCCAGAAGCGGGTCCCAGCCCCCCCCGTGACCACCCGGGAAAAGATCTGCGCCACCTGCGGCAAGCCCTTCCGCCTGGCGCCCGATGAGAAGTTCTTCAACTGCCCCCACTGCCACCGGAAGGCCAACCCGCCCCGGAAGCCCGCCAAGAAGTCGGACGCCCAGATCCTCACCCAGATCACCTGCTCCGCCTGCGGCACCCAGGAATATGTATCATTCGTACCTGCGGATCCCGCGGCCGCCCTTTGTGCCGCCTGCTATGGCCGCCAGCGGCGGGAACTTCAGGCCCAGAAAAATCATCCCTTTGGGCGTTAGCCCCCTGCTGGAGTTTTCATGAAGACGCGTATCACCGCCCTGATGGCCACCCTGCTGCTCGCCGGTAGCGCGCTCCAGGCCCAGACCAAGCCCGCCGCCAAGGCCAAGGGAGCGGAAAAGCCCCAGGCCAAGGAAAGCATCGAGGCCACCTTCGCCCGCCAGAACCTGGACCAGGTCCTGGACGCCGTGAACGCCGCCTGGTTCGGCGCCGCCTACGACAAGGTCCCCGCCGTGAACCTGGAGGGCACCCTTTCCATCAACTTCACCGCCGCGGCCGCCAACGCCAAGGTGGAGCAGGTGGGCCAGGGCGCCGTGAAGGGCGGCCTCACCCAGGGCGGGACCGTGAACACCCGGCTCAAGGGCACCTACTTCGCCAACGCCGATTTCCGCACCGAGTTCACGGGCGACTTCGGCACCCTCCTCTACACCCGCGCGGGCAACAAGGGCTTCCTCTACAGCAAGGAACTGAACGCCTACACCACCAAGGTGGATCCGCCCCCGGTCAATCCCCCCCTCACCTTCCGCACCTGGTTCACCGAGTGCGTGAACGAGATCAAGGACGCCTACACCAAGGGCACCATGTTCAAGGCCAGCCTGGGCAAGGAGGAGGCCGCGGGCCAGTCCATCATCTTCAACGCCCCCACCGGCGCCTACGACGCCAAGAAGCGCGAGCAGAGCATGGCCGAGAGCCTGGGCTTCTGGAAGCGGGGCCGCCTGGAGGTGGTCTTCGACAAGACCACCAAGCTCCCCCAGAAGATGAACTACTCCAACGAGGCCCAGGGCATCCGCACCCGCATGACCTTCAACTACAGCGGCAACCGCCCCACCAGCGTCACCATCGAGAACCAGAGCCGGGGCATGGAAGGCCCCGCCTCCCTGACCCTGTCGTACAACGGCCAGGGCCGCATCGACCACCTCACGGGCCAGATGGGCTTCCCCGTGGGCGTCATGAAGTTCGACCTGGGCCTCACCTGGCTGGACTCGGCCAATTCCAAGTCCATCGCCTCCATCCCGCCCATGGGCTCCACCCGGAAGGGCGGCGAGGAACTCAACACCCTCCTGCTGGTGAACCTGGCCGGGAAGGTGCTTGACCTCCAGCGCAGCGGCTTCAACCTGCGCAGCGTGACCCTCACCAACAAGTGAGCCCCCATGACGGCTCCCGACGCCCAGGAGGCCTTCCGGCGCGGGGATGAGGCGGCGGCCTCCGGCCAATGGCCTGAGGCCGTC
>DATGXY010000168.1:0-30382 GCA_035298525.1 Holophaga sp.
GCCCTGCGGGCCTGGGGCCTCGCCCCCTTCCAGGGCCGCCTCCAGGGCCCCGGCGAGCCCGGGACGGTCCGCCCAGTGGGCGGCGGGGGCGGGCCTGGGCCCCGCGGCCCGGGAGCGCGCCAGGAGATCGGCGATCATGCCCTCCACCCCCAGGCGCATGCCGTCGTCGGGGGTGTAGATCTTTTCCACGCCCGAAGCCTCCAGGGCCGCGGCCTCCTCCGGCAGGATCACCCCGCCGCCCCCGCCGAAGACCCGGATGTGGCCGGCCCCGGCCTCGCGCAGGCGCCGGGCCAGGTAGGTGAAGAAGGCCACGTGGCCGCCCTGGTACGAACTGACGCAGACGGCGTCGGCGTCCTCCTCCACCGCGGCCTTCACGATCTCGTCCACGGCCCGGTTGTGGCCCAGGTGGACGACCTGGGCCCCCTGGGCCACCAGGAGGCGGCGCACCAGGTTGATGGCGGCGTCGTGCCCGTCGAAGAGGGCGGCGGCGGTGACGACGCGGACGGGGCGGCTGGTTCCCTTCATGCAGGCTCCGGTTGATCTGGGCGAGAAGCGTTCTCATTCTCCACGAAACCGAGGGGAGGCCCAGGGGAAATCACGGCGGGAGGCCCCGCAGGAAGGGGAGGGCCGCCTCCAGCACGGCATCCGCGGCCTCAAGGTGGGGCGCGTGGCCGCAGCCGGGGAGGATGAGGCCCCGGCCCCCGGTGGCGGCGGCGATGGCCTCCACCTGGGCGGGGGAGCCGTACGCGTCGTCGGCGCCCTGGAGGGCCAGGACCGGCACGCCGGCGACCCGGACCTGCCCCTCGATGTTCCAGGCCCGGTGGGCCTCCGAAAGCCAGAGCCCGCTCCAGCCCCGGAAGAGGGCCTCCGTGCCGGCCCCGTGGTGGCGCTCCAGCCCCCGGCGCAGGGGGCCGGCCGCGAAGGCCGTCACGGCCTGCCGGATGCCGGCCAGGGTGATCGCCTCCACGAACACGTGGGCGGCCAGGGAGAGGACGGCGACCGTCCGCTCCGGATGGCGGGCGGCGAAGAGGAGGGCCAGGGTTCCGCCGTCGCTGTGGCCCACGAGGACGGGCCGGTCCACCCCGCAGGCGGCCAGCACCTCCGGCAGCACCTCCAGGGCCTCGTGGCGGAAATGGCCCCCGTCCAGGGGGAGGGTGCGGGCCCCGGATCCGCCGTGGCCAAAGCGATCGTATAGGAGGGCGGGCCAGCCAAGGGTCCCCGCCAGGCGCAGGGGGAAGTCCCGCCACTGGGGGATGCTGCCCAGGGCCTCATGCAGGAACACGAGGGTCGGGCCCCGGCCCTCCCCGTCCGGGACGAGGCGCCGGGCCCGCAGGCGATGGCCGCCGGCCTGGAGGAACACGTCCTCGGCGTGGAGGGGATGGGGGGGGATCACGGGGGCATTCTGGCACGGCCGAGGCCGGGCGCCAACGGCGGCAATCGATGGACAAATATTGAATTCCCGGGGGATGGGAAGGTCACCGGGTCCTGCGGTCCAGGCAGGCCCGCACGCGCCAGGCCAGGTCGGTGGGGCTGTAGGGCTTGGGCAGGAAGTCGATGCCCGGTTCCAGCATGCCGTGGCGGGTGATGATATCGGCGGTGTAGCCCGAGGTGAAGAGGACCTTGAGCCGGTTCAGGCGCTTGGACAGGTGCTCCGCCAGTTCCCGGCCGTTCATGCCCGGCATGATGAGATCCGTCACCAGGAGGTGGATGGTCCCGGCGGCCAGGGCGGCGTCCATGGCAGACCGGCCGTCCGCGCAGGCCAGGACCCGGTACCCCAGGAGGGTCAGGTACTCCTCCGCCACCTGGCGGATGCCCGCGTCGTCCTCCACCAGGAGGAGGGTCTCCGAACCGCCCCGGGGCCGTTCCTGCCGCAGGGCCTCCGACAGCTCCGGCACGGCCCCCTGGGCCCGGGGCAGGTGGACGCTGAAGGTGGAACCGGCCCCGGGGGCGCTGGTCACGTCCACGAAGCCGCCGTTCTGCTCCAGGGTCCCGAAGACCGTGGCCAGTCCCAGGCCGGTGCCGTGGCCCAGCTCCTTGGTGGTGAAGAAGGGCTCGAAGATGCGGCTCTGAACCTCGGGGGCCATGCCCACCCCCGTATCGGAGACGGCCAGGAGCACGTAGTCCCCGGGCGCGGCCCCCGGGTGCCGGGCGGCAGCCGCCTCGTCCAGGGTCACGTTGGCCGTGCGCATGTGGAGCCGGCCCCCGTCGGGCATGGCGTCCCGGGCGTTCACGGCCAGGTTGAGGATGATCTGGTCCAGCTGGCCGGGATCGATGCGCGTGGGCCAGAGGCCGGGGAAGGGTTCGGTGGAGAAGGCGATGTCCTCGCCCAGGAGCCGGTCCAGCATGGCCCTCACGGTCTGGAGCACCGCGTTGAGGTCCACCACCCGGGGCGAGATGATCTCCTTGCGGGAGAAGGCCAGGAGCTGCCGGGTGAGCCGGGTCCCGCTCTCGGAGGCCTTCAGGGCCGCCTCCACGTAGGCGCCGGTGCGCAGGGCCGGATCCGTGGTCTGGCGGATCATCTCCAGATTGCACACGATGGTGGTGAGGAGGTTGTTGAAGTCGTGGGCGACGCCCCCGGCGAGGCGCCCGATGGATTCCATCTTCTGGGCCTGGCGGAGCTGTTCCTCCAGCTTCCGGCGCTCCGTGAGGTCGATGCCGATCCCGGCCATCATGGGGCCTTCCACCGACTCGATGCGCACCCCCGTGAGGAGGAAGGGGACATAGGTGCCGTTCTTGTGCAGGAGGGAACTCTCGATGGCGTCCAGCTGGACCCCCTGCTCGATGATGCCCCGGGTGGCCTGGACGGCCAGATCCGCGATCTCGGGGGTGGGGTGCCAGTCCCCCACGTAGACGTCCTTCAGCTCCTCGTCGGTGTAGCCCAGGAGGGTGGCGTGGTTCCGGTTCCAGCGCTTGAGGCGGAGATCGGCCCCGTAGAGGTAGAACACGCCGGGGAGGCCGTTGATGACCTGCTCGAAGAAGAGGCGCTCCCGGAGCAGGGCCGCCTCCGTCTCCTTCAGGGCGCTGATGTCCGTGGCCGTGCCCAGGTACCCGGCCCGGCCCCCGTCAGGCGAGGGCAGGAGGGTGATGCGGAGGTTGACGGTGAGGGCGGTGCCGTCCTTGCGCACCCAGGTCCAGGCCCCCTCGTCGTGGGGGGCCGTATCCAGGCGGGCCGTCAGGATCTCGAACCCCTGGATGGGCCGGCCCAGGCGCAGGGCGAGCGCCTCCCCGCGGGCGGCGAGCTCCTCCGGGCGGTGGAAGGCCAGGGGCGAGGTGCCCAGCACCTCCCCTTCGGCGTACCCCAGCATGAGCTCCGCGCCCCGGCTGAAGCCCGTGATGCGGCCCTCCAGGTCGGTGGCGACCAGGGCCAGCCCCGTGGCGGCGTCCAGCACCGCGGCCAGGCCAACGGAATCGGTCGGACCCCTCATGCTCCCTCCCGTTCCGGGCCCCCGGCGGGCCGGGAACCCGTGAATATCCAAATATGCAAGCGTAGGGCTGCATTCTTGCGCTTGCCGGACGGGAAGGCAACAGGAATTCAGGCTTCCTGGCGCTGGATCCAGCGATTGTAGGCGAACATGCTGGCCGCGGAGCAGAGGCCGATGGCCGCCAGGATCACCCAGCCCGTGCTGGCCGCGTGGGGGTCCAGGCGCAGGAGGCCGTTGGGCAGCTTCTGGGCCCCCCGGCACATGACGGCGTTGAAGAGGTAGGCGCCGGCGGGGCCGCCGATGAGGGAGCCCACGGCCATGGGGATGTTGGCGTAGCCCAGGAAGAGCCCCTCCTGGCCCTTGGGGGCCAGGGAGCCGATGTACTCGTAGAGGCGGCTGGAGGCGAAGAGCTCGCCGAAGGCGATGAGGGCCACCGTGAGCACGATGAAGAGGGAGCCGATGGGAAGCAGGTTCGCCACGGGGATGGAGACGCCCCCCGCGGAGAGGACGGGCGCCAGGTTGATGAGCATGGAGAGGCCGATGATCACCGTGCCCACGACGATGGACTTGATGGGGGGCAGCTTGCCGAAGGTGGTGGTGATCAGCATCTGGAAGCAGACGATGACGAAGGGGTTGGCCATGGTGTAGATGTCCATGGCCGGGGTCAGCTCCACGGTGCGTTTCACGTAGAGGGGCAGCAGGTTGTAGACCTGGTTGTAGATGAAGTAGAACCCGCTGGAGACCACGAGGAACATGGCGAAGCGCCCGTTGGCCAGCACCTTGAACATGCCGGCCACGATGTCCCCGAGGGGGCGGGGCGGCTTGCGCTCCGTCATGCCCATCTCCGCGTCGGGGTCCTTGTAGACCACGAGCACCACGAAGAAGGCCACGATGGCGGCGGCCATGGACACGGCGAAGATGGCGCTGAGGTCGAAGCGGCGCCGGAAGTAGAAGGCCACCCCCCGGCCCACGAGGCTGCCCACGTTGATGATCATGTAGAAGATGCCGAAGCCCAGGGTCTTGCGGGCCCCGGCGGTCTTCTGCACCGTTCCGGCGATGCAGGGCTTCACGATGCTGCCGCCCAGGCCGATCATGACCACGCCGGCGATGATGGGCAGGGCCGTGCGCCAGCCCACCGTCACCTCCGCGCTGAGGGTCGGGGCCAGCTTCGCGCCCCCGAACCACACCGGGTAGCCCATGAGGAAGTAGGCGATGGCCAGCAGCACGAAGGCCACCAGGAGGCTCTTCTTGAAGCCGTACTGGTCGGCCAGGGACCCCGAGAGGATGGGCAGGAAGTAGACCAGGAACCACAGCACGGAGCTGTTCAGGAAGCTGGGCCAGTACGCGCCGAAGCCCAGCTGGCCCAGGTAGAGGACCACGAAGCTGGCCATGGCGTAGTAGGCGGCCCGCTCGAAGAGTTCGGTGCCGTTGGCGGTCCAGAAGCTGCTTGGGAAGCCGGGCTGGGCCGCGGCCGTCGTGTTTTGCGATTCCATGGATTCCCCTGGTCGATACCCGAACAGCTTGGCATGGGGACGCCATGGCTTCCAGGCTCAGGAACCGCCGGGGATCCTCCGGGCCCGGCCGGGACCCCCGGAGGGGGGTGGATCCTGGGGATCCGGCACCTCCAGCAGGTTCTGGCCGGGCAGGGCGAAGACAGGGGCCGGCTGGACGGGGGGCGGCAGGTGCAGGACCAGGTCGACGGGGGGGAGACTGAAGGCGTTCTGCCCCGGATCCGGCGATCCGGACTGGGAACCGGCGTCCGTCAGGGCGCGGGGGGCGGCCGGAAGGCTGGGCGCCTGGGTGGGGGATAGGAAGGTGCCCAGGAGGGCGGCTGTACCCGGCGAGAGATGGGGCGAGTCCTGGCTGGAGGCCGCAAGGCTGGGCCAGGCGTTCCCGCGCAGGCGCACGAGCAGCTCGTCCGAAACGGAAGCCTCCGCCACCTCCACCACGCCTTCCGCCCCCTCTTCGGCCCCCGGTTCGGTGGTGACCGTGTGGGCCAGGGGCGTTCCCGGCCGGGGCGCCTCCTCGGGCGCGCAGGAAAGGAGCAGGTCCTGGTGGGAAAGGCCGGCGCCGTCCACCAGGAGGTAGAGAACCGATTCGCCGGGCTGGAGCCGCTCCACGTGGACGGCCCCGGGGGCGAGGGTGGTCTCCGGCCTTTCCTCCCCCGGGCCGGGCCGGAGGATCCAGGTGCCCCCCGACAGGTTCTCGATGCGGATGGACGCGGCATGGGCCGGCGCCAGGGCGAGGCAGAGGGCGGCGGGGACGAGGAGGGAACGGCGCATGGAGGCTCCAGCCGTGCGGAAGGCACGCGCCCTTGGGTGGCGGGGCCTCGATAAAGGTTTCATCAAGTGCGGCCGATCACAAAGCGGAGGACCCGCTCCGAAATGGGGGGATCCAGGTGCTAGGGTCGAGGCGGAGGTACGGGTTGGCCAGGTCTTTGAGCTTGAGGACGTTCCCCTTCCGCCACGCGGTGCAGGCGGTCTTCCTGGCCTTGTGCGCCTGGATCGGGGTGGAGTTCCACCTGTTCATGCGCTGGTGCGCGGATCCCCTGAACGCCGCCTTCGCGCCCCATCCCCCCGGCGCCGAGGCCTTCCTGCCCATCAGCGCCCTCCTCAGCCTCAAGTACTGGTTCCTCACGGGCCGGGTCTGCGAGCTCCACCCGGCCGGGTTCTTCATCTTCGTGGCCGTGCTCCTGGTGGGGCTCCTGCTTCGCAAGGGTTTCTGTTCCTGGATCTGCCCCGTGGGGACCCTGGGGGAGATCCTGGAACGCCTGGGCGCCAAGCTCCTGCGCCGGCGCTTCACGCCACCCCGCTGGCTGGATTGGCCTCTCCGCGGCCTCGCCTACCTGCTCTTGGGTTTCTTCCTGTGGACGACCCTGCGCATGGACGAACAGTCCCTGCGCTTCTTCCTCTACAGCCCCTTCAACGCGGCCGCCGATCTGCGCATGTACCAGTTCTTCGCCCGCCTCAGCCTGACCACCGCGGGGGTCCTCGGGGTCCTGGCCCTCCTGGCCCTGGCCGTGGAGAACGCCTGGTGCCGCTACCTCTGCCCCTACGGCGCGCTCCTGGGGATCCTGGCCTTCCTGAGCCCCCTGAAGATCCGCCGGAACGCCTCCACCTGCACCGATTGCCGCAAATGCACCCGGGCCTGCCCCGCCCGCATCCAGGTGCACGCCGCCAAGGCGGTGGCCACGGACGCCTGCACCGCCTGCCACCGTTGCGTGGAGGCCTGCCCCGTGAAGGAGACCCTGGCCATGAGGGCCCCCGTGGGGCCGGCCGTGCCCCGGTGGCTCTTCGCGCTCCTCGTCCTGGGCCTCTTCTGCGGGGTCACGGGCCTGGCCATGGCGGCCGGGCAATGGCGGACCGTCATCAGCCCCATGGACTACCGGATCCTCGCCGAGGAAAACCGCTAGACGCGCTTGCACGGCCGCGCCGCCCCGGCCTAGGGTGGGGCCCGGGAAGGATCCTCCGTGCGCATCGCCAATCCCATCTACGACGTGGTCTTCAAGTTCCTCCTGGACGACGAGAAGGTGGCCCGCCTCCTCCTGGGGGCCCTCCTGGGCAGGGAGATCCTGGAACTGCAGTTCCGTCCCACGGAGGTCCGGCACGAGTCGGGCGGAGCCCTCCTCGTGTTCCGCATGGACTTCGCGGCCGTGCTGCGGATGGAGGACGGGTCGCGCAAGCTCGTGCTCCTGGAGATCCAGAAGGCCCAGAGCCGCCTTGACGTCATGCGCTTCCGGCGGTACCTGGGCGGGGAGTACGCCAACCCGGACAACGTGTACCACGACCACGGCCGGGAACTGCCCCTGCCCCTGGTGACCATCTACTTCCTGGGCGAAGGGCTGGAGGGCGTCGAGCCACCGGTGGTCCGGGTCAAGCGCCACTACCACGACGCCGCCACCGGGGAGGAGCTGCGCATCGCCGATGCCCTCGTCGAGGCCCTGACCCACGATTCCGTGGTCGTCCAGATCAACCGCCTGAAGGGGAGGCGGCGCACGGACCTGGAGCGGCCGCTCATGGTCTTCGACCAGGACCAGGCGCCGAGGTCGGATCCCCACTTCCTGGAGATCCTGGAGGAGAGCTTTCCCGCGCGGTTCCGGGAAGTCCTGAACCGCCTCCTCAGGGCTTCGGCGGAACAGGACGTGCGCACCGGCATGGATGTGGAGGACGACGTGGTGTCCTACCTGCAGGAACAGGCGCGGACCGTCGCGGAAAAGGACGAGGCCCTGGAGGAATCGAGGCGGGCCCTGGAGGAATCGAGGCGGGCCCTGGAGGAATCAAGGCGGGCCCTGGAGGAGCAGCGGCAGGTCAATGCTGACAAGGACCGGCACCTGGCCGGGATGACGACCGCCATCGCGGACCTGGCGCGGGCCCTGGACGACCTGCGCCGGGCCCCCCGGGGGACCTGATCAGGCCAGGCCCAGCACCCGGTCGTTGCGGTCGCGGACGGTCTTCAGGAGCTCGGGCTCCTTGCTGAGGTCGTGGCCGTGGCTGGGCACCATCTGGCGGATGCGGGCCATCCAGGCGTCGCTCTTGGCCTCCTCGGGGAAGCACTTGAGGATCATGCCGATCATGGTGGCCGCGCAGGTGGAGGCGCCGGGGGAGGCGCCCAGGAGGGCCGCGAGGGAGCCGTCCCTGGCCGCCACCAGCTCCGTTCCGAACTCCAGCTTGCCGCCCTTCTCCGGGTCCCGCTTGATGATCTGAACCCGCTGGCCGGCGATCTCCAGGTCCCAGTCCTCGAGCCGGGCCGTGGGCACGAAGGTCCGGAGGGTGGCCACCCGGTCCTCCTGGCTCTGCATCACCTGGCCGATGAGGTACCGGGTCAGGTCCAGGTTGTCCCAGCCCGCGGCCAGCATGGGCCGGAGGTTGTGGCCCTTCACGGAGCCGAAGAGGTCCCAGTACGAGCCCTCCTTCAGGTACTTGGTGGTGAACCCCGCGTAGGGGCCGAAGAGGAGGGCCCGGCCCTCGCCGATGATGCGGGTGTCCAGGTGGGGCACGCTCATGGGCGGCGCGCCGATGGTGGCCTTGCCGTAGACCTTGTTGGAATGGCGCCGGATGAGGTCGGGGTTGCGGCACACCAGCCACTGGCCGCTGACGGGGAAGCCGCCGTAGCCCCGGCTCTCCTCGATGCCGCTCTTGAGGAGGAGGGGGAGGGCGCCGCCGCCCGCGCCCAGGAAGACGAAGCGGGCCGTGATCTCGGTGGAGGAGGCGTTGTCGCTTTCCACGAACAGGCGCCAGCGGCCGTCGGGATCCCGGCGGATGTCCCGGACCTCGCTGGAGGTGCGGAGCTCGAAGCCGGGCCGGCCCTTGAGGTGGTCGAACATGATGTGGCTGAGGGCCCCGAAGTCCAGGTCGGTGCCCCGGTCCACGCGGGTGGCGGCCAGGGGCTCCCCGTCCTCGCGGCCCTCCATGACCAGGGGCATCCACTCGGCCAGTTCGCCGCGGTCCTCGGTGAATCGCATGTCCGCGAACATGGGATGGGCGGAGAGCCGCGCGTGGCGGGTGCGCAGGAAGCGGGTGTTGGCCTCGCCCCAGACGAAGCTCAGGTGGGGGCAGGTGTTGAGGAAGGCCGAGGGGGCGGGAATGATGCCCCGCTCCACCAGGTGGCTCCAGAACTGGAGGGAGACCTCGAAGGAACCGTTGATGGTGAGGGCCTTGGCGATGTCCACGCTGCCGTCGGCCTTCTCGGGGGTGTAGTTCAGCTCGCAGTTGGCGGCATGACCCGTCCCCGCGTTGTTCATGGCCTTGCTGCTCTCCTCGGCCACGTCGCCGAGGCGCTCGAACACCGTGATCCGCATGCCGTCCTGGAGCTCCGCCAGCATGGTGGCCAGCGTCGCGCCGACGATGCCGCCGCCGACGATGGCGACTTCCACCTGGGTCTGATTGCCGGACACGGGACCTCCTGAGGGATTTGCAACATTATGCAATTCCTCGGGAAAGGTGGAACCGCGCAATTTCGGAGCGGATCTTCTTTTGGGTTGCTGAGGGCGAGTCTCAGTCCTTGGGCATGCCGAAGACCCGGTTGCGCACCAGGGCCTCCGTGCTCCAGGGGGCGGGCTCGCCCCCCAGCCACCGGTGGAACCATTCCAGGTGGGCGTTGTAGTAGACGGGCATGGACTTGAGCTTGTCGGGCCAGTGGCCGTCATTCTTGAAGACGAGCAGGCGGCTGGGGACCCCCCGGGTCTGGAGGTCCGTGAAGAATTCCAGGCTCTGGGTGTAGGGGACCCGGTAGTCCCGCTCGCCGGTGATGACCAGGCAGGGGGTGGCGAAGGCGTCCGCGGAGGCCGCCGGGTTCATGCGGGCGTAGGTCTCCCGGGCCGACACGGGGTTGCCCCCCAGCTCCCACTGGGGGAACCACAGCTCCTCGGTGGCGCCGTGCATGGCGGGCAGGTCGTACACCCCCATCATGGCCGCCAGAGCCTTGTAGCGCTTCGTGTGCCCTTCGAGCCACATCATGGCGTAGCCGCCCCAGGACCAGCCCATGGCCCCCATGCGGGAGGCGTCGACGTAGGGCAGGGCGGCGAGGGCGTCGGCGACCTTGTCGATGTCCTCCATGACCTTGCCGTTCCAGTCCCGGCTGATGGCGTTGGTGAAGGCCTGGCCGTACCCCGTGGAGCCGTGGGGGTTGGGGAAGGCGACAATGTAGCCCGCGCCGGGGTAGACCTGCCAGTCGCCCCGGAAGGTGTCGGCCCACATCATCTGGGGGCCGCCGTGCACGTTGAGGATGAGGGGGTACTTGCGGGAGGGGTCGAAGCCGTGGGGCTTGACGATCCACACGTGCACCGGGTCGCCCCCGGCCCCCTTCACCCACATCTCCTCGGCACCTCGCACGTCCACGTCCGCGAGGGCCTCCTTGTTCAGGGCGGTGACGGGCACGGGGGCCTTGGCGCCCACGTCCCAGCGGTGCACCTCGGAAGGCCTGCCGATGCCGCTGGATACGAAGAAGACGGACTTCTGGTCCCGGCTGAGGGTGAATTCCTTGATGGTCCAGCCCTCCAGCATGCGCTGGACCCTGCCCGTGGCCACGTCCAGGCGGTGCAGGGGGTGCCGGCCCTTCTCCTGGAGGGTGAACCAGAGGGCGCTTCCGTCCGCGGACCACTGGAACTCCTCCACCCAGTTGTCCAGGCCCTCGGTGAGGTTGCGCAGGGCATGGGTGGCGCGGTCGTACAGGCCCAGGCGGAAGCGGTCCGACTCGAAGCCGGGCACGGTCTGGAAGCGGTAGGCGATGAACCGGCCGTCGGGGGAATAGGCGGGGGATCCGTCGAAGGCCTGGTTGGCCCCCGTGATCCTCACGGGCTTGCGGTCCCCGTCCAGGCGGATGAGGAAGAGGTCGGTGTTGGTGGAGCGGGCCGGGTCCTGGCTGTCCTTGGCCGCGACGCAGAGCTCCCTGCCGTCGGGGGAGACCGCGAAGGTCTGCTGGAAGTCGGGCCAGTCCACCTGGCCCGAGGTGAGGGCCTCGGCCTTGCCCCCGTCCAGGGGCAGGAGGAAGAGGTGGGCGTACTGGCCGTCCCGCCATTCGTTCCAGTGGCGGTACATGAGGGAATCGGCCAGATGGGCCTGGACCGGCCCCTTCTCCAGGCGGTCCGAGAGCTCCTGGTTCCGGTCCGGGTCCGCCAGGGCCTCGGGGAAGACGGTGGCCTGGAAGACGACGGCCTTGCCGCCCCGGATCACCTCGGGGGAGGCGATGCCCGGCCCGAAGGAGGTGAGGCGCCGGGCCTCCCCGCCGGCGAGGTCCAGGGACCACAGCTGGGTCCCCTCCTCCCGGTTGCTGACGAAGGTGAGGGTCCGGCCGTCGGCGGACCAGGCCGGGGTCCCGTTCCAGCCCCCGGCGAAGGTGAGCTGCCGCACCTGGCCCGAGCGCAGGTCCGCCATCCACAAGTGGGTGGATCGCTGGGACTTGCGCAGGTCCGTTGAGGCCAGCTCAAAGACCAGGCGGGTGCCGTCGGGGGAGAGGGCCAGGTGGGCAGGCTCCCGGAGGCGGTACAGGTCCTCGATGGTGAAGGCGCGGGGCGTCCCGGCGCCGGCGGCCAGGGACAGGAGGAGGGCAAGGCTGCAGGAGCTGGCTTTCACGGACACCTCGGTAGCGGCTGAAGGCGGCCGCCGCTTCCGTTAAGATTCATGAAACCCAGGCAACGGTTCAAGGGAAAGGTGGATGCACGCCATGTCCGCTTCCAAGGTTGTGATGCTCGCCATAGCCCTCCTGACCCTGCCCGTCCGGGGCCAGGACCACGATCCCGAACTGGACGTGGAGCGCACCCGGGTGGTGCCTCCGGCCGTGAGGGTCAACGGGGAGCCCAATGCCGACTATGCCGCCCAGCTGGAGGCCCGGGTGAAGGAACTCCGGCCGGGCGAGCGGAAAGCCTTCTTCAAGCACCTGCGCAAGCAGCAGCGGGACCTGGCCCGGCGGGTGGAGGAGATGATCTTCCACCACGACAAGACCCTGGCCCTGCGCCGGGACATCTCCGGGGAGGGGGCCGGCATCTCCCGCAAGGCCGGGGACCTGGTGGAGCAGCAGCGGCGCACGATCCTGGCCCTCAGGCAGATCCAGGCCGACATCGAGCGCATCCGCAAGCGGGAGGACCCCCAGCGCATCGACGCCATGGACTTCCAGGCCGACTTCTACGCCGGCCTCCAGTTCTCCAGCCTCTACAGCGAGGGGGACCAGAACAACTCCTTCTTCTCCACCTCCAAGCCCTTCGTGAGCCTGGACCTGCGCAACACCCTCCGCTGGCCCGGGGGCGAGCGCTGGATGGACGTGTTCGGCACCCTCAGCTTCCAGTCCGCATCCAAGGAGAACTCCGACACCGTGAAGGTCATCACCACCAGCGGCAACTTCAAGGGGGAGGTGGGCCTCTGGTACATGGAGCCCATGACCGAGACCGTGAGCTGGGGCCTCATCGGCCGCGTGGGGCTCGTGGGCTACGGCACCCCCCAGTCCGGCCCCGACTTCACCACCGCCAACCGGGACGAGTTCCGTAGCACCTTCACCCTGGGCTTCACCATGCGCCAGGAGGAGGGCCCCATGCGCACCTCCTTCGCGGAGATCGCCTTCGTGCGGGACCCCCTCTTCGTCCACCCCAACCGCCTGATGGTGCGGGGCCAGGTGGTGCTCACCCAGTTCGGATCCCGGGGAGCCAACGGGGACTTCTACATCGAGGGCAGGGCCAGCAAGGGCCGCTCCGGCCGGGACGAGGCGACCCTCGTCCTGGGCCTGAGGCTCAGCACCATCAGCTTCTTCCGGAGCCTGGGCGGGGGCTGATCCGGGCCCGTCCTCCGGCAGAAAGGGAAGGGGCCCCGGCCGATGGCCGGGGCCCCTTCCCATCGCGTGCGGATCAGGCCTTGGTGGAGCGCAGGCTGAACGTCTCCGGCAGCATGGTCAGCCCGATGAGCACGAGCTGGCTGCCGATGAAGGCGAAGAGCCAGAAGAAGGCGGAGTTGGTGAACCCGTAACTGTGGAGGCCGACGCCCAGCATGTTCACGCCGAACCAGGAGAGACTGGTGATGACGTTGCCGAAGATGGCCATGGCCATGATGCCCTTCTCCCGGGCGTAGCCCGCCCAGCGGGAGTGCAGGATGATGGCGTTCCACAGCACGATCAGCAGGGCGCCGTTCTCCTTGGGGTCCCAGCCCCAGAAGCGGCCCCAGCTCTGGTCGGCCCAGATGCCGCCCAGCACGGTGCCCACGAAGCTGAAGAAGAGGGCGAAGCAGATGATGCCGTAGGTCATGTCCACCAGCATGCGGTTGGTGGCGGGATCCTGCTGGCGGCCGAAGAGCTTGCGCAGGGTGTAGGCGATGGCGATGGCGCCGGCGAGGAAGGTGGCGCTGTAGCCGATGGTGATGGTCACCACGTGGGTGGCGAGCCAGAAGTTGGAGTCCAGCACGGCCACCATCATCTCCATGGTGTCGCCCTCCATCGCCAGGTGGTGGGCGATGATCAGGGAGGCGAAGCCCGCGGCGGCGGAGACGGCGGTGGCGAAGCCGCGGCGGTACATCCGCTCGAGGATGATGCCCAGGACCACCGCGCCCCAGCCCACGAACACGGCGGAGGAGTATAGGTTGGTCACCGGGGGCCGGCCCTGGAGGACGACCCGGGAGACCAGGCCCAGGGTGTGGATGATCGCGGCGCCCCACAGGAAGGAGAAGGCCCCCTCCTGGAAGAACTCCCGCCTGCCCAGCCAGGAGAAGAAGATGCCGCCCAGCGCCAGCAGGTAGAAGACCATGCCGAGGAAGAAGGGCTCGACCCGGTTGAAGAGGTGCTCGCTGGAGGCCTTGCTGAGGGCATCGGGCCGGGCGCTGTTCACCTGGTGGGAGAGATCGGCCACGGCGGCGTTGAAGCTGCCGGCGTCGCCCAGCACGTAGGCGGCCGAAGCCCGGGCCAGGGGGGTCAGGGCGGGGTGGACGGAACCGGCCGCGGCCTGGTCCAGGCCCTGGCCGACGCTGAGCCAGGCGTCGGGGTTCTGGCCGGGAAGGGGGGGCAGGGGGCGGAAGAGGGCCATCTCGTGCAGGGCCTGGTGGCGCTGCGCGGATTCGGGGCCCTGGAGGTTGCCCAGTTCCATGTAGAGGCCGGGGGTCTCCATGAGCTGGATGGAGTTGCGGAGCCGGTGGTAGCGCTCCAGCCGGTCATACAGGTGCAGCACCGCCGCCTGGAACCGGGTGCGCTTGATGGGCTCCACCTGGCTGGCCACCTGGGCCTGGCGGGCCACCTCCTGCAGGTTCGGGGAGATGGTGGCGAAGCTGTAGTACCGGCCGGATTCCTGGGCCTTGCCCAGGAGGCCGAGGACATCCGGGTCGTCGATGAGGAAAACGGGCTGCTGGTCCGCGACGGCGGGCCGGAACATCACGTCCAGGAGCCACTCGTCGGCGCCGATGGTGCGGCCCTCGAAGCGGACGCTCTGCTTGCTGCGGAGCACGAGGAGGGCGTTGCGGGCCACGGAGTCCAGGGGCTTGACGCGGCCCCCTTCCAGCACGGGCATGCGGCAGAACTTCTCCACCTCCATCCCGCGCACGGGACGGGGGGGGAGCATGGCGAAGACGGCGGCGGCCAGGGCGAGGACGGCCGGCAGCCACTTGGCGAGTCGGTTCAGGTTCATGCGGTCACCTGCTGGGCCTGGCGGCGCTTCATGGAGCGCCGGAGGGTGAGTCCGAAGTGGAAGAGGAGGCCAATGGTGATGAGGGTGCAGCTGATGTAGGGCATGAGCCAGCCCGGGTTCTGGACCACCTGGAGGATCGTGAGCTTGTCGCCCTTGCCGAAGGAGGCCTGGTAGAAGGCCCGGCCCTCGTAGCGCAGGGGCTGGTTCATGTAGATGAGCACGTCCCGGGCCTCGTTCTTGGCGGGGTTGGAGAGGTGCACGAGGCTGGAGAAGTTCTTGGGCTTGTTGGTGCCCGGGTACACGTCGTGGCTGAACTTCTTCAGGGTGAGGGAGTAGGGCAGGTACCAGCGGCGGTTCTGCACGGCCAGGGCGTAGGTGCGGCCCTCGTGGGTGAAGGTCTGGGGGGCCCCGATGCCATTGGAGGCGAGCCACACGCCGTAGCTGCGGCCGCCGGCCACGGGTTCCACCAGGGCGGAGACCATGTTGACCTCCGTCTCCGTGGCCGCCAGGGGGGCCTCGGCGACGCGGACCTGGGCGCCCACGCCCTGCGTGGCGGCGCCGGTTTCGCCCGGTGCCACCCGGGTCAGGGTGGAGTTGGGGTAGTAGGCCTTGACCTTGATGGAGAGGGGCGTGCCCTGGAGGGGCACGTCCTTGCCCTTGCGGAGCAGGGTCTCGGGGATGCCGTAGGCCTGCGGCTGGTTGGGGTCGGTGACGTCGGTGACGGCCAGCTCGAATTCCCGGGGGCTCTCCAGCCAGTTGACGGTCTGCCCCTCCTCGATGGACATGTTGGTCTCCACCTGGAAGGCGCCGGTGGAGAACTCGCCGGCCACCAGGAGGATGAGCCCGGCGTGGGCGAGCCAGAGGCCCGACTTGGACCAGTTGAAGTCGATGCGCTTGATCAGGGCGGCGGTGAGGTTGAACACCAGCACCAGGCCCACCAGGGCGCCGCCGGGGAAGACGGGGATGGGGAAGGGGATGGACCCGAACCAGCGCTTCACGAACCAGGAGCGCATGTAGACGTTGACGGCCCCGAAGGTGCCGAGGTCCGTCTGGGCCAGGGTGCAGAGGAGGACCAGGGCCATCAGGAGGGCCATGGCGACGATGGTGACCTGCATGGAGGCGAGGCCGTTCCAGCAGCGGGTGAGTCTCTCTTTAATCAAGGCGCAGGCTCTCCAGGTAGCGCGTGAAGTCGGAGCTGGCCTTGCCGACGGGGGCGGCGTCGCCGACCAGCTTGAGGAACCAGGTGTTGCCGTCCTTGGCCGTGAGGGACCCGACGATCATGCGGGTCTGGGCCTGGCCCTGGCTGGTGAAGTCGAAGAGGGCCACGGGGCCCGCCTTGGACTTGACGGTCTTTCGGGCGGCCGCCAAGGCCTTGTCATCCAGGGGCTCCAGGCCGATCTGGCCCCGCCACCGGTTCACGTTGGCAAGCTCGCCCCCCGCGGACCCGGGCAGGGTCACCACGGAGACCTCGATCTTGCCGGGCCCGGGCGGGTTGAGGGTCGCGAAGCGCATGCCGCCGCCCGCGGTCTCGGTCCAGCCCTTGGGGAGGGTCCACTTGAGCGGATGTTCGGGGGCCGGGGGCGGGGGGACCTCGCCGGACATGCCGGCCGGCGCCGCCGGGGGCATGCCGGGGGCGGCGGGGGCCATGGGCGCCGGCGCGGCGGGGGTTGAGCGGCTGACCTGGTCCCGGTCACAGGCGGCCAGCACCACCAGGAGGGCCACCGGGGCCATGAACGCGCCGGGGTGGCGGCGCTGTAGGGAAAGGGGCATACGGATCCTCGTCAAATGGGAACGCCTCGCAATCGACTATACCCTGGGCGAGGGTTCCGCCTCCCCTGGTCCGAAATTCGTGACCGACTTCAAAGGGAAATCGCCCGGGGGGGCAGGCGCTCCCTCCGGGCGATTTTATGAAATACGTATGACTAGATCTTTTCGGCGATCTTCATGACCGCGTCGCTCAGCTGCACCTTGGCGGTCTTGAGGTTGGCGGGGTTGAGCATGATCTTGGGGCGCCCGCCGTCGTCCTGGATGACGATGGAGGCGAAGCCGGCCAGTTCCCGCCGGTCGGTGATGATGAGCCGGCCGAAGGCCTTCAGGTTCTTGGCCTCGCCCGCGCTGGTGGACCACACGATGGGGGCCCCCGAATCCACCACGAGGCCGGCGCCCTCCAGGGCCGCCTTCAGGGCCGGGTCCCCGCAGGCGATCTTGTTGCCGCCGCTGGAGGAGACGATGACCTTGATGATCTTGGCCTGCACCTCGGGGGGGAGGTCCGCCCTCAGGGCCAGGGCGGCGAAGGGGACCAGGAGGAGGGAACGGAACTTCATGGGCACCTCAAGGGGAGGAGGTCCAGCGGGTGGAGCGTTGAGCGGCGGCGGGGGGGGAGGGCGTTCGAAGACTGCCGGGGATGAACGGCCCGCCTCCCGGACGGAGACGCTGCATCCATTATAGATCTCAACGTCCTTTGGGCCAGATTGAATAAATAGCTTCTTTTGCCTAGGCCTGTCCTGCCTGCCTCCGCCCGAACGCTCGCCAGAAGCCCAGCACGAGGAGAGCCAAGCCGCCGCCCAGGAGGGCGTGGGCCGCCCCGAAGGCCAGGACCCGGGGCATGGCGTGGCCGCCGCCGAGGAAGGAGTCGTTGAGGCGCGCGAAGTCCCCGCCGTGGCGGACCCCCAGGACGAACCAGTACCCCTTCACCAGCTGGAGCAGGGCCGTGAGGCAGACCCCGGGGATGTAGAGCCGGGTGGCCCAGGCCAGGAGGGCGGGGGAGATGGGGGCCATGTCCAGGGAAGCGGCCAGGTGGACCATCCAGGTGAAGGCCAGGGGCAGGAGCACCCCCATGATGAAGAGATGGCCGTGGACCAGGGCCAGGCTGATGATCCACTCCAGATGGGCGCCCACGGGCACCTGGGGGGTGACGAGCACCTTGCGGGCCGATTCCTGGAAGCTGATTCCCACGAGCAGGGCCACCACGACCATGACGAGGGCGAAGCGGAAGTGGGTGCGGCAGAACCGCCGGTGGTGCTCGGGCACGTTCACGGTTGACTCCTGGGTCCGGCCCGCGGCTCCGGCCGCCGGCTCTAGGGCATTCTGGGGGAAGCCGGCGGTCCCGGACAAGGCGGTGCCGGGGAAATGTGACCTGGACGGTGAGGGACCGGTATGGCCCCGTCCCCGCCTGTGGCATCATGGGGCTTCTTCCGAGAGGCACCATGCTGGGCATCTCCCGCCAGACCGATTATGCCGTGAGGGTGGTCCTGCACCTGGCCTGCCTCGAGGAGGGGGCCCAGGTCTCCATCGCCGAGATCTCCCAGGCCCGGGACCTGCCCATGCCCTTCGTGCGGCGCCTGATCCGGCCCCTGGTGGCCAAGGGCATCCTGGCGTCGGCCCGGGGTTCCGCCGGCGGCCTACGCCTGGCCCGGAAGGCCGCGGAGATCTCCCTCCTGGAGGTGGTGCGGGCCATGGAGGGCGAAGTGGCCCTGAACCACTGCGTGGACGGCCACAAGGGCTGCCCCCTGAGCACCGCCTGCCCCGTCCAGTCCGTGTGGGCCGGCGCGACCCAGGCCCTGGAACGGCACCTGGAGGGGATCCGCTTCGATGCCCTCGCGGTCGGCCCCCACGGCCATGTCGTCGCCCACCAGAAGATCCACGGCGAGGCGCGGGCCTAGGGCGGGGCCTCCTACCGAGCGAACACGCCCCAGGGGCCTCCAGAGCGGTCCGCCGCCCCCCCGGGGCGGCGGCGGAGCCCTGTCTGCGGGAAAGGGGGGCAGGCCTTCATCCAGCGGTGCAAACGCATGTCATTCCAGGGCCATCGATTCGTTTTGATAATGAGTCTCATGGCCTATATCCATGCCGGAATTCTCCAGATAAACCTATCCGATTAGTCGAAATTACTTCTTTTATTTCAATGTTTGGATGATTTGTTACCAAAAACGTCACAAATGCGATAAAAGGGTCTTGTGAAATAGTTTCGAAATACCCACGATAGTGCCACGCAATCAATGAGGTCCTGGATGAAGTGCTGGTCCCCTTCGGGGCATACCTCCACGCCCGCCGCGGATGTCCGCCGGCTGGGAGAGCCTTGATGGAACTGACCTGGATCACCATCGCCGCGAGCCTCCTCATGGGGCTGGGCGCCGCGTGCTTCTTCGTGGCCGCGGTGAAGCGGGGCTGGTTCAAGGACATCGAGGACGCGAAGTACCAGGTCTTCTGGTCGGACGCCAAGACCACACGGCAATCAACAAGGGAGGCTGCGGATGGCGGTCAATCTGAAAAGAAGTAGCGGCGAAGGCGAGACCCGCACCGCCGTCTCGCGCCGCAAGGCGCTGGCCTGGATCACCGGGGGAGGCCTCGTCGGCTCCGGCGTCCTGAGCGCCATCTCCAATTTCGTGTTCATCAAGCCGCGGGCCACGTACGGAGCGCCCCAGCGCTTCTCCATCGGCAAGCCCGACGACTATCCGGCCGGCACCCGCATCGCCCTCGAGACGCGCCGCATCTGCGTGGTGCGCGAGGGCAACCGCATCGCGGCCCTGTCCACGACCTGCACCCACCTGGGCTGCATCGTGGGCCTGGCCGACACCGGCTTCGCCTGCCCCTGCCACGGCTCCCGCTTCGATCCCGACGGCACCGTGACCGGAGGGCCCGCGCCGAAGCCCCTCCCCTGGTTCAAGATCACGCTGGCCCCCAACGGCGAGATCGAAGTCGACAAGGACATTGAGGTTGCACCCGGGAGCTACCTGACCCTATGAGCCGCGCCAACGCCAACCCCTCCATGCTGACGACGCTCAAGGAGCTGCCGGGCAACGTGTGGAAGTCCATCTTCCGCAACCCCGTGCCCTCCAATGACCTGGAGCGATCGAGCACCAGCTTCACCAACTTCTTCCTGCACATCCATCCCGTGAAGGTGCACAAGAACAGCCTGCGCCCGGCCTACACCCTGGGCCTGGGCCTGGTGAGCTTCTTCCTGTTCCTCATCCTCATCCTCACCGGCATCCTGCTCATGTTCTACTACGTGCCCAGCACGAGCCAGGCCTATGACCGGATGCTGGACCTGCGGGGAACGGTGGCCTTCGGCACCATCCTGCGCAACATGCACCGCTGGGGCGCCCACGGCATGGTGGCCTTCGTCTTCCTCCACCTCTGCCGGGTGTTCCTCACGGGCTCGTACAAGAAGCCCCGCGAGTTCAACTGGGTGGTGGGCGTCATCCTCTTCCTGCTCACCCTCTTCATGAGCTTCACGGGCTACCTGCTGCCCTGGGACCAGCTGGCCTTCTGGGCCATCACCGTGGGCACCGCCATCGCCGGCTACGCCCCCGTGATCGGCAAGGACATCCAGTTCCTGCTCATGGGCGGCTCCACCGTCGGCCAGGAGGCCCTGCTGCGCTTCTACGTGCTGCACGTGGCCGTGCTGCCCAGCGTCCTGATGCTGATGGTCGCCATCCACTTCTGGCGCATCCGCAAGGACGGCGGCCTCTCCCGGCCCGCCGACGCCGACCCCACCCCGCCCATGGAGATGGCCAAGGCCGGCACCCCCGACCCCAAGCCGGTGCTCCTCGAGCCCAAGCGCACCTACGGCCTGCAGGGCCTGGTCCGCGGCCCCCTCACCAAGGTGGGCAACATCCCCGACAACACGGTCTACAGCTGGCCCCACCTCTTCATGGCCGAGCTGTTCGTCTTCGTCCTGACCCTCTCGGCGATCCTCGTCATGGCGCTGCTGTTCAACGCCCCCCTCGAGGAACCGGTGAACGTCATGCATCCGCCCAACCCCGCCAAGGCGCCCTGGTACTTCCTGGGCCTCCAGGAGATGGTCAGCTACTCGGCCTTCTGGGGCGGCATCGGCGTTCCAGGCATCTTCGTCGGCCTCCTGCTCATCACCCCCTACATCGACCGCAATCCCAAGGGCGTGGGCAAGTGGTTCAGCCGCGACCGGCTGCTGGCCAACACCATCTTCCTGTCCTTCGTGCTGGCCAACGTGGTCTTCGTGATCATCGGCACGTTCTTCCGGGGTCCCAACTGGGCCTTCGTGACGCCCTGGTGAGGTCCAAGACATGAGATTCGCACTCGCCCTCGGAACGTTCCTGATCCTCGTCATCCACGGGGTCGTCTTCTACAACCAGTTCTCCCACAAGTGGGAGGCCCACCAGATCGCCTACTTCAGCCAGGCCCGGAGCCTCGCGAAGACCGACGCGGAGCGCCAGGCCCTGGACGCCCGCAAGCCGCGCGTCGAACAGCAGGTGGTGGCCGACTTCGGGGAGACCCGCGTCGACCGCTGCGTCACCTGCCACATGGCCGTGGACGATCCCCGCTTCTCCACCTACGCCGAGCCCCTGAAGGCCCACCCCTACTCCACCGCCATGGGCGACGTCCAGAAGAACGGCAAGTGGGAGCGGCGCCACAAGTTCAACGAGTTCGGCTGCACCGTCTGCCATGACGGCCAGGGCCGCGGGCTCTCCCCCTTCTACGCCCACGGCGAGGACGAGTTCTGGCCCGATCCGCTCCTGGGCTACACGACGCAGGAGAACTGGCGCAAGGACTTCAGGCCCATGCTCAAGGGCAAGGAGTACATGGAGGCCAACTGCGCCCAGTGCCACACCTCGCCCGACTTCAAGGGGACCCCCACGGTCAAGCGCGGCATGGAACTCTACTACGCCTCCAACTGCTTCGGCTGCCACCGCATCGAGGGCCTTTCCGACGGCACCATCGGCCCCGATCTCACCGAGGTCGGCCGCAAGTGGAAGATCGACTACCTCTACGCCCGGATCAAGGATCCCAAGAGCGTGCTGGCCACGTCGATCATGCCGAAGTTCAACATGCTCAAGGACGAGGACATCAAGGCCCTCGTGATCTTCCTCAAGAGCCGCAAGGGCAAGAACTTCTCCGAGACGGAAATGGACCGCTACCGCATCCGGGCCACCGGCGGCGCGGAGCTCGTCCAGGCCCACATCAAGCCCGTGGCCATCCAGGCCTCCACCATGGTCAAGCAGGGCGAGCAGCTCGTGACGGACCGGGCCTGCACCGCCTGCCACAAGCTGGGCGCCAAGGACGGCCTCGTCGCCCCGGACCTCACCTTCGTCGGCCTGCTCAAGGACGCCGCCTGGATCGAGGGGCACTTCAAGAGCCCCAAGGCCTACATCCCGGATTCCATCATGCCGGCCTTCCGGTTCACGGAGGACGAGTTCAAGGCCATGACCGCCTTCCTCGCGGGCCTCAAGGTCCCGCCGCCCATGCCCACGCCCGAGGCGACCTACAAGGCCCTGTGCCTGCGCTGCCACGGCGAGAAGGGCAACGGCCTCGGCCCCATCGCCGAGCACCTGGACCCCGCCCCCCGGGATCTCACCAAGGCCGGGTTCATGAACTCCAAGACGACGGCCCGCCTCGTGGGGTCCATCCGCGGCGGCGTCGCCGGCACCTCCATGCCGGCCTGGGGCAAGGTGCTGGACGAGGCCAAGGCCAAGGAGCTCCTGGCCTACATCCAGGCCACCTTCACCAAGGAGCCC
The DNA here is from genome assembly GCA_035298525.1 of Holophaga sp. Lineage (GTDB taxonomy): Bacteria > Acidobacteriota > Holophagae > Holophagales > Holophagaceae > Mesoterricola. The sequence goes on from DATGXY010000168.1 coordinate 22,002, forward strand.
CGCACCGAGCCCAAGCCCCACAACGTCCCCGACACCAACCCTGTGGCCTCCAGCCCCGAGAGCATCGCGCGGGGCAGGGCGACCTTCGAGAACCGCTGCGCCGGCTGCCACGGCAAGAAGGGCGACGGCAAGGGCCCCAACAGCCTGGACATCCTTCCCAAGCCGCGGAACCTGCGCAACACCCAGTTCCTCGACAGCGTCGACGACAAGCGGCTCTTCGACTCCATCCTCTACGGCGTGCAGGGCACGGCCATGCCCAACTGGATCGACTATGGCCTCAGCAACAACGACGTGGGAGATCTCGTGAACTTCATTCGCAACCTCAATCCCAAACCTAAGGGGGGCCAGTAATGCAGGAACAGTACTCCCGCGCAGAAGCCGGATCCTCGGCTCCCGGCGCCATCGTCCACGAGGACACCGCGGCCAAGTGGTTCATGGTGAGCTCGGTCGCCTACTTCTTCATCGTGGGCATCATCGCCATCATCATCGCCGCCAAGTTCTGCTGGCCCGAGCTCATGGCCACCACGCCCTGGCTCACCTACGGCCGCATGCGCCCCCTCCACGTGAACGGCATGCTCTTCGGCTGGCTGCTTTGCGCCGACATGGGCCTCACCTACTACATCGTGCCCCGCCTCTGCGGCACGAAGCTCTGGAGCGAGAAGCTGGCCCTGGCCAACGCCATCCTCTGGAACATCATCGTCCTCGGCGCCGTGGTCAGCCTGCTGGCGGGCCGCAACAAGGGCTTCGAGTACGGCGAGCTGGAGATGACGCTCAGCGTGCTCGTCGTCGTCGCCTGGCTCATGTTCACGGGCAACATCCTCATGACCGTGTTCAAGCGCAAGTACGACGCCATGTACGTGTCCATCTGGTACATCATGGGCTGCCTGCTGTGGACCGCCTTCGTCTACCTCACGGGCAACTTCGCCACCCTGCTCACCACGGGCGTCAACCAGGCCAACCTGAACTGGATGTACGTGCACAACGCCGTGGGCCTCATCTTCACCCCCGTGGGCCTGGCCATCGCCTACTACTTCATCCCCCGCGCTTCCAACACCCCCCTGTTCAGCCACAAGCTGAGCATGGTCGGCTTCTGGAGCCTGGCCTTCGTCTACGTCTGGACCGGCGCCCACCACATGCTCCACGGGCCCATCAGCCAGTGGCTGCAGACCATCGCCATCGCCTTCAGCCTCATGCTCCTCATCCCCGTGTGGGCCGTGGTGTACAACCTCCTCGTCACCATGAAGGGCCAGTGGCACCAGCTGCGGGACAAGGTCGAACTGAAGTTCCTCATGTCCGGCGTCATCTTCTACCTGCTGACCTGCTTCCAGGGCCCCATGCACAGCCTGCGCACGGTGAACGCCATCGTCTCCAAGACGGACTGGATCCCCGGCCACGCCCACATGGCCGTGCTCGGCGCCTTCAGCTTCTTCGCCATCGCCGGCACCTACTACGCCTGCCCCCGCATCTTCGGCAAGAACCTCTTCAGCCAGGCCCTGGCCAACTGGAGCTACTGGTTCATCATGGTCGGCGGCCTGGGCTTCTTCGTGACCCTCTGGCTCGGCGGCTTCTGGCAGGGCTGGCAGTGGAACAACGTGACGATCCCCTTCATCGACACCGTCGTGGCCCTCGGGCCCATCTGGCTGGTTCGGTTCTTCTCGGGCGTGATGATCTTCCTAGGCATCGTGATGTTCGCCTACAACATCATGGCCACCGCCCTTGGACCCGAAACCGAGGCTGCGGCCTAAGGGCCCGAAAGGAGCGAACATGCTGAGAAAAGCCGACACCTCCTCCGTCTGGGCCATCGTCGCCTCCCTCGTCCTCTTCTTCATCGGCGGCCTGCTGACCACGGTCGTGCCGCCCATGGTGGACAAGAGCTGGGGCCAGCCCTTCCAGAACGCCGACCCCGCCAAGGGCCCCACGGGCCAGCTGAAGAAGCTCACCCCCCTGGAGCAGAAGGGCCGTGACATCTACGTCCGCGAGGGCTGCTGGTACTGCCACACCCAGCAGATCCGCACCCTCGAGGCCGACACCATCCGGTACGGCTGGAAGGGCGTCCGCGCCCCCATCTCCACCCCGGACGAGTTCGTCTACGACAGCCCCCACATGTTCGGGACCAAGCGCACCGGTCCCGACCTCGCCCGGGTGGGCGGGAAGTACGACACCCAGTGGCACCGCACCCACTTCCGCAATCCCCGCGACCTCGTCAAGGGCTCGATCATGCCCATGTTCCCCTGGATCGCCAATGATCCCAAGGAACTGGAGGCGATCGTCGCCTACATGCAGAGCCTCGGCCGCGCCAAGGACTGGCGCCCCAACAACGACTACGAGAAGTAGACATGGACTACACCTGGCCCAGCGTGTACTTCGCCTACCTGTTCTTCGCGCTCATGTTCGCCCTGGCGGCCTTCTTCTTCGTGAAGACCGCCCGGGACGGATACTGGGGCAAGGACGGCGAGGAACCCAAGTACCGCATGCTGGAAGACGACGCCGAAAGGAGACCCCATGAGTGAGCACGAGGAAATGAAGGAATATGCGGGCGGATGGATGACCGAGCGGAAGGGGACCGATATCCCGCCCTTCCTCAAGTTCGCCTTCCCCGTCATCGGCCTGGGCTGCACCGCCTACATCGTCATGCAGATGATGGGCGACGTGGGCCACGCCACCCGCGGCAAGTACGTCCAGGAGTTCAACAAGGTCTCCCAGACGAGCCCCGGCCTGCAGTACCTGGTCGCGGCCCTCGCGCTGATCTACGTGGTGATCACGGTGATCTTCGCGTTCAAGGCCTTCAAGGAGGACTAGCATCGTGGACAGGAATTGGCAGCTCAGGGTACCGGACGACTCCCAGTACTGGCTGGAAATGGTCAAGTGCCAATACGCGTGCCCGGTGAACACCGACGCATGCGCCTACGTGACCGCCATCGCCGAAGGACGGTACGAGGATGCCTACCGGGCCGCCCGGGCCACCAATCCCTTCGCGTCCATCTGCGGCCGCGTCTGCGGGGCCCCCTGCGAAGCCAACTGCCGCAGGGGGTCCCTGGACGAGCCCGTGGCGATCCGCGCCCTCAAGCGCTTCGTCACGACCCAGTTCGGGCCGGAGACGGGCGACTACGCCAAGTACCGGGAATTCTGCGACCAGCGCATGCTGCCCCCCAACCGGGGCGACTTCGAGCGGGTCGCGGTCGTCGGCGCCGGGGTCTCGGGCCTCACCGTGGCCCATGACCTGGTGCAGATCGGCTACAAGGTCACGGTCTTCGAGGCCGACGAGAAGCCCGGCGGCATGTTGATGACGGGCGTGCCCGTCTACCGCCTGCCCCGGGAGCTGGTCCAGCACGAGATCAGCGCCATCCTCTCCATGGGGGTGGAGCTGAAGTGCAACATGAAGCTGGGCCGGGACTTCACCATCCAGCAGCTGCGGGACGAGGGCTACAAGGCCGTCTTCCTGGGCGTGGGCCTCCCCAACGGCCGAAAGCTGGGCATCCCCGGCGGCGACGCCGCGGGCGTCTACGACGGCATCGAGTTCCTGCGCGCCTTCAACGACGGCAAGCCCCTCGAGATGGGCCGGCGGGTGATGGTGGTGGGCGGCGGCAACGTGGCCTACGACGTGGCCCGCTCCGCCCTTCGTCCCACCGAGGCCATGGACCGCGAGGCCGCGCTGGAGGACATGGGCCACGGCGAGAAGGTGGCCTACGACGTCGCCCGGAGCGCCCTGCGCCTTTCCGGGGACAAGGAGATCCACCTCATGTGCCTCGAGTCCCTCGAGGAGATGCCCGCCGACAAGATCGAGATCCACGAGGGCGAGGAGGAGGGCGTCAAGCTCCACAACCGCCGCGGCCCGAAGGAGATCGTCGTCGAGAACGGGCGGGTGAAGGCCATGCGCATGGTCAAGTGCCTTTCCGTCTTCGACGAGAACAAGCGCTTCAACCCGAAGTTCGACGAGGAGGCCCTCGAGGACGTGCCCGTGGACACGGTGGTCTTCGCCATCGGCCAGTCCTCGGATCTCTCCTTCCTGGCCCCCGGGGACGGCGTGGAGACCGAGCGCGGCCTCATCAAGGTGAACAAGGACACCTACCAGACCACGGCCCCCGACGTCTTCGCCTGCGGCGACATCGCCCACGGCGCCAGGCTCTTCATCGACGCCATCGCCTCCGCCCACGTGGCCGCGCGCAGCATGCACGACTTCCTGCGGGGCACCCGCACGGACGTCGTCGTGCGCAAGCGCTGGCTCCCGGCCGTCTACACCATGGCCGAGGGCTGGCACCGCGCGGAGCGCTGCAACGCCCCCGCCCTGGACAGCGAGATCCGCGCCACCTCCATGGAGATCGTGGAGCTGAACTACCCCGAGGAGATGGCCCGCCAGCAGGGGGCCCGGTGCCTGCGCTGCAACATCAACACGGTGTTCGACACCTCCACCTGCATCGCCTGCAACGGGTGCGTGGACGTGTGCCCCGAGGACCTCATCAAGCTCGTGGGCCTGAGCCGGCTCAAGGACGAGGACGCCTTCGCGAAGCTGGAGGAGGCCGGGGCCGACCTCAGCTTTTCCGAGTACCAGGCCATGAGCGCCGAGGACAAGGACGAGATGGGCGGGATCATGCTGAAGGACGAGAGCACGTGCATCCGGTGCGCCATGTGCGCCTCCCGCTGCCCGACCCACGCCATCACCATGAAGCGCTTCGATCACTACAAGGAGTGCGTGTCGGTGCCCTCCCCCAACCCCAGGATCCTCTACCGGAACTGAGGCCGCCAAGGCCCCGGAAGGCGCCCCCGGGAGGGGGCGCCTTCACGTCCGGAAGGGCGGGGGAAATTTCAAGCATTTGCCCAAAATGATGGCCTTGAAGGCTAAACTATATAGTTAGATGGATGGCCATCCGCAGAGACTGGACCATGAACGAGACGACGCGCCCCGCCAGACACTGGCTCCTCTCCGAGAAGCGGGAGCCCCTCCCCCCGTCGGGGAAGGACCACATGAAGCTGCGCAAGCGGGTGCACCTGCTCTTCTTCCTGGTCTTCCTCGCGCTTCCCTTCACGAACCTCATGCGGGTGGACATCCCCCGGCAGCGGGTGTTCCTGGGCGGGGCCGAGATCCTCATCAGCGAGTTCAGCATCATCTTCTTCGCCACCATGTTCGCCATGTTCGTGGTGGCGGCCATGGCCATCGTGTACGGGCGCATCTACTGCAGCTACGCCTGCCCGCAGATGATCTTCAGCGAGTGGAGCGTGTCGGTGGAGCGGTGGGCGGCGGCCCTGGCGCAGAATGCGAAGGTCTCCGCGAACCTGCGCAGGATCCTGGGCAAGGGGATCTTCCTGGCGATCCTCGCGGCGGCCTCGGTGGTGCTGGCCTTCATCTTCACGGCCTACTTCGTCGAGCCGCGGGACCTCCTGGGGCGCCTCCTCCACTTCGACCTGGTGACGGTGGCCGGCATCACGGGCGCCACGGTGACCCTGCTGACCTTCCTCGACTTCGTCCTGCTGCGCCAGAAGTTCTGCACCACCATCTGCCCCTACGGCTACATCCAGGGCTTCCTCCAGGACCGCCAGTCGCTCCTGGTGGAGTACCGGGACCCCACGAACGCCTGCATCGAATGCAAGAAGTGCGTGCGGGTGTGCGAGATGGGCATCGATATCCGCAAGGGCCCCTTCCAGATCGAGTGCGTCCACTGCGGCGACTGCATCGACGCCTGCGATGACGTGCTGCGGCGGGTGGGGCACGAGGGCCTGATCAGCTACTCCTGGGGCGGCGGCAAGGGGCGGGACGCTTCGGAGCCCTGGTACCGCCGCTGGGGCATCCGGGACGCCAAGCGCATCGGCATCCTGGCCGTGATGGTGGCCTACCTGTGCGCCCTGGGCGTGGCCATCTACGGCCGCAAGCCCGTGCTCATGCGCCTGAGCCCCGACCGCACCACCCTTTTCACCAAGCTGCCCGATGGGCGCATCGCCAACCGGGTCCGCATGAACCTGGCCAGCCGCCTCTCCCGCCCCGTGCAGGTGAAGGTGTGGGTGGAGCGCCTGCCCGGCGTGCAGGTGGGGCTGGAGCCCAATCCCTTCACCCTGGAACCCGGCCAGAGCCTGGAGCGCACCTTCGATATCATCGCCCCCGCCACTTGGCCGGGCGCCCAGGAACTGAACCCCATCCGGGTCGTGATCCAATCCTCGGACCGCAATGGATCGGATGGTGCGGATATGATGTTCATCATGCCCGCGGCGAGGAACTGACATGGACGACAAGCGCAAGGCCGGACGGCCCTATCTCTTCCTTTTCGGGGCCATCTTCGTCCTCTTCATCGGCATCCTCGTGGCGACCTGGCGCATCTCCCGCCACACCACCGTGGTGATGCTGGACGAGCAGGGCAAGGCCGTCGCGCGCTGACATGTCCAAGGGCGATCCCTGCGAACTCTGCGGCACGCCCGCGGGACCGGGGGCATGCACCCGCGTGTTCCTGGAGGCGCCGCGCACCTTCTGCTGCACGGGGTGCATGAACGTATACGCCATCCTGGTGGAGAGCGGGGCCGTGGCCGCGGGCGAGGACCTGAGGAACACGGAGCTGTACCTCCAGAGCCTGAAGATGGGCCTCATCGCGGGCAACGCGGAGGGGCGCCCGCCCATCCCCGAGGACGCACCCTCCCGGGAGGGGCTGTACCAGCTCTCGGGCCTGTGGTGCACCTCCTGCGGATGGCTCGTTGAGCAGGCCCTGGCCCGGGAGTACGGGGTGGTCGCCGTGGACGTGCTCTTCACCTCCGATCTGCTGCGCATCACGTACTGCCCCCAGTACGTGCCCCCCACGGCCATCCCCGAGCGGGTCGCCTCCCTGGGCTACCGGGCCGTGCCCTACGGCACCGAGGGGGAGGCTGACCGCAAGGGCTGGCAGGACATGACCCTGCGCCTGGGCATCGCCTTCTTCCTCTGGATGAACGTGATGCTCTTCAGCCTGGTGGTCTACGCCAGCTTCTTCGAGCGCATCGCCGAGGGCGCGCGCCGGGCGGTGCCCTTCATCCTCATGGCCCTGGCCCTGCCGGCGGTGACCTGGAGCGCGTGGCCCATCCACCGCCTGGCCTGGTACGGCCTGAAGCAGGGCAAGCTGCGCCTGGAGACCCTGATCACCACGGGCGTCGCCGCCGCCTTCACCTACAGCGTCGTCCAGGCCTTCCTGGGGGGCCGGCACTACTACTTCGACACGGCCTGCGCCATCGTGACCCTCATGCTCCTGGGCAAGGCCCTGGAGCGCGCCGCCAAGGACCGCAGCGCCCGCGCCATCGCCATGCTGCACCGGCTCCTGCCCCGCAAGGCCCGGGTCCGGTCGGAGGGGGAGGACCGCTTCCTCGCCGTGGAGGAGCTGCAGCCAGGCATGGTCTTCCTCGTGAAGGCCGGGGAACGCATCCCCGCGGATGGCACCGTCGTGGCCGGCGCCTCGGACGTGGACGAATCCGTCATCACCGGCGAATCGGAACCCCGGCCCCGGGGCCCGGGCGACGCCGTCGTCTGCGGCAGCCTCAACGGCGCGGGGGTGCTGGAAGTGCGGGTCACCCACGCCTCCAGCGATTCCTCCCTGGCCCAGATCGTCAAGGCGGTGGAGGGGGCCCTGGCCAACCGGAGCCAGCTGGAGCGCACCGTGGACCGGGTGGCCCGGCTCTTCATCCCCGTGGTCCTGGCCATCGCCCTGGCCACCCTGGGTGGCTGTCTCCTGGCCCGTCTTCCGGCCACGGAGGCCATGCTGAGGGCCATCGCCGTGCTCGTCATCGCGTGCCCCTGCGCCCTGGGCATCGCCACCCCCCTGGCCACCACGGCGGCGGTGGGGGCGGCCTCCCGGCGGGGCATCCTCATCCGCGACGTGGGGGTCCTGGAGACCTTCCGCAAGGTGGACACCGTGGTGCTGGACAAGACCGGCACCGTGACCGAGGGGGTCTTCAAGGTGCGGGGCGAGGCCCTGGACCGCCTGGACCTGGTGGCCTCCCTGGAGGCCTACTCGGAGCACCCCCTGGGCCACGCCATCAACGCCCGCGCCCGGGAGCTGGGGCTCCCCCTCCAGGACGCCTCCGGGGTGGAGGTGCTGCCAGGGCAGGGGATCCGGGGCTCCGTCGCCGGCCACCGGGTCGCGGCGGGGAACCGCCGGCTCATGGAGGCCGAGGGGGCCGCCCCCGCCCCCGAAACGGAGGCCCTGGCCTCCGCCTGGGAGGCGGAGGGCTTCACCGTCGTCTTCGGGGCCGTGGACGGCCGCCCCTGCGGGGCCCTGGCCTTCGGCGACGCCCCCCGGAAGGAGGCCGCGGAGCTCGTGGCGGCCCTGAAGGGAAGGGGGGTGCGCACCCTGCTCCTCTCGGGGGACGCCCGGGACACCACGGCCCACGTGGGCCGGCTCCTGGGGGTGGACGTGTGCCTGGGGGAGGTCCCC
>DATGXY010000169.1:0-9124 GCA_035298525.1 Holophaga sp.
GGTCCGGCGCGCCCGCCTCCACCGCCACCAGGATCCGGGCGCCGCCCGCCTCGCGCAGCACCTTCACCTGCGCCTTGGGCCAGCCCAGCGCCCTGAGCCGCTCCTGGGCCTGGTTCCCCAGCTCGGCCATGCGCAGGTCCCCGACCCGGTCCCCCTTGCGGGGCAGCCCGGTCATGGCCTTCCGCAGCGCCGGGGGGGCGTCCCCCCGCCACTTCAATTCCGCCAGGGGGGCCCAGGGTTCCAGGCGGATCCTGCCGCCCTCGGCCTCCACCGCCCGGAACCGGTCCGTGGCGCGGATGGCCTCCAGGGCCCGGTCCGGATCGAAGCCCCGGGGCCGGAGGCCCCCAGGAAGCAAGCCGGCGGCAGCGCGGGCGTAAGCTTGGTCGTCCGCACTGCCGCCCACGATCTCGAGGCGCTCCCCCTCCACCCCGGCCAGGATCGTCCCCGATGAAAGGGCGACGGCCAGGAACGCATGGACCGGCCGGGGGATGCGCATCGGCCCCCGGCTCAGAACCCGGCCAGGGCTTCCTCTTCGGTTTCCTTGACGTCGAAGACGGAATGGAGGCTGGTCATGGTGATGAGGTTGAAGATGCGGGTGTTCATGCCGCAGATCCGCAGGTCCCCGCCCTTGTTCTTGATGGAGGTGTAGCACCCCACCAGCTCGCCCACGCCCGAGGAATCCAGGTAGCTGACCTTGCTCAGGTTGAGCACGATCCTGCGGGCGCCGCGCTCCAGGGCGGTGCGCACGGATTCGCCCAGCTCCTGGTCGCCGTCCCCGAGGGTGATCTTGCCCTCGGGATAGAGGATGATGGTGCCCTGGTGGTCTCGGTGGTTGATTTTCATGCTGGCTCCTCCCGGTATCCCTGGAGTCTACCAAGGGGGACCCCGCTCGGGAACCTGCAGGATGCGGCACGAACCCTGCATCCCCATGGGCCCCGGATTCGGATCCGGACAGCCCAGGACCTCCGATGTTCGACCTCGTATCAAACAACCCCATGATCCAGCTCAGCGCCCGGGGCATGACCCTGGCCGGCCAGCGCATGGCCCTCGTCGCCTCCAATCTGGCCAACATCGACACCCCCGGCTACCGGACCAAGGACTTCGACTTCGAGGCCGCCTTCAAGGCGGAAATGGAAAAGCTGGATAGGCAGTTCCGTCCCACCCCCGGCCAGCCCCGGGAGATCGCCGGCCCCGTCTCCACCCCCCCCATCATCCATCCCATCGATATCAAGGACGAACGCAACGACGGCAACGACGTGCACCTGGACCGGGAGACCGCCGCCCTGGCCAAGACCCAGGCCACCTACCAGTTCGCCTCCAACCTCGCCCAGACGGAGCTCCGGCTCGTCATGAGCGCCATCCGTGACGCGGCCAAGTGATGAGCACCTTCGACGCCATCAACCAGATCGCCGCCTCGGGCATGGCCGCCCAGCGCCTCCGGGTCCAGCTGGCCGCCTCCAATATCGCCAACGCCGAAACCACCCGCACCCCCCAGGGGGGCCCCTTCCGGCGCAAGGACGCCGTCTTCCAGACCGCCCTCCTGGGCGCGTCCGCGGACGGCACCCCCTTCACCGGGGTCAAGGTTGCCGGGATCCAGGCATCCCAGGAACCCTTCATCACCAAGTACGACCCCTCCCATCCGGACGCGGACGCCAACGGCATCGTCCAATACCCCAATATCAACCCCGTGGAGGAAATGGTGAACCTCACGGAGGCCAGCCGGGGCTTCGAGGCCAACGTGGCCGTCATCCGGGCGGTGCGCACCATGGCGCTTTCGGCCCAGGATTTGCTTCGAGTGACGTGATGGGCGAATTCCGCCGAGTCCGGCGATCCGGATCCGTGACGGAATTCTGACTGGCCCCCGGGCCCGGAAACACCCATCCTGAATAGGCACAAGGTCCAGGTTCCCCATGAACCCCATCAGCACCAGCCAGCTCCCCTCCCTCGACGCCCTCGCCCAGATCGGCGGGAAGCCGCAGGCCCAGGGGCCCGAAGGCCAGGAAGGCCCCCAGTTCTCGGACATCCTGAAGCAGGCCCTCCAGGAGGTGAGCGCCGCCCAGGAGACCTCCGCCCAGGAGGCACGGAACTTGATTAGTGGGAATTCCACTGACATGCACACGGCGATTCTGGCGGTCCAGAAGGCTGATGTCAGCTTCCAGATGATGATGGCCGTTCGCTCCAAGCTGGTTTCCGCCTACCAGGAAGTGATGCGAATGCAGATGTGACGCCCTAGCGTCCCGGCCATCGAAAGGATTCCATGGCCGACGAACCCAGCGTCACCCAGCAATTCACCAGCGCGCTCGAGAACATGACCGGCACCCAGAAGGGGATGGTGGCCGCCATTTGCTTGACCGCCCTCCTGGTCTTGGCCGGCCTCGGCATCTATGCCGGGCAGGAGACCATGGGCGTCCTCTTCAGCAACCTGCCCCCCCAGGATGCCAACCGCATCGTGGAGGAGCTGAAGAAGCAAAACATCAAGTACGAGCTCAGCCAGGACCAGCGCACGGTGAGCGTCCCCGAAAAGCGGGTGGGCGACCTCCGCCTCAAGTTCGCCGGCGACGGCCTCCCCCAGGGGGAGGGCATCGGCTTCGAGAAGCTGGAGAGCCCCGGCCTCACCACCACGGACTTCACCCAGAAGATCCTCTACCGCCGGGCCCTGGAGGCCAACCTGGCCAAGACGATCATGGCCCTGCAGCAGGTGGGGGGGGCCACGGTGCACATCACCCCCCAGAACGACAGCCCCTTCGCCACGGAGAAGGAGGAGGCCAAGGCCTCCGTGCTCCTCAAGCTGAAGGGGGGCCGGCCCCTGCCCGACGAGAACACCCAGGCCATCGTGAACCTGGTGGCCGCCAGCGTGGAGGGCCTCAAGCCCGAGCAGGTGGTGGTCATCGACCAGCACAGCCGCATCCTCAGCCGCACCGGCCGGGACCCCATGGTGGGGGCCTCGGACACCCAGAAGAAGGCCCAGCGGGAGGAGGAGGAGTACCTCGTCCGCCAGGTGACGGCCCTCCTGGAGCCCGTGGTGGGCATCGGCAAGGTGCGGGCCACCGCGCGGGTGGACCTGGACTTCGACAAGGTGAAGACCAATTCCGAGACCTTCGACCCCGCCGGCCAGGTGGAGCGCAGCGTCCGGACCCTCAAGGAGGAGGAGAACAAGCGCGACGGCGTGGCCGGCGTGCCCGGCACCCCCTCCAATGTCCCCCCCATCAATCAGGGCACGGCGGCCCAGCCGGGGACGGATAACAAGAAGAAGGAAGAGACCACCACCCAGTACGAGATCTCCAAGACCCTCCGCTCCGTGGAGCAGGCCCCCGGCAACGTGCGCCGCCTCTCCCTGGCCGTCATCGTGGATGACGCCACCCGCTGGGAGAAGGACGCCAAGGGCAATCCCGTCGAGAAGCTCACCCCCCGCACCGCCGAGGAACTGAAGAAGATCAAGGAGCAGGTGGCTTCGGCCGTGGGCATCCAGGCCAAGCGCGGCGACGAGCTGACCGTGGAGAACATGGCCTTCGCGCCCACCACCAATCCCAAGGAAGAGCAGGAAGCCAAGCAGCAGCGCTGGATCAACCTGGGATGGGAACTGGCGCCCAAGCTTGGATACATCATCCTTGGGATTGTCATCTTCTTCCTGGTGATCCTGCCCATGCTCAAGCGCCTGTCCGCTGCCCTGAACCGTCCCACCCCCCTGCGGGTGCGGGTGGCCGGCGGCGGCGGAGGCGGCGAGACCGGCGAGGGCGGTTCCCCCGCCCCCCGCAAGTTCACGCCCCTCAAGTCCATGGCGGAGCTGGAAGCCGAGATCGAGGCCGAGCTCAACGCCGAGGGCGCCTCCAGCGCCCCCGAGGCCCAGCGGCGCACCCTCATCAAGAAGCGCATCCAGGAAAGCACCCTCAGCGACGCCGAGACCGTCGCCAGCCTGGTGCGGAGCTGGATGATCGAGGACGGGAGATAGGATGACCAAGCTCTCCGGCGCCCAGAAAGCCGCCGTCCTCATGGTCGCCCTCGGCGACGAGACCGCGGCCCAGATCTTCAAGTTCCTGGAAGAGGACGAGATCCAGAACATCTCCAAGGAGATCGCCCTCACCCGGCACGTGCAGCCCGAAACGGCGGACGAGGTGCTGGAAGAGTTCCACACCATGACCCTGGCCAAGACCTACATCGCCCAGGGCGGCATCGAGTACGCCAAGAAGCTCCTCATCAAGTCCGTGGGCCCCGAGGCCGCCCGCAAGATCATCGACCGCCTCACCAAGGCCCTGGAGTCCTCCGCGGGCTTCTCGAGCATCGAGCGCGCCAACCCCCAGCAGCTCTCCAAGTTCATCCAGAACGAGCACCCCCAGACCATCGCCCTCATCCTGGCCCACCTCAACGCCTCCCAGGCCGGGGACCTCATCGCCAGCCTCCCCGAGGCCCTGCGGGCCGACGTGGCCATGCGCATGGCCAACCTCCAGGAGATCAGCCCCGAGGTGGTGCGCCGCATCTCCCTCATCCTGGAGCAGAAGCTGGAGGCCCTGGGATCCTTCGCCACCGAGGCCTACGGCGGCGTCCGGGCCGTGGCCGAGCTCTTCAACCGCATGGACCGCACCACGGGCCGGGTGGTGCTGGAGAAGATCGAGAACGAGAACCCCCAGCTGGCCGCCAGCATCCGGGATCTCATGTTCGTCTTCGACGATATTCTCCTCATCGACGACCTGGGCATCGCCGAGATCCTGAAGCGGGTGGACAAGAAGAGCCTCACCACCGCCCTCAAGGGCACCAGCGAGGAACTGCGGAACCAGTTCTTCCGCAACATGTCCAGCCGCGCCGTGGAACTCATGAAGGAGGAAATGGAGTTCATGGGTCCCGTCAAGCTCAAGGACGTGGAGAAGGCCCAGCACGAGATCGTCGAGATCGTCCGCCAGCTGGAGGAGGAGGGCGTCATCAGCATCGGCGGTGGCGGCGGGGACGACTATGTCAGCTGAGCGCTTCATCCCCGCCCGCAAGGTGGACCTGGAGGCCATCGAGGCCTTCCCCTACTTCGCCGCCCACATGCCCCCCCTTCCCGAGGAGGAGGAGGGCGAGGGGGACGATCCCCTGGCCGCCAACCTGTCCACCCCCGAGGAGGACGCCCGGCGCCTGGCCTCCGTGGATCAGATCATCTACGAGAAGCTCCAGCAGGCGGAGCGGGACGCCCAGGACGTGGCCCAGCGGGGCTACGAGGAGGGCTTCGCCGCCGGCGAGGCCGAGGGGCGCGCCTTCGGCGAGAGCCAGTACCGGGCCCAGATCCAGCGCCTGGACAAGGCCCTGCAGGACCTGTCGGGCTCCCTGGCCCTGTGCGGCCGGGCCGCCCAGGACGAAATGCTGGCCCTGGCCCTGGCCTTCGGGGAGTACCTGGCCGGCCGGGAGATCCAGCAGGGCATCCAGACCCTGCGGCCCCTCCTGGACAAGGTCCTGGATCTGCATCCCTTCCCCGAAAGCCCCGAAGACCCGGCCGCCCGGCCCGGGGTCACCGTCCTCATCCACCCCCGGGACCTGGAGGAGGTGGGCGGTCCCTCCGCCGCGCCTCCCGGCGTCACCCTGCGGGAGGACGAAAGCCTGTCCCGGGGCAGCCTCCGCCTGGAAAGCGCCACGGGCGTCATCGACGCCACCGTGGAGCGCCGCCGGGCCCGCCTGCTGGACCTCATCGAGCGCACCCGGGAGAAGGAGGGCTGGTGATGGACCTCGCCGCCCTGGCCCGCAGCGTCGCCCAGCTCCCCCCCGGGGAGGCGCTGGGTCGCGTATCCAAGGTGGTGGGCCTCGTGGTGGAATCCCGGGGGCCCGAGGGGTCCGTGGGCGAGCAGATGGCCATCCACATGTCCGACGGCCGCCAGGTCACCGCCGAGGTGGTGGGCTTCCAGGACCGCAATGTCCTCCTCATGCCCGTGGAGAACCTGGACGGCATCCGGCCCGGCCTCAGGGTGGAAGCCCTGGGCCACCAGCCCGAACTGCCCGTCTCCCCCGGCCTCCTGGGCCGGGTCATCGATCCCCTGGGCCGGCCCCTGGACGGCGGCCCCCCCATCGAGGTGCAGGAGCGGGTGCCCATCCACGGCCAGCCCCCCAACCCCATGCAGCGCCGGCGCATCAACGAGGTCCTCGCCACCGGGGTGCGCAGCATCGACGGCCTCCTGACCCTGGGCAAGGGCCAGCGCATCGGCATCTTCTCCGGCTCCGGGGTGGGCAAGTCCACCCTCATGGGCATGATCGCCCGCAACACCTCCGCCCAGGTGAATGTCATCGCCCTGGTGGGCGAACGCGGCCGCGAGCTGAAGGAATTCATCGACAACGACCTGGGCCCCGAAGGCCTGGCCCGGAGCGTGGTGGTGGTGGCCACCAGCGACCAGACCCCCCTGCTCCGCCTGCGCTGCGCACTCTCCGCCATGGCCGTGGCCGAGTACTTCATGCGCCGCGGCCAGGACGTCCTCATGATGATGGATAGCGTCACCCGCTTCGCCATGGCCCAGCGGGAGGTGGGCCTCTCCGCCGGCGAGCCCCCCAGCTCCCGGGGCTACACCCCCTCCGTCTTCGCCCTCCTCCCCCGGCTCATGGAGCGCGCGGGCACCTTCGAGGGCATGGGCTCCATCACCGGCGTCTTCACCGTCCTGGTGGAGGGCGACGACATGAACGAGCCCATCGCCGACGCCGTGCGGGGCATCCTGGACGGCCACGTCATCCTCAGCCGGCGCCTGGCGGCCAAGAACCACTTTCCGGCCGTGGACGTGCTGCCCAGCATCAGCCGTCTCTTCTCCACGCTCGCCTCCCCCGAGCAGAAGCAGCTCTCCGCCAAGATGCGGGACCTCATGGCCACGTACAACGACGCCGAGGACCTCATCCAGATCGGGGCCTACACCAAGGGCTCCAGCCCCAACATCGACCAGGCCATCCAGTTCCAGCCCGCCATCCAGGCCTTCCTCCGCCAGGCCGTGGCCGAGGGCTCCGACCATCCGGCCACCCTGCTGGCCATGGGCCAGATCTTCGGCATCGACCTGACCCCCTTCCTGAAGCCGGCGGGAAAGGCCTAGCATGGCCGCCCGGTTCCGCTTCCGCCTGGAAGCCCTCCTCAGGGTGCGGCGGAGCCTGGAGGAGGAGGCCAAGCGATCTGTCGCACGAGCGGTCGCCGCCCGGGACGAGGCCCAGGTGCGGGTGGGCGAGCTGCGGCAGACCCAGCGCCAGGCCATCGAGAGCCGCCGCTCCGGCCCCGGCCAGGTCCTGGACCTGGAGCGCCTGAAGGCGGTGGAACGCTGGCTCCTGGTCCTGGAGCGGCGCATCCTGGAGGCCGTGGAAGCAGTCAAGCAGGCGGAGGCCCGCGTGCGGGAGGCCCGGGCCGCCCTCGTCAAGGCCCACCAGGACCATCTGATCATCCAGCGCCTCAAGGAGCGCCGCCAGGAGCAGCACGCCCTGGAGGTCCTCCGGGAGGAGACGAAGGAAATGGACGAAATCGCCGTTTTGAGGCATCACTTCGCCCGAGTAAAAGCATCCAACCAGTGAGGCTGCCATGAACGCCAAGAACATCGCCTGGGTGATCGCACCGTTGGCCCTGTCCGCCGGGGTGATCTGGATGTCCGCCCAGACCCCCGCCCCCGCCGAGGGGGTGAAGGTGGGGGAACTGGCCGAGAAGGTCCAGGCCCGGGAAAAGGCCGCCCTCCAGAAGGAAACGGAACTGAAGCAGCTGGAGGACCGCCTGGCCACCCTCCAGGGCACCCTGGACCGGGACCGGGCCGACCTCCAGAACCGGGAAAAGGCCCTGGCCGAGGCCCAGGCCAAGCTGGAGGCCCTGCGGACCCGCCCCCCCATCGACGCCCAGCTCATCAAGACCTATGAGCAGATGGACCCCGTGAGCGCCGCCCCGGCCCTCAAGGAACTGGCCGCCCTCAACCAGGAGGTGGCCGTCAGCCTGCTTGCCGGCATGCAGGCCAAGAAGGCCGCCAAGATCCTGGACCAGCTGGCCAACCAGCAAAACAAGGACGCCAAGCTGGCCGCCGTTCTTTCGGAACGGGTGGGCATCACCCGCCCGAAAGCCTGACCTCTTCATCTTCAATTATTTCAAGGAGGCACTTTGGCATAACCGACCTATATTTAAGCTGAGCATATGTATTTAATTGCTTTTTTAAACAACTATTCCAGCAGGCCGGGAAACCTTTCGCCCCCCGGTCCCAGAAAACTGAAGAAGTGGAGGTCACCATGGCAGCCAACAACGACGAAAACCTCACGACGAACCCCGCCCCCGTCCCCGGCGGCGAGATTCCCGCCCGGGAGCACATGGCCGAGATCGGCCGCAAGGGTGGCCAGTCGGTCAGCCGGAACCGGGAGCACATGGCCGAGATCGGCCGGAAGGGTGGCCAGTCGGTCAGCCGCAACCGGGAACACATGGCGGCCATCGGCCGCAAGGGTGGCGAAGCCGTCAGCCAGGATCGCAGCCACATGGCCAACATCGGCCGCAAGGGCGGCGAGGCCGTGAGCCAGGACCGGACGCACATGGAGGAGATCGGCCGGAAGGGCGGCACCGCCGTCAGCCGGGACCGCTCCCACATGGCGGAGATCGGCCGGAAGGGCGGCGAAGCCGTCAGCCAGGACCGGTCCCACATGGAGGAGATCGGCCGCAAGGGCGGCGAAGCCTCCCGGAGCCGGAAGCCCCAGGTGCCCGGCGAACCCCAGGGCCCCACCGAGGGCTGAGGTTCCACCCGGCCCATTCTGCCCGGTCGTTCCGGCATGACCTGTGCGGAGGATGTCCACCCGGCTGAGAGCCGGGTGGAGGTCCCATGCTCCCTGCCATCACTGGCGTGGTCGATTCCGCCCCGGCGACCCCGGGTCGGGAGGCTTCCTCCGCCCCGGATTCACGCGATTTCTCCAACCTCATCGGCTCCCTGACCGGGACCGGGGCCTCCCAGGGCTCCGCGGCCCAGGCCCAGGGGGCCGAACCGGTGGCCCGGAACGCGCCCAAGGGGCCCGCTCCGGCCTCCCGGGCGGACCGGTCCAACCGGCCCTCCCCGCCGGATGCCGGGGTGGAATCCGCCCCCCGGCGGGAAGCCGGTGAGGCCGCGGCTCCCGCCCGCACCGAGGCCGCCGCGCCCGCCCCGGATGCCCCCCCGGCCCCGGAGGCCCCGGAGGAGGACGG
>DATGXY010000170.1:0-5445 GCA_035298525.1 Holophaga sp.
GGGGACCGCCTGCACCGACTGCCACGGCGCGGAGCGCAAGGACGGCGTCCCCGCCATCCCCCACCGGGTGAAGGGCTGGTGCCAGGCCTGCCACGTGCCCGATCCCCGGGCCGGGGCCGGGCGGAGCTTCCCCGGCCCCGGGAGGGGCGTCCGCGCCACCCTCGGCGCCCCTCCGGCCCTTCCCCACCCGGTCCACATGCGGGAGAATTGCCAGGCATGCCACGGGCGCGAGCGCCATCCCGGCATGCGCCGCAACCCCCACCCCGGCCGGCCCGACTGCAGGTCCTGCCACCTCTCCTAGGACCCCCCATGCTCTTCTGCGCCGGAACCGCGTACGCCATCCGCGTGCTCTCGGCCATGAGGACGGATGAAGGCTTTGCCCAGGCCCGGGACCTGGCGGAACGCACCGGGCTCCCCTCCCCGTACCTCTCCAAGGTGCTCCACCACCTGGCGGAGGCCGGGCTCCTGGAATCCGCCCGGGGCCCCCGGGGGGGCTACCGCCTGCTGGCCTCCACCGAGCGCATCACCGTGGGGGAGGTGGTGGCCATCCTCAACCGCATGAAGCTGGACGCCTGCATCCTGGGCTTCGAGGAATGCCCCAAGGGCCGCCGGGACTGCCCCCTGGACAGGGCCTGGTGCGAGGCCAAGGCCCACCTGGACGAGAACCTTGCCCACGTCACCATCCAGGACATGGCCCGCCGGGGCTCCGAAGGCCTCCAGGTGCTGCCCCGGGTGCGGCCCGAAGGCGGCTGCTGCGGCTAGCCATCTGCCTCGCAGCGGCTCGCGGAGAAAAGCTCTGATCATTTGAGCCATTTCCAGATCTGCAGGCCCTGGGCAGGCCGTCCCGGAGGAGGCGGGGTTCCGGACGGTCCTTTCCTGGACCTGGACCCCGGTCGGCTCATGGGCGCCCATGAATTCAATGACGGTTTTTCACCTGCCCCCAGCGGTCGCGGTGCCGTTTTCCGCCCGGGAACCCGGATTGATAACTTGAAATCAGGACCTAGTCTCTTATAGTTTCACCGAGCAGCCAGCCTCAATCCTCACCTGGGTCCCCGGATGGGCCGCTGATCCAGGTCCTCCCCCACCCGATTTCGGACGCCTCGGCCCGGAGCAAGGCAGTTAGGCAAGCATGCACACGGCAAGGCCCCCCATTCCCGATGCGCCCGTGCACCTCGCCTTCGCCCGCCATGCCCGGGAGGCTCCGGACCGCGTCGCCGCCACCTGCGGGGGCGCCAGCCTCACCTACGGCGAACTGGACGGGGAGAGCAGCCGGCTTGCCCACGGGCTCCTGGCCCGGGGCGGGGGTCCCGGCGCGCGGGTGGCGGTGTGCCTGCGCCCCGGCATCCCCCTCCTGGTGTCCCTGCTGGCCATCCTGAAGGCGGGCGCCACCTACGTGCCCCTGGACCCGGACCACCCCCGGGAGCGCATCCGGCGCATCCTCGAGGACGCCGCGCCCGCGCTCACCCTCTCCCAGCCGGACCTGATGGAGGCCTTCGACGGGGTCCTGGCCGGGCCCTGGGCGTTCCCGGAGCCGGAGCCGGGCGTTCCGGCCCCGGAGGCCCCGGCCGTGGACACGCCCCCGGATCTCCCCGCCTGCGTCTTCTACACCTCGGGCACCACGGGCCAGCCCAAGGGCATCGCCCTGGGCCACGGCAGCGTGGCCTACTACGTCCATTCCGCCATCCGCCTCTTCGGGTTCGGCCCCGGGGACCGCATGGTGACCATCGCCAAGGCCTCCTTCAGCATCAGCCTCTTCGACCTGCTGGGCAGCGTGGCCTCCGGGGCGACCCTGGCCATCCTCCCCCGGGAGGAGGTGATGGACCTGCCGCGCCTGGCCGCGGCGCTGAGCCGGTCCACGGTGGCCCACGTGGGGCCCGCCCTCCTCAAGGGCCTCCTGCGCCTGGCCCGGGACGGCCACGTGGCCCCCGGCGCCTTCGACGGGGTCCGCCACCTCTCCTCGGGGGGCGACATCGTGCCCGGCGAGCTGATCGAGGGCGTGAAGGCCCTGTTCCGGCGGGCCGATGTCTTCGTGCTCTACGGCTGCAGCGAGATCGCCTGCATGGGCTGCTTCCACCCCGCCCCCCGGGACGCGGTGGTGGACCGGCCCTGGGTGGGGGGCCCGTTCCCCGGCACCCGCTGCGTGCTGCTGGGGGAGGACGGCGCGCCCGTCCCCGACGGCGCCACCGGGGAGATCTGCTTCAGCGGGCCCGGCCTCATGCAGGGCTACCTCAACCAGCCCGGACTCACGGCCCGGGCCTTCCTGGACCTGGACGGCGACCGCTTCTTCCGCACGGGGGACCTGGGCCGGCGCGGCCCCGGCGGGGCCATCGAGTTCCTGGGCCGGCGCGACTTCCAGGTGAAGATCCGGGGCCAGCGCATCGAACTGCTGGAGATCGAGAGCCACCTGCGCCAGGCCCCCGGGGTGAGGGACGCGGTCTGCGCCGCCACCGCCGCGGGGGAGCGGGAATCCCGCCTCTTCGCCTACCTCACGGTGGAGGACCCCGCCTCCTTCTCCCTGGGCCCCGTGCGGGCCTGGCTCCGCCAGCGGCTGCCCGACTACATGCAGCCCGCGGGCTGGATGGTCCTGGAGGCCATGCCCCTCAACGAGAACCTGAAGATCGCCCGGCGCGCGCTGCCCCCGCCCACCCCCGGGGACTTCCAGGACGGCCCTCCCCACGAGGAGCCCCGAACGCCCATGGAGCGCGCCGTGGCCCGCATCTGGAGCGAGATCCTGGAAGCCCCGCGGGTGGGGCTCCGGGACAACTTCTTCGACCTGGGCGGCGATTCCCTCACGCTCATGAACGTGTGCATGCTCGCGGCGGAGCGGGGCATCCTCATCGCCCCCGGGGACCTGCTCCGCTGCCCCGACCTGGAGGCCCTGGCCGCCGCCGCCCGGGAGGAGACCCCCCAGGCCGCGCCGCCCGCCGCCGCGGGGCCCCTGCCCGACCTGCCCCCCTTCATCCTGCGCTTCCTCCACCAGCCCGGCTCCCGCAACCCCGACGCCTGGAACATCTCCCGGGTCCTGGTGGCCCGGCGCCCCCTGTCCCCGGACCTGCTGGAAGCGGCCTTCCTGGGCATGGGGGACCGCCACGACGCCCTCCGGCTCCGGGTGGAGCACCTGGAGGGGGGCTGGCGGGGCCGCATCCTGCCGGAAGCCGCGCCGAACCTCTCCTTCCGCACCGTGAACCTGGCCGACCTGCCCGACACCCAGCAGGCCGCGGCCATGGCCCGCCACGCCCGGGAATGCCAGGCCGGCATGAGCCTGGCGCGGGGCCCCCTGGCCTGCATGCTCCTGTTCGAACTGGGGCCGGGCCGGGCCCAGGAGCTGTTCTTCATCGTCCATCACTTCGTCATGGACGTGGTCTCCTGGCGCAATTTCTGGCTGGAGTTCGACGCCGCCTACCGGCGCCTGGAGGCGGGGCGCGGGGCCCTGCCCCCGCCGCCCGCGTCCTTCGCGGCCTGGGCCTCCGGGCTGCGGGCCCACGTGAACGCCCCCGGGGTGGTGGGGGAGGTGGAGGCCTGGACCCGCCTGGACACCGCCGGTGTCGCGCCCCTGCCCCGGGACCCCGGGGCGGGACCCGGCCCCAATACCAACGGTTCGGCCCAGGAGGTGCTGGCCACCCTGCCCGAGGGGGAGACCCTGGCCCTGGCCCGGAGCCGCATCCCCGGGGCCACCGCCGAGCGCATCCTCCTCAGTGCCCTGGCCTTCGCCCTGGCCCGCTGGCAGGGCACGGACACGGTGCTCCTGGACCGCCTCCTGCACGGCCGGGACGCCGCCCCCGCGGGGCTGGACCTGAGCGGCACCCTGGGCTGCTTCATCACCTACACCCCCACCCTCCTGCGCCTCGATCCCGACGAGCCCGCCGGCACCATCCTGGGCCGGGTGTCCGAACAACTGGACCGGCAACCCGGCAACAGCGTCTTCCTGTACCGGCACCTGGGCTCGGACCCGGGCCTCCTGGGCCGCCTCCAGGCGGGCCCCCGGCCCGAGGTTCTCTTCAATCACCGGGGCAAGGTGGACGACGTGGTGGACCTGGGCGCCCTCTTCCACAAGCCCTACAACCTGCCGGGCCTGGACCACGACCCCGCCAATCTGCGGCCCTACCCCCTTTCCGTTTCCGCGGACATCAACGCGGGGCGCCTGGAGGTGCGGTTCGTGTACAGCGCCAACCTGCACCGGCGGGAGACCCTGGAGGCGGTGAGCGGCGATATGCTCCACTTCCTGAGGCGGATCCTCAGAGGGCCCCGGTAGGCGCCTCAGCCGGGTTCGTTCCCGGACGGCCCTCCCGTCACGCCCCCAGGCGCGCCTTCAGGGCGCCCAGCTCCGGCTCCAGGGGCTCGGCCAGGATGGGCAGGCGTTCCAGGCGCGCCAGGGCCGGGGGCAGGTCCACGCGGATGCCCAGGCCCTCCTCCAGGATCTCCCGGAACTTGGCGGGATGGGCCGTTCCCAGGAAGACCCCCACCTCCCCGGGGCGCAGGCGCTCCCGGAGCACGGCGGCGGCCACGGCGGCGTGGGGATCGGCCAGGTAGCCCCCGTCCCGCAGGGCCCGGAGGCTCTCCAGGGTGGCCTCGTCGCCGGCGCTGCCCCAGCGCAGGGCGCGGCGCAGGGCCTCCAGGTCCCCGGCGTGCAGGGCCAGGACCCGCTCCCAGTTGCTGGGCGAACCCACGTCCATGGCGTTGGAAAGGGTCGCCAGGGAGGGCCGGGGCCGGTATTCGCCCGTGTCCAGGTGGTCGGGCACGGTGCGGTTGGCATTGGTGGCGGCCACGAGGGCCTTCAGGGGCAGGCCCAGGCGCCTGGCCAGGAGCCCCGCGTACAGATTGCCGAAGTTGCCCGAGGGCACGGCCACCACGGGGGGGGTGCCCCGCCCCGCCCCGCGCAGGGCCGCGACGGCCTCGAAGTAGTACAGCACCTGGGCCAGGACCCGGGCGATGTTGATGCTGTTGGCCGAGGCCAGGCCCAGGCGCCGGACCAGTTCCGCGTCCGCGAAGGCCCCCTTGGCCAGGGCCTGGCAGTCGTCGAAGGAGCCCCGCACCGCCAGGGCCAGCACGTTGCCGCCCAGGGCCGCGAACTGCCGCTCCTGCAGGGGCGTCACCCGCCCCGCCGGGTAGAGCACCACCGCCCGGAAGCCGGCCACGCCGTGGAAGGCGCTGGCCACGGCCGCCCCCGTGTCGCCGGAGGTGGCGGTGAGGACGAGGCGCTCCCGGGTCCCCTCCAGGGCCAGCATGCGCGCCAGGAAGCGCGCCCCGAAGTCCTTGAAGGCCAGGGTGGGACCGTGGAAGAGCTCCAGGGCGTGCAGGCCCCGGCCCGCGGGAACGAGGGGGACGGGGAAGTCCAGGGCCGCGGCGGATGCGGCCTCCAGTTCCTCCCGGCCGTACTCGTCCCCCAGGAGATGGCCGAGGATCGCGGCGCAGCGGGGCCCCCAGGGCAGGGCCAGGAGGCCCTCC
>DATGXY010000171.1:0-18510 GCA_035298525.1 Holophaga sp.
CGGCCGCACCGTGGCCGTCGAGCTGCGGGTGGACATGCTCCCCGGCCGCAACACCGTCGTGGCCCGCCTCACCCGCCGGGAGGGCCCCGCCGACCGGGGCCGGGAACTCCCCGCCGGGGCCCGGGTGTCCCTCGTGCTCCGCCTGGACCTGGAGGACCGGGGCTATCACAACGAGACGGTCGCCGTGGAGGGCACGGACCTCCACTTCACCCGGTCCACCGCCGTCCTGGAGGACCGGGCCGGCTTCCGCTTCCAGCCGGCCCAGGACCGCCGGCTCCTGGCCTGGAGCGACCGGGGCCGCTACCACCCCGGCCCCGAATGGAGCCGGGACGTGGGCCACCCCGTGGAGGCCGGGCGCGGAATGCGGGACCGGGGCGACGCCTGGAGCCCGGGCTGGTTCGAGATCCCCCTGGAGGCCGGCGCCACCGCGACCCTCGTGCTCTGCGCCGATCCCGACGAGCCCCCGTCCCTGGAGGCGGCGCCCGCGGTGGAGGCCCCCGCCGCCGCCGCGGACCCCTTCGGCAGCCGCCTGCGCATCGCCTCCCGGGCCTTCCTGGCACGCCGGGGCCAGGGTTCCACCGTCATCGCCGGCTTCCCCTGGTTCCTGGACTGGGGACGGGACACCTTCATCGCCGCCCGGGGCCTCCTCGCCGCGGGCATGGACGGGGAGGTGCGGGAGATCCTCCGGACCTTCGCCGCCTTCGAGGTCCGGGGCACCCTGCCCAACGCCCTCAACGGCGATTCCACCGCCGACCGGGACACCTCCGACGCCCCCCTGTGGTTCGCCCTGGCGGTGGAGGAGGCCGGCATCCAGGACCTGGGACCCGTGCTGGAGGCCATCGCCCGGGGCTACCGGGACGGCACCCCCAACGGCATCCGGGTGGACCCGGAGAGCGGCCTGGTGTGGAGCCCCTCCCACTTCACCTGGATGGACACCAACTACCCCGCCGGCACCCCGAGGCAGGGCTACCCGGTGGAGATCCAGGCCCTGTGGATCCGCCTCCTGCGCCACCTGGGCCCCGGCTGGACGGACCTGGCCGCCCGCGCCCAGGCCTCCCTGGACCTCTTCTGGAACGGGGAGCAGGGCTGGTTCCACGACCACCTGGAGGCCGCGCCGGGGGTGGGCGCCGTCCAGGCCCGGCCCGACGGCCACCTGCGGCCCAACCAGCTCTTCCTGGTCTCCCTGGGCCTCGTGGAGGGTGAACGGGCCAGGAGCGCCGTGGAGGCCTGCGCGCGCCACCTGCTCGTGCCCGGCGCCATGAGGAGCCTGGCCCCCCTTCCCGTCCCGACCCCCCTGCCCATCCACGGCCCCTGGGGCCTCCTCAACGACCCCATGAACCCGTACTGGGGCCGGTACGAGGGCCCCGAGGACACGCGGCGGAAGCCCGCCTACCACAACGGCACCGCCTGGGTCTGGCTCCTGCCGGCCTTCTGCGAGGCCCTGGCCCGGGCCTGGGCCTTCCAGGGCGCCGCAGTGGACGCGGCGAGGAGCCTCCTGGGCTCCATGGCCGCCCTGATGGAGACCGGATGCCTCGGGCACCTGCCCGAGATCCTCGACGGCGACGCCCCGCACGCCCAGCGCGGATGCGACGCCCAGGCCTGGAGCGCCACCGAGGCGCTGCGGGTTTGGCTTACACTTGAACGGATACCGAAGGACTCCCAATGACCGATCCCTTCTTCGATGTCCAGGCCTTCCTGAGCGGGGACTGCTCCAGCCCCTCGTCGGCCTTCGGGCTCAAGCCCATGGAGGGAGGCGGCCTCTCCGTCAGGACCTTCATGCCCAGGGCAAGCCGGGTGGAACTCCTCAAGGTGGACGGCACGGCGGTCGCGGACCTGCGCATGGCCCACCCCGAGGGGGTCTTCGAGCTGATCCTGCCCGGAGCCGCGTCCTGGTTCCCCTACCGCTTCCGCGTGCACGGATGGGGCCCCGCCCCCGTGGAGCTGGACGACGCCTACCGCTTCAGCGCCGGGATCGGCGAGATGGACGCCTACCTCATGGGCGAGGGCACCCACTACCGCCTCTACGAGAAGCTGGGCGCCCACCCCGCGGTGCGCGACGGCGTGGCGGGCGTGGACTTCGCCGTGTGGGCCCCCAACGCCCGGCGCGTGAGCGTCGTGGGCCACTTCAACAACTGGGACGGACGCAGGCACATCCTGCGCGCCTGGGGCGCCACCGGGGTCTGGGAGCTCTTCGTGCCCGGGCTCGTGGCCGGCGACACCTACAAGTTCGAGATCAAGGCCAAGGACGGCCGGGTCCTGCCCCTCAAGGCGGATCCCTTCGCCTTCCGCTGCGAGCACGCCCCCGGCACCGCCAGCATCGTCGAGGACGCCTGCGCCTACGCCTGGGGCGACGGCGACTGGATGGCCGGGCGCTGGCGGCGCAACCGCTTCGACGCGCCCATGAGCATCTACGAGGTGCACCTGGGCTCCTGGCGGAGGCGCGCCGACGGCGGCTTCATGGGCTACCGGGAGCTCGCCGACGAACTGGTCTCGTACGCCAAGGAGATGGGGTTCACCCACATCCAGCTCCTGCCCGTCAGCGAGCACCCCTTCTACGCCTCCTGGGGCTACCAGCCCCTGGGCATGTTCGCGCCCACCAGCCGCTACGGCAGCCCCGACGACCTCAAGGCCCTGGTGGACCGGGCCCACCAGGAGGGCCTGGGGGTGATCCTGGACTGGGTCCCCGCCCACTTCCCCTCCGACGCCCACGGCCTGGCCGAGTTCGACGGCACGCACCTGTACGAGCACGCCGATCCCCGCAAGGGGCGGCACATGGACTGGGGCACCCTCATCTACAACTACGGCCGAACCGAGGTGCAGAACTTCCTCATCGCGAACGCCCTCTACTGGCTGGACCGCTTCCACCTGGACGGCCTGCGGGTGGACGCCGTGGCCTCCATGCTCTACCTGGACTACAGCCGCCCCCACGGCCAGTGGATCCCCAACCGCTACGGCGGCCGCGAGAACCTGGAGGCGGTGGACTTCCTGCGCCGGCTCAACGAGGTCGTCTACCACCAGTTCCCCGACGTGTGCACCATCGCCGAGGAGTCCACCGCCTGGCCCATGGTGAGCCGGCCCACCAGCTCCGGCGGCCTGGGCTTCGGCTTCAAGTGGAACATGGGCTGGATGCACGACACCCTGGGCTACCTCGGCCGGAACATGCTCCACCGCAAGCACCACCACGGCGAGGTCACCTTCTCCATGCTCTACAACGACACGGAGAACTTCGTGCTGCCCCTGAGCCACGACGAGGTGGTCCACGGCAAGAAGAGCCTCCTGTGGCGCATGCCCGGCACCCGCTGGGAGCAGTTCGCCAACCTGCGCCTCCTCTTCGCCTACCAGTTCCTCCACCCGGGCAAGAAGCTCCTGTTCATGGGCGGCGAGTTCGCCCAGGACCACGAGTGGGACCACAACCGCAGCCTGGACTGGGACCTGCTCGGCTTCGAGCCCCACCAGGGGGTCCAGCGGCTCGTGCGGGACCTGAACACCCTGTACCGGTCCTCCAGCATCTTCTTCGGGCGCGACTGCGCCCCGGGCGGCTTCGAGTGGATCGACTGCGAGGACAAGCGCAACAGCGTCCTCGCCCTGATGCGCAAGGGCGAGGACGGCTTCGCCGCCGCCGTCCTCAACTTCACCGCCCAGCCCCACCAGGGCTACCGGATCGGCGTCCCGGCCCCGGGCCGCTACCTGGAGCTCCTGAACACCGACGCGGAGCTGTACGGGGGCCAGAACTTCGGCAACGGCGGCGCGGTGGAGGCCGAGCCCGTGCCCGCCCACGGCCATCCCTGGTCCCTGGTCCTCACCCTGCCCCCCCTGGCCGCCGTCGTCTTCAGGCCCGCCTGAGCGGGATCCGCCCCAGGTCCGCCCCGGCGTCCTGGTAAGCGCCGGGGCATCTTTTGGAATTTACAAAGGCCTTTCGGCCCCCCGTGGTAGAAAGGAGTTTTCCCCCTCCTTGGCCCCCGGGGCCAGCGCCGTAGGAAGGAAGCCCCATGGACACCCTCCAGCAGAAACTCCGCAAGCTCACCCGCAACCTCTGGTGGACCTGGCGCCCCGAGGTCCGCGCCATCTTCCGCGACCTGGACATCGACATCTACCACAAGGCCCACCGGAATCCCGTGCGGGTCCTCAAGGAGATCACCCCCGCCCTCCTGGAGAAGCGCGCCGACGAGGTGGACATCGCCACCCGCACGGACCGGGCCCTGCGCCAGCTCCACGACTACCTGAACCCCCTCTCCACCTGGGGCATGGTGCACGCCGGCGCCCTCCAGTCCCGGCCCGTCGCCTACTTCTGCGCCGAGTTCGGCATCCACGAGTCCATTCCCATCTACTCCGGCGGCCTGGGCATCCTGGCCGGCGACCACCTGAAGGGCGCCAGCAACCTGGGCGTGCCCCTGGTGGGCGTGGGCCTCCTCTACCACCGGGGCTACACGACCCAGATGCTGGACGCCACATACTGGCAGAACGACGTGAGCGAGCCCGTGGAGCTCTCCGACCTGCCCGTGGAGCCCGCCCTGGGCCCCGACGGCAGGCAGGTCCGCGTGGGCGTGGAGATGCCCGGGCGCACCGTCTGGTCCAAGGTCCTGGAATGCCGCGTGGGCCGCATCCGGCTCATCCTCCTGGACAGCCGGGACGAGGCCAACAGCGACGAGGACAAGGCCCTGACCGCCAACCTCTACGGCGGCGACACCCGCATGCGCATCCAGCAGGAGCTCCTCCTGGGCGTGGGCGGCCTGCGCGCCCTGCGCGCCCTGGGCATCACCCCCAGCGTCATCCACCTCAACGAGGGCCACTCGGCCTTCGCCATCCTCGAGTGGGCCCGCCACCGGGTCCAGCAGGACAGCATGGAGCCCTGGTCCGCCATCGCGGAAGCGGCCTCCGGCACCGTCTTCACCACCCACACCCCGGTGGAGGCCGGCCACGACAAGTTCCCCGCCCAGCTCGCCGAGGAGCACCTGGGCGCCCTCGCCGACGGCCTGCGCCTGCCCCTCCACGACGTCATGGGCCTGGGCCGCACGAACCCGGGCGACCTGGGCTCCCCCTTCCTCCCCACCGTCCTGGCCCTCAAGAACTGCCGGCGCGCCAACGGCGTCTCCGCCCTGCACGGCGTCGTGGCCCGGCAGATGTGGCAGCACCTGTGGCCCCACCGCTCCGTCCACGACGTGCCCATCGGCCACGTGACCAACGGCGTCCACGTACCCAGCTGGCTTTCCGCGGAACTCAACACCCTCCTCCAGACCCACCTGGGCGTGAACTGGATGGACGGGATCGTTCGCCCCGACCTGTGGACGAAGATCGCCGCCATCGACCCCGCCGAGATCTGGGAGATCAAGAAGGTCCTCAAGGGCCGCATGCTCAAGCTGGTGCGGGACCGGCAGAACCAGATGCTCACCCGCCTCGGCCTGCCCCTCCTGGATCCCGCGCCGCTGGATCCGGAGGCCCTCACCATCGGCTTCGCCCGGCGCTTCGTGCCCTACAAGCGCCCCGACCTGCTCTTCAGCGACCTGGACCGCCTCGACGCCCTCGTCAACAACCCGGAGCGCCCCGTCAACCTCATCTTCGCCGGCCGGGCCCATCCCGCGGACGGCCCCGGCAAGGCCCTCATCCAGAAGGTGGGCCAGCTCACCGCCGATCCCCGCTTCCGCAACCGGATCATCTTCGTCGAGAACTACAACATCCACATCGGCCGGAACCTCTACCAGGGCGTGGACGCCTGGCTCAACAACCCCCGGCGCCCCCTGGAGGCCTGCGGCACCAGCGGCATGAAGGTGGTGATGAACGGCGGCCTCCACATCTCCGTCCTGGACGGGTGGTGGGCCGAGGCCTTCGACGGCGAGAACGGCTTCGCCATCGGCAACGGCGAGATCCACGTGTCCAACGAGGTCCAGGACAAGCGGGACGCCGACGCCCTCTTCCGGCTCCTGGAGGAGCAGGTGGTGCCCCTCTACTACAAGCAGGACCCCAACGGGGTGCCCCGCCAGTGGGTGCACGCCATCCAGCGCTCCATGCGGACCCTGGCCTGGCGCTTCAACGCCGACCGCATGGTCATGGACTACGTCCGCAACTGCTACCTGCCCGCGGCCGTCGCCTCCAGCTGCCAGATGCCCACCCCCTGAACGGCCCGCACGGCCTGCCATTTCTTGGGGCGGTCCGCCCCGATCCGAGGTTCCCGCCCATGTCCCAGCCCATCCGCGCCCCCTTCATCGCCCTGGCCCTCCTGGCGGCGGCCACCCTTCCGCTCCACGGCGGGGACGGCGCCTGGAGCCTCCAGGTGGGGGCCGCCCAGCCCTCGGGGGGCCTGAAGGCCTGGATGGGCACCACCACCGGCATCGCCGTGGACCTGGTGGACAGTTTCGCCCTGGGCCAGCGGGACACGGTGCGCATGCGCTTCGGCTTCCAGACCTTCAAGGCCAACGGCTCCACTCCCGAGACCATCCAGCTGCCCAACGGGGCCGGCACCGTCACCGCCGCCACCGCGGCCACGGCCGAGGCCTACACCTTCTCGTACGGGGCCGACTACGTGTATGCCCCCACCTCCCGGTTCTACGTCCTGGCCGGGGTCGGCGTGGCCTATGTGACGGCCACCCGCAAGGGCACCTTCGATCTGGGCGCCTCCGGCGTGGCCAGGACCAACTACAGCGCCAACAACTTCGTGCCCGCCTTCTGCGCGGGCCTGGGCTTCCAGGCCACCAAGGCCGTGGCCCTGGAACTGCGCTGGCAGTCCACCACCCTCAAGGAGCAGCAGCGCCCCATCGACCTCAACACGGCGGGCATCGCCTCCCCCGGCCAGGTCCAGTTCGCCAAGCAGACGGTCACCTCCCTCAGCCTGGGCGTCAGCATCGCCTTCTAGTTTGCCGGTTGCCTACCGCCATTATCTGCCCGAGAACTGGGCCAAGGATCCGGTCCGCCGCAAGAAGGCCGGAGTGACCGGGGAATCCTGCGATCCCGGTTCACCTGGGCGCGCGTCCGCCCCGCCCAGGGCAACTGCAAAAGCCACGTCGTCTACAAAGGTTCCTGGGGAGGAATGGCTCCTCGTCGAATGGCCGGAGGGCAAGCCCAAGGCAGACCACTATTGGCTTTCCACCCTTCCCCCTGAGCAGCGCCGGCGCCACTCATGTGCCTGATGGATCCACTTGAAGCGCAGCTTGGGCTGGTTGGAAAGTCGATCCGTGATTGATGTCGGCGCGCACCTCACGCCGGTTCACTGCCCTCGCAGCGAGACCTCGCAGACGACGGCGCCAGAACGTGCCAACACCGGCATCGCGATGAAGAACGGGGGCTTTCCGTCGATGCCGGCTGCGCCGGCATCGACGGACCTGGGCGAAATGGAGGGACACGGACCTACCGGCACCCGGACTTCACAGTCAAACTAGCCCCCCGCGTAGGGCCGGCCGTAGTAGGAATCCAGGAGCAGCTGCCGGATCTCCGCCATGAGCGGGAAGCGTGGGTTGGTGCCGGTGCACTGGTCGTCGAAGGCGTCCTCGGCCAGGGTGTCCAGGTTCTCCAGGAAGGCCTTCTCCGGCACCCCGGCCTCCCGGATGGAGGCGGGCAGGTGCAGGGTCTCCTTCAGACCCTCCAGCCAGCCCAGGAGGGCCTCCACCTTCCCGTCCAGGTCCTCGCCCCCCAGACCCAGGTGATCGGCGATCTCCCCGTACCGGCAGCGGGCATGGGGCCGGTCGTATTGGCTGAAGGCGGTCTGTTTGGTGGGCGTATCCGTGGCGTTGTAGCGGATCACATTGGCGATGAGCAGGCCGTTGGATAGGCCGTGGGGCAGGTGGTACAGGGAGCCCAGCTTGTGGGCCATGGAATGGCAGACCCCCAGGAAGGCGTTGGCGAAGGCGATGCCGGCCAGGGTGGCGGCGCTGTGCACCGCCTCCCGGGCCCTCGGGTCGCGCGCCCCCTCCCCGTAGGCCGCGGGCAGGTGGGCCTGGA
Source organism: Holophaga sp. (assembly GCA_035298525.1). GTDB lineage: Bacteria > Acidobacteriota > Holophagae > Holophagales > Holophagaceae > Mesoterricola. The sequence goes on from DATGXY010000171.1 coordinate 7,930, forward strand.
GGAGGCGCAGGGCCTGGAGAGCCTGGGGGTCCGTGAACTCGCTGGCCATGACGGAGACGTAGGCCTCCAGGGCGTGGGTGACGGCGTCGATGCCCCCGTGGGCGGTGAGGGCCGGAGGCATGTCCATCACCAGGTCCGCGTCCACGATGGCCATGGTGGGGGTCAGCTCGTAGTCGGCGATGGGGTACTTCATGCCCGTGGCCTCGTCGGTGACGACGGCGAAGGGGGTCACCTCGCTGCCCGTGCCCGAGGTGGTGGGGATGGCCACGAGGATCGCCTTGCGGCCCACCCGGGGGAAGGGGTAGATGCGCTTGCGGATGTCCATGAAACGCAGGGCCAGGTCCCGGAAGTCCACCTCCGGGTGCTCGTACAGGACCCCCATGATCTTGGCGGCGTCCATGGGGCTGCCGCCCCCCAGGGCCACGAGGGTGTCGGGGCGGAAGGCCCGGAGCATGTCCACCCCCCGCTTCACCACCGCCAGGGTGGGGTCGGCCTCCACCTCGTGGAAGACCTCCACCTCCAGGCCCAGGTCCTTGAGGATGCGGGTGGTGGCGTCCACCCGCCCCGAATCGTAGAGGAAGCGGTCGGTGATGACGGCGGCCCGCTTCCGCCCCGCCAGATCCCGCAGGGCGAAGGGCAGGCTGCCGCGCCGGAAGTAGATGTTCCGGGGCAGGTTGTGCCACAGCATGTTCTCGGCCCTCTGGGCGACGGTCTTCGTGTTGAGCAGGTGGCGGGGGCCCACGTTGTCGGAGATGGAATTGCCCCCCCAGGAGCCGCAGCCCAGGGTGAGGGAGGGGGCCAGCTTGAAGTTGTACAGGTCCCCGATGCCCCCCTGGGAGCTGGGGGTGTTCACCAGCACCCGCCCCGTCTTCATGCGCTCCCCGAACTGGCGCACCCGGTCCCGGTTCTGGTCCTGGTCCGTGTAGAGGACGGAGGTGTGGCCGATGCCCCCCAGGGCCACCAGGGCCTCCGCCATGGCCAGGGCCTCGGGGAAGTCCGCGGCCCGGTAGAGGGCCAGGGTGGGGCTCAGCTTCTCGTGGGCGAAGGGCTCCTCCGCCCCCGTGGAGGTCACCTCGCCCACCAGCACCAGGGTGGCGGGGTCCACCTCGATCTCCGCCATGCGCGCGATGGTGGGGGCGCTCTGGCCGACGATGGCCGGGTTGAGGCCGCCCTCCCTCAGGAGGACGGCCCGCACCGCGTCCAGTTCCCCCCCGGCCAGGAGGTGGGCCCGGTGGGTGGCGAAGCGCTCCCGCACGGCGGCGTAGGCTTCCCCCACCGCGATGACGGCCTGCTCCGAGGCGCAGACGACACCGTTGTCGAAGGTCTTGGACAGGAGGATGGAAGCGACGGCCCGCTTGATGTCCGCGCTTTCATCGATGACGACGGGCACATTGCCGGCCCCCACGCCGATGGCGGGCTTGCCCGAGGAGTAGGCCGCCCGAACCATGCCCGAACCCCCGGTGGCCAGGATGAGATCCACGTCCCGGTGGTGCATGGCGTGGTGGGTGAGTTCCACGGAGGGCTCGGGGATCCACCCGATGATCCCCGGGGGGGCCCCCGCGGCCACGGCCGCCTCCAGGAGGATCCTGGCCGCCTCGCAGGTGGAACGCTTTGCCCTGGGGTGGGGGCTGAAGAGGATGCCGTTGCGGGTCTTGAGGCAGATGAGGGACTTGAAGATGGTGGTGGAGGTGGGGTTCGTCGTGGGGATGATGCCGCACACGACGCCCACGGGCTCGGCCAGGGTGAGGATGCCGGCGGCCGGGTCGGAGCTCAGCACCCCGCAGGTGCGCTCGTCCTTGTAGGCGTTGTAGATGTATTCGGCGGCAAAGTGGTTCTTCACCACCTTGTCCTCCACGATGCCCATGCCCGTCTCCTCAACGGCCATGCGGGCCAGGGGGATGCGGGCATCGGCCGCCGCCAGGGCGGCCGCCCGGAAAATGCGGTCCACCTGGGCCTGGTCGTACGTGGAGAAGGCCTGCTGGGCCTGACGGATGCGCGCGAGGCGGGCGTCCAGGTCCCGGGTGGCCGAACCAGCAGTCGCGACATCCATTGTCCATCTCCCCCGCGCAATGGGGATTGGATGCCGGAACGGGCAGGGAGGTTCAGGGGCCCCCGGGTGCGGGACCGGAGGGGGACCGGGGAGGAGGCGAAGGCCCCCCGGTACGGTGGCGGCCGGAAGCCAGGGTGCGCGCCGGGACCGAGGCCGCCAGGCTCCTAGCCCGCGATCGACGCGTACATGTCCAGGTATTCCTGGGCGCTGGTCCTCCAGCTGAAGTTCCGGGTCATGGCCTGGCGCTGGACGGCGGCCCAGGCCTTGGGCTCCTCCCGGTAGAGGCGGCAGGCGCGGCCGATGGTCTCGCCCAGGATCCAGGAGCTGGCCTCCTTGAAGACGAAGCCGGTGGCGGTGGAGTCCATGAGGGAGTGGGAGTTGGCGTCCACCACCGTGTCCGCGAGGCCCCCGGTGCGCCGCACGAGGGGCAGCGCCCCGTACCGCAGGGCGTAGAGCTGGGTCAGGCCGCAGGGCTCGTGGCGGCTGGGCACGAGGATGACGTCGGAGCCCGCCATGATGCGGTGGGCCATGCCCTCGTCGTAGCCGACGACGGCGGCCACGTGGCCGGGATGGGCCTCGGCGGCGGCCCGGAAGCCCTCCTCCAGGCGGGGGTCCCCGTTGCCGAGCACGACGAGCTGGGCGTCCAGCTGGATGAGGTAGGCGATGTTCTCCAGCACCAGGTCCAGGCCCTTCTGGTCCGCGAGGCGGCTGACGACGCCGAACAGGGGCCGCTCCGGCGCCTCGTCCAGGCCCGTCTCCCGCTGCAGGAGGTTCTTGGCCACCTTCTTCCCGGACATGCGGCGCACGTCGAAGTGGTGCCCGAGGTGGGGGCTGGTGGCGGGGTTCCAGACCTCGTAATCCACCCCGTTGAGGATGCCCGAGAGGTCCTTGCGCCGCCGGGAGAGGATGCCCTCCAGGCCGAAGCCCGCCTCGTGGTGCTGGATCTCCCGCGCGTAGGTGGGGCTCACGGTGGTGATGCGCGTCGCGTAGGCCAGGCCGGCCTTGAGGAAGTTGATCCTGCCGTAGAACTCGGCCCCCTCCGGGTGGAAGAGGGTGGGCCCGATCCAGAGCGCGGGCAGGAGCGAGGCGGGATAGATGCCCTGGTAGGCCATGTTGTGGATGGTCACCACGGAGGGGGGGCCGGGATGGGCGTCCTGGGCCATGTAGGCGGGGATGAGCGCGGCCTGCCAGTCGTGGGCCTGGGCCACGTGGGGACGCCAGCCCTGGCCGTCGCCGTGGAGGCCCACCTGGGCGCAGGCCCAGGCGAAGGAGGCGAAGCGCAGGTGGCTGTCCCCCGTCTCCACGTAGGGGCCCCCGTCGCGGTTGAAGAGGGAGGCATGGTCCAGGAGGTAGATGGGAACGCCCGCGCCGGTGCGGCCGAGCAGGAGGCGCGCGGGACCCTGCCCCATGAGGTCGGGGAAGGCGCGGACCTCCTGGAGGTCCTGGACCTGGGACAGCAGGCTCCCGAAGCCCGGCAGCATCACCCGCGCGTCGGCGCCCAGCTGGCGCTGGGCCGCGGGCAGCGCGGCCATGACGTCGCCGAGCCCGCCCACCTTCACGTAGGGGAAGATTTCAGAAGCCGCATGGAGGATTCTCATCGTTCTCCCTGGAGGCGGTCCAACATCCGCTGCGATACCAGGGTTGCACCTCCGGGGGTGCGATGGAAGCGCCTGGCGTCCTCGGCGGGATCCTCCCCCACCACGAGCCCGGGCGGGATCCGGCAGCCCCGGTCCACCACGACCCGGTGGAGCCGCGCCCCGCGGCCGATGTCGGCCTCGGGCAGCACCACCGCCTCGTGGAGGTAGGCGTGGGAATGGGCGCGGACCTGGGAGAAGAGCAGGCTCTTGTGCACCGTGGCCCCCGACACGATGCATCCCGCCGAGACGAGGCTGCTGATGGCGACGCCGTTGCGGTGGGGGTCGCTGTGCACGAACTTGGCGGGAGGCTGCTGCTCCATGTGGGTGAAGATGGGCCACCCGGCGTCGTACAGGTTCAGTTCGGGATCCACCGTCGTGAGGTCCATGTTGGCCTCCCAGTAGGCGTCCACGGTGCCCACGTCCCGCCAGTAGGGGGGCTTGTCCAGGTTGAGGACGGCGCTGCGCTGGAAGCGGTGCGCGAAGACCCGGGCCTGGGGCACCAGGAAGGGGATCACGTCCTTGCCGAAGTCGTGGGAGGAGCCCGGGCGCCGGGAATCCTCCTCCAGCCTCTCGAAGAGGAAGCTGGCCTTGAAGAGGTAGATGCCCATGCTGGCGAAGGCCAGGTCGGGGCGCCCCGGCACGGGCCTGGGATCGGCGGGCTTCTCCTCGAAGGCCACGATGCGCCCGTCCTCCCCGGCCTCCACGACCCCGAAACCGGTGGCGGCCTCCCGGGGGACCTCAAGGCAGGCCACGGTGACATCGGCCTCCCGGGCCAGGTGGTCCTCCAGGAACAGGCGGTAGTCCATCTTGTAGATGTGGTCCCCGGCCAGGACGAGCACGTTCTCGGGGTCGTGGCGGCGGATGTTCTCCAGGTTCTGCCACACGGCGTCGGCGGTGCCGCTGTACCAGGCGTCCCCCTCCAGGCTCTGCTGGGCGGGGAGCACGTGCACGAACTCGCCAAGGCGGGGGTCCAGGAAGGCCCAGCCCGACTGGAGGTGTTCCAGGAGGCGGTGGCTGTTGTACTGGGTCACCACCAGGATCCGTCTCAGCTGGGAGTTCACGCAGTTGCTGAGGGTGAAGTCGATGATGCGGTACTTGCCCCCGAAGTCCAGGACGGGCTTGGCGAGGTGGTGGGTGAGATCGTGAAGGCGCCGGCCGCGCCCGCCGGCCAGGACCATGGCCACGGTGCGCTGGGCCGCCAGGAAGACCTCCCGCTGGGACATCCGGACCTCCGGACCCCGATTCTACGCCGGGGCCATCAACTCGGCGAGGGCGTCCCACAGGCGGCCGGGATCCAGGCCGGCCATGCAGGGGTGGCCGGGCACGGGGCAGTCCAGCTTCCAGCATTCGAGGCAGGCGAGGTCCCCGTTGCGGTATACCCGCACCCGCGGGCCCATGGGGGCCGAATAGCCGGGCCGGGTGGGCCCGAACACGACCAGGGTGGGGATGCCGCAGGCGGCGGCCAGGTGCCCGAGGCCGGAGTCCGCGCCCACGAGGGCCCGGGCCCCGGCGATCCAGGCCGCGGAGACCGCGAGCCCCCCCTGGTTGGTGAGGTCCACCGCGCCGGGCTCCCGTTCGCGGATGGCCTGGGCCAGGGCCCGGTCCCCGTCCCCGGCCCCCAGGATGACGGGGGTGATGCCCTCCTTCAGGAGGCGGGTCGCCACCTGGGCGAAGACGTCCACCCCCAGGCGCTTGCTGGGGGAATTGGCCCCGGGGGCCAGCACGGCGTACGCGCCCAGCCCCAGCGCGCCCTTGCGCGCCCCGGCCTCCTCCAGGGCGGCGGCGCGGGGCCGGAAGGGGCGGAAGGGCGCGGGCTCCGCGGCGAGGCCGGGGAAGGCCCGGGCCACCACCTCCGCGTACCGGGCCACGAAGGGGGTCTCCCGCCGGTGGAAGGGTACGCTGTGGGTGTAGCCCAGGAAGGCGCCCCCGTCCCCGCAGCCCAGGCGGAGGGGGACCCCCGCCAGGAGCCCCGCCAGCAGGGGGCGGTGGCTCTTGGGGAAATTGATGAGGGAGGCGGGGCGGTGCTCCCGCAGCATGCGCGCGGCTTGCCAGGGGCTGTACTTGCGCGCGGGCTCCGGCACCGCGGCCGCGTACTCGGGGCTCCCCTCGAAGAGGTCCACCACCCACCCCGGGCCCCAGGCCACCAGGGGCAGGCCCGCGGCGCGCAGGGGGGCCAGGGCGCAGTGGATCATCACGGCGTCCCCGAAGAACCTGGGAACCCGCACCCAGTGGGCGCCGGCGGGGATGGCGGCGTTCATCGCGCGGCCGGGACGGGGACCCCGTCCTCGCGTAAGATGAAGGAAAGACCAAGGATCAAGGCATGCACTCCAGCCGCCCATTCTGCCAGAAAACCCTCCTGCTCGCCGCCGCGGCCCTCCAGGCCGGGGCCCAGCAGGCCGCGTACACGCCCGCGGACGCGGTGCGGGCGGAATGGGACCGCAGGCCTCCGGTGGTGGACGCCGCCGCGCTCCCGGCCGCGGACCGGGCCCGCCTGGAGCTCTCCCTCCGGCGCATCGGCGCCCCCGGGGCCCCGCCCCTCCTGCCGCCCTGGCTGGACAAGCCGGAGGCCGCGGCCTGGGAGGCCCGGGCCCTGGAAGCCCGCACCCCCGAGGAGCGGGTCACCGCCCTGCACTTCCTCAACCGCCTGAAGAGCCCCAGGGCCCTCTCGGCCCTGGAATCCCTGACGCCCCAGGACGCCGCGTCCTGGCCCGCGGCCCTCCACCTGGAGCTGCCCGTGGCCACGGCCCGCGTCAACGGCTCCGTGCCGGGCCCCGGCGCCGCGGCCTTCCTGGAGGCCCTGCGCAAGGCCGGCAAGTCCGATCCCGTCCGCGCCGGCGCCGCGAAGCTCCGGCTCGTGATGGCCGGGATCGAGAAGGGGGAGGCGCGGCTTTCCGACCCCAACAGCCTCTGGAGCCTGGACGCGTGGAACAAGGGGCCCTGGGACATGCGCGCCAAGGAGCACCTGGCCCTCCTGGCCGGAGCCCTGGCCTCCCCCTTCAGCCCCGGCCCCGCCCAGCGGCTCATCGAGGGCCTGCCCCTCCAGGCGGACCCGGCCTTTCCCGCCCTGGAGCGCAAGGCCCTGGCCTCGGACCACATCCTGGTGCGCCTGGCGGTCCTGGACCGCCTCGCCAGGCTCCCCGCCCTCGCCCCGGAGGTGCTGGCGGCGGTGAAGGAGGCCTCCCAGCGCACCCTGGCCGGGCCCCTGTGCGGGCCCACCCTGGCCGTGCTGCGCCGCCACGCCCCGGCGGAAGCCGACCGCTACGCCCGGATGATCCTGAACGTGGACGATCCCCTGGCCCTGGCCGCCCTGGTGGAGGACATGCCCGCGCCCCCCCAGGATCTGGAGCCGCTGCTGAAGCGCCTCTGGACCCCGGCCCAGTACGACGCCGTGCAGGCCTTCCTCCCCGCCCTGGACCGCTGGAAGCTGCCCGAGGAGAAGCGCAAGGCGATCCTCCGCCGCTTCCTGGACCACCCCTGCTGGACGGCGCGCCTCGACGCCTGGAACCTGCTGGCGAAGCTGGATCCCTCCACCCCCTGGCCCAGGGCGCCCAAGCCCACCTTCAGCGAGGAGCTCCTCCTGGCGGAGGCCCAGAGGCTGGCCCGGCAGGGCCGCCCCGTGCGCGCCGCCATCACCTTCGAGGGCGCCCGCAAGGTGGTGCTCCGCCTGGATCCCTCCAACGCCCCCATCAACGTGGCCAACTTCGTCCTGCTGGCCCGGAAGGGCTGGTTCGACGACCACCTGGTGCCCCGCGTGGTCCCCGATTTCGTCGTCCAGATGGGCAGCCCCGTGGACACCATGGACGGCGGGCCCGGCTACACCGTGCGGTGCGAGGACAGCCTGGCCTGGTACGGCCCCGGCAGCGTGGGCATGGCCCTTTCGGGCAAGGACACCGGGGGCAGCCAGATCTTCATCACCACCAACGCCACCCCCCACCTCACGGGCCGCTACACCCGCATCGGGGAGGTGGAGGACCCCGCCGACGCCCTGAAGATCCTCGACGCCCTCGAACTGGGCACCCGCATCGTCAGCGTGAGGATCCTGGAGGGCGGGACCTACCAGCCGTGAGCATGTCCCGGGGGGGGCCGCGCCTTCGCGGGGCCTCCCGCATCACGAACACGCCCTAGTTGTGCACGCCCGGGGCCTCCCGGCCCGTGGCCTCCACGTACTCCGCGTAGGTGCCCGGGTACTTCAGGGGGCCCTCATGCTCCTCCCCCCCCAGTTCCAGGACCCGGTTGGCCAGGCCCCGCAGGAAGGTGCGGTCGTGGGAGACGAAGAGCATCGTGCCCTCGAAGTCCCTCAGGGCGTCCACCAGCATCTCCTTGGTGGCCAGGTCCAGGTGGTTGGTGGGCTCGTCCAGCACGAGGAAGTTGGGCGGATTGAAGAGCATGCGGGCCATGACCAGGCGGGACTTCTCGCCCCCGGACAGGCTCCGGACGCGCTTGTCCACGTCGTCCCCGGAGAACTGGAAGGCCCCCAGGAGGTTGCGCAGCACCCCCAGGCCCTCGGTGGGGAAGTCCTTCATCATCTGCTCCAGGACCGTCAGGTCCGGGTCCAGCAGGTCCAGGGCCTGCTGGGAGAAGTAGCCCAGGCGGAGGGAGGCCCCCAGGCGCACCGAGCCCGCGTCGGGCTCCAGGACGCCGGCCACCATCTTGAGGAGGGTGGACTTGCCGGCGCCGTTCCGGCCCATGACGCACCAGCGCTCCCCGCGGCGCACGTGGAAGTCGAAGTCCCGGTACAGGACCCGCTGGCCGTAGGCCTTGCCCACGCCTTCCAGCATGGCCACGTCCTCGCCGCTCCGGGCCGGGATGCGGAAGTCCCACTTCACCACCCGCCGCCGGCGGGGGGGCTCCACGCGCTCGATCTTCTCCAGGGCCTTCACCCGGCTCTGCACCTGGGCGGCCTTGGCGGCGTGGGCGGAAAATCGTTCGATGAACCGCTGTTCTTTTGCCAGCTTGGCCTGTTGGCGGGCGTACGCGGCTTCCTGGTTGGCTTCCCGGGTCTCCCGCTCCTTGAGGTAGAAGTCGTAGTTCCCCGAGTAGGTGACGATGTCCCCCCCGTCGATCTCCACGATCTTGGTGACCAGGCGGTTCATGAAGTCCTTGTCGTGGGACGTCATGAGCAGGGTGGCGGGGACGGTCTTCAGGTAGGTCTCGAGCCAGAGGATGGATTCGATGTCCAGGTGGTTGGTGGGCTCGTCCAGGAGAAGCACGTCGAAGCGGCCCAGGAGGACCTTGGCCATGGACACGCGCATCTTCCAGCCGCCGGAAAGGGCGCCCACGTCGCCGTCGATCTGGCCGGGCTCGAAGCCCAGGCCCTCCAGGCAGGCCCGGGCCCTCGCCTCCAGTTCGTACCCGCCCAGGTGCTGGTACTCCTCCTGCACGTGGCCGAAGCGGTCGATGACGGCCTCCAGGTCCTCCGTGTCCGGGTCGGCCATGGCCCGCTCCAGGTCCGCGAGCTCGTGGTGCAGGTCCCCGAGGCGGCCGCTGCCGGCGATGGCCTCCTCCAGGACGCTGCGGCCGCCCATCTCGTCCACCTCCTGGCGGAAGCACCCGACGGAAAGCTTCTTCGGCACCGAGACCGTGCCTTCGTCGGGGGCCTCCTCGCCCAGGACCATGCGGAAGAGGGTGGACTTGCCGGCCCCGTTGGGGCCCACGAGGCCGGCCTTCTCCCCGGGGTTCAACTGGAAGGACGCGTCCACGAAGAGGACCTGCCTTCCGTACTGCTTGCAGACGTCGGAGAACGAGATCAGAACGACTCCAAAACCCCAGGTTACCTCACCTCGCCAGGCGGAACGTCACGGTGAGGCGGAAGGTGGCCTGCACGGGGCTCCCGGCCGCCGTGGCTGGCCGGAACCTCCAGAGCCGGGCCACCCGCGCGGCCTCGGCCACCAGGAGGGGGTGGGGCCCCGAAAGGGCCTCCACCTCCATCGGCACCCCCTGTTCGTCGATGGTCAGGCGGAGCTCAACGGGCCCCTGGGCCTTCACGAGCTTGGCCAGGGAGGGATAGACGGGGTCCACCCGGGTGAGGACGGTGACGGCGGAGGTGGGGATCTCGATGGGACCGGTGGCCAGGGTGCCCCGGGGAGGCTCGGGGGTGACGGGGCCCACGGGCAGGCCGGGGATGGCCGGGCCCACGGGGGCGGACGGATCGCCGGCCACCTGGTGGGAGCGATCCTCCAGGTGGTCCAGGGGTTCCACCCGCTCGGGGATGACATTGTCGTCCAGGCGGGGCTGGACGACCTGGAAGCCGGCGGGGCGGGGACCGGCGGGAGCGGGGGGACGGACCGGCTCCGGCCGGGGCCGGGCGGCCTCTTCTTCCTCCACGATCTTCCATTCGACGGGGGGCCGTCCCTGGGCAATCGGCCGGTGGCTGACCCGCCGGGCCGCGAACGCGAAGCCGCCGCCCAGGAGCGCATAGATGGCCAGGGCGGTGAGGAGGCTCGCGGCCCGCTCGGGCCGGGGCGCGGCCAGGGCCACGGCGTGGGGGGTGAGGGTGGGGGGCAGGCCTTCGGCGGGCCCGGGGCCGGGGCGGGACATGGAACCTCCTGGGACGGGGATCTCCCGGCGAATGCGCGGGCGGCGCGGACCGCAGGGTCCGCGCCGCTCATCGAATGCCGCAAAGATCGTGTTGCCAAGGTATCGGTCGCCCGACCGCCGCGGTCAAGGCTCGCCGCCAAATGTTACCCCCCCGTGGCGAAGAGGCCCCGAACGCCACCGGTCCGTCACGGATGCGTTGAAGTGTCATGGGTTTGCAGGGTCCGTCGCTGTTTCGTGTGGGTAAACGGCGGAATAGGCCGGCCAGAGACCCTGCATGGCCTTGAGGAGGAATGGGCCCTCCGAGCCCAACCGGCCTGACTGGGTTTCCAGGAACGAGATGGGCCTGGGAAGATGGGT
>DATGXY010000172.1:0-34864 GCA_035298525.1 Holophaga sp.
GGCCTCCAGCCACTTCTTCCACTGGATCGACGCCAAGATCGTGGACGGCCTGGTGAACCTGGTCGCCTGGATCCTGTCCCAGGTCTCCGGCGGCTTCCGCAAGCTGCAGACCGGCCGGGTCCAGAACTACGCCTTCGTCATGTTCCTGGGCTTCCTGGCCATCGCGCTCTGGAAGTTCCTGGCCTAACCCCTTCCCAACCACGCCCGCCCAATCGTCGCCCCTGGAGTTCCCATGATCCCCTGGTACCAAAACCTTCCGTTGTGGGTCACCGTCCTGCCCCTCCTGGGGGCCCTCCTGCTCGTCCTCGTCCCCAAGGGGAACCGGAGGGTCTTCGAGCTGGGCGCCCTCGCCATCACGGTGGCGGACTTCCTGCTCAGCCTGCCCCTGTGGTTCCAGTACGACCGCGCCTCCGCCGCCGTGCAGTGGGCCTACTCCTGCAGCTGGATCCCCAGCATCGGCGTCAAGTTCAGCATCGGCATGGACGGCATCAGCCTCGTCCTCCTCCTGCTGACCACCTTCCTCGGCTTCATCGTGGTGTGGTGCTCCTTCACGGCCATCTCCGAGCGCCACAAGGAGTACTACATCTGGCTGCTGGTCATGCAGTTCAGCATGCTGGGCGTCTTCATCACCCAGGACATGTTCCAGTTCTACCTGTTCTGGGAGCTGATGCTGGTGCCGATGTACTTCCTCATCGCCATCTGGGGCGGCCCGCAGAAGCTCTACGCCGCCATCAAGCTCTTCCTCTACACCCTGGCCGGCTCCGTGCTGATGCTGGTGGCCATCCTGGCCATCTACTTCCTCCAGTACAAGACGACGGGCACCTACGACATGTCCATCGCCAGCTTCCAGGCCATGGCGGGCACCATCGCGAAGCAGAGCCACACCTTCCAGACCCTCCTGGCCGTGGCCTTCTTCCTGGGCTTCGCCATCAAGGTCCCCATGTTCCCCTTCCACACCTGGCTGCCTGACGCCCACGTGGAGGCCCCCACCGCGGGCTCCGTGGTGCTGGCCGGCGTCCTGCTGAAGATGGGCACCTACGGCTTCATCCGCTTCCTGCTGCCCATCGCCCCCGACGCCACGAAGGAGCTGATGCCCTGGTTCATGACCCTGGCCCTCATCGGCATCATCTACGGCGCCCTGGTGGCCATGATCCAGAAGGACATGAAGAAGCTGGTGGCCTACTCCTCCGTGAGCCACCTGGGCATGAGCATGCTGGGCCTCTTCGCCCTCAACCCCAACGGCATCACGGGCGGCATCCTCCAGATGCTCAACCACGGCATCTCCACCAGCGCGCTCTTCCTCATCGTCGGCATCGTCTACGAGCGGCGCCACACCCGCATGATCGCGGAGTACGGCGGCCTCTCCAAGACCATGCCCCTCTACGCCACGATCTTCCTCATCATGACCATGAGCAGCATCGGCCTCCCCGGCCTGAACGGCTTCATCGGCGAGTTCGCGATCCTGCAGGGGGCCTTCCAGGCCGCGCCCTGGATCGCCGTCGTGGCCACCACGGGCATCATCCTGGGCGCCGCCTACATGCTCTGGCTCTACCAGCGCGCCATGTTCGGCCCCATCCGCGAGGTCAACACCAAGATGGAGGACCTGAACGCCCGGGAACTGGCCTACTTCGCCCCCCTGGTCGTCGCCGCCTTCTGGATCGGCCTCTATCCCAAGCCTCTCCTGAAGGTGCTGGAGGCCCCCGTGGCCAAGCTGGTCACCCAGGTCAACCCCGACTTCTACAAGCAGCAGCAGCTTGAGGCCGTCCAGCGCGAGGCCGCCAAGGCCGGCATGGCCGCCATGGCGGCCCCCGCGGCCCACCACGAGGGCGCCGCCCCCGAAGGGCACGGGGAGGGCGGGCACGCTCCGGCCGCCGCCGGGCACGGAGGTCACTGATGCCTTTCGCCGGAACCCTGTGGGAGGCCCTCACCCGGGACCTCCCCCTCATCTACCCCCAGCTGCTCATGCTGGTGGCCGCCACGGTCATGCTGTGGCCGGCCGACGCCTTCGTGCCCCGGGAATCCAAGCGCTCCTGGGCCGCCGTGACCGTCATCGTCCTGGCCGCCGCCGCCGTGCTCGTGGGCCGCACCCCGGCCGGGGACGGCTTCAGCCAGATGTTCCGGGTGGATGGCATCACCCGGGGCTTCCAGTACCTCTGCCTGGCCGCCGGCATCATCACCGTCGCCCTCAGCCAGCTGCAGCTGAACGCCCTGCGCGAGCAGACCGTCGAGTACTACGCCCTCATCCTCTTTTCCGTCACCGGCATGATGTTCCTGGTGGGGGCCACGGACCTGGTGTCCATGTACTTCAGCCTGGAGCTGATGGCCCTGTGCATCTACATCCTGGTGGCCTACCTGAGGGACCGGGAGCGCAGCATCGAGGCGGGGGTGAAGTACTTCCTGCTGGGGGCCTTCTCCAGCGGCATCCTCCTCTTCGGCATCAGCCTCCTCTTCGCCGCCACGGGCGGGCGCACCACCAACCTTGAGGCCCTCTACGAGCTCCTGGCCCTGGCCCCCAATTCCAGCAACCTGCTGGTCTTCTCGGGCGTGCTCATGGTCCTCGTGGGCTTCTGCTTCAAGGTGGCGGCCGTGCCCTTCCACATGTGGAGCCCGGACGCGTACGACGGGGCCCCCACCCCCATCACCGCCTTCATGTCCATGGCCCCCAAGGCGGCCTCCCTGGCGGCTTTCGCCCGGGTGTTCGGTTCCGGCCTGGGCGGCGTCAAGGCCGAGTGGGCCGCTCCCCTGGCCTTCGTGGCCGCGGCCAGCATGATCCTGGGCAACGTGGCCGCCCTCCGGCAGCAGAGCATGAAGCGCCTCCTGGCCTACTCCAGCATCGCCCACGTGGGCTACATGCTCCTGGGCATCCTGAGCGTGAACGTGCCCGGCGGCACCCAGGCCATCTGGCTCTACATGCTCACCTACCTGCTCATGCAGAGCGGGGCCTTCGCCATCGTGATCCACCTGCAGGGCAAGGGCGAAGGGGAGCGCATCGAGGACTTCCGGGGCCTGGCCAAGACCCGCCCGGTGCTGGCCTTCGCCATGATGGTCCTGCTCCTGAGCCTGGCGGGCATCCCGCCCCTCGTGGGCTTCTTCAGCAAGTTCTACCTGTTCAAGCTGGCCATCGAGCAGGGCCACGTGACCCTCACGGTCATCGCCCTCCTCACCAGCGCCGTGAGCGCCTACTACTACCTGAACGTGGTGGCGACCATGTACTTCAAGGAGCCTGCCGAGGGCGAGGTCAAGCCGTTGGCCGGCCTCACCTCCCTGGTGGTGGGGGCCTCCTGCGCGCTGATCCTCGTGGGCACCCTCTTCGGCGCCTACCTGCTGGACTGGGCGGGCAGGATCCTCTGATCCGGGGCCGGTGGGGTGGGGGCCGGGCGCCGAGCGCCCGGCCCCTTTCCTTTTCCATGGGATGATGGGGCATCGACAGGATCCAGGATGCTCCTCCGCCGCAAGCACACCGACGCCACCCCCCGGGAAAGGGCCCTTTGGGGGGACCTGATGGGCCTGGGCATGGTCTTCCCCATCGCCATCGCCCTGGGTTTCTTCATCGGCCGCTGGGCGGGGGGGAAGCTGGGGCACCCGAAGATCGGCATGGGCATCGGCCTGGTCTGGGGCGTGGCCACGGGCTTCTGGGAGCTCTACAAGACCACCCGGCGCCTGGACCAGTACGACGAGGCCGAGCGCCGGGAGCGGGAGGGGAAGGACCATGGCGCCTGAGGACCCGGGTTCCGCCCACCTGAGGCGCATCCAGGCCTTCCAGATCGCCCTGCTGGCGCCGGGGGCCCTCCTGTGGCTCCTGAGGTCCCGGGGGGCCGCCCTGGCCTTCCTGGGCGGCGGGCTGGCCAGCCTCGCCTTCTGGAGCCTCCACCGCTGGGTGGTGGGGGGGATGCTGACCCCCTCCCTGCGCCGGCGCTGGCTCTTCGCCTTCCTGGCCCTGGCCAAACTGGCGTTGATCGTGCTTCTGCTGCGTGGGATGATGGTCTGCTTCCCCACGGAAGTCCTGCCCTTCGCCACCGGGATTTTGCTATTCAGCGTCTCCATCGTCCTGGAAGCGGTATGGCTGGTCCTTCGTCCGGAATGAGCTCCTGAGGTCACATCCATGGAACATCACGCGTCATTGCTGGCGGTCCTGCTCACCAACCTGCTGGGCCTGGCCCGGCATCCCTGGCCCGGCTTCGCCCACGGCGCTCCCCTGTCCGTTCTGGAACGCTTCGACCACCTGCTGATCTCGGCCCTGGCCGCCCTGGTGACCGTGGTCCTGGTCCTCCTGGTGCGGGCCAAGCTGGTCCGGATCCCCGGTCCCCTCCAGCAGACCATGGAGTACCTGGTGAACTTCGTGCGCACCCTGGTGGCCGACAACGTCGCCCATCACCCGGAAAAGTATGTTCCCCTCATTGGGACGCTGGGCGTCTTCGTCCTCCTGAACAACCTCTTCGGCCTCGTCCCCGGCCTGGGTTCGGGCACGGCCAACTACAACGTCACCCTGGGCTGCGCCCTGGTGGTGTTCCTCTACTACAACTTCCACGGCATGCGCGAGCACGGCGTCCTGAAGTACCTGGGCCACTTCGCGGGCCCGGTGTGGTTCCTCTGGATCCTCATGTGGCCCCTGGAGGTGCTGGGCCTGTTCAGCCGCATCCTCAGCCACAGCCTCCGCCTCTTCGGCAACATCGCCGGCGAGCACGTGGTCTCGGGCATCTTCTTCGCCCTGGCCCCCCTGGTGGTACCCGTGCCCCTGATGCTCATGGGCCTCTTCTTCGGCCTCATCCAGACCTTCGTGTTCATCATGCTGGCGACCATCTACGTGTCCGGGGCCGTCGCGCACGAACATTGATCCCGCTTTCCACCAGCCGTCGGGATTCCGAACCCCGCGGCCTCTTCTTGAAGGGTGTCCCATGAAGAAGTTCCTCGTCACCGCCTTCCTCTTCACCGCCGCCGTCGCCGCCTTCGCCCAGGGCGCCCCCGCCCAGGCCGGCATCTTCGAAGGCAAGTTCCTGGCCCACATCGCCCTCGCCATCGCGGCCGCCGGCTGCGGCATGGCCCAGGGCAAGGCCGTCGTGGCCGCCTGCGAGGGCATCGCCCGCAATCCCCAGGCCGCCGGCAACATCCGCACCACCATGATCATCGGTCTGGCCCTCATCGAGGCCCTCGTGATCTACGTCCTCGTGGCCGCCTTCGCCGTCAAGTAGGCGCGAAGGGCTCCGCCCGGAGGCGGGGGGTGGACTTCGCGTCCGCCCCCCGCTTTTTTCATGGCGGGGCGCCCCTTCCCGGGCCGGGGAATCCCCCGGGGCGCCCACCGGGAACGGAAGTGCCCGCTCGCCTCCCATCTTTCTTCCAATCCAACATTGATTCCTTGGCGAGACGAGATTAATTTCTTTCTTGCACCCGTTCGCGAAAGCCCGGAATCGAGTCGCAGGAGGTCCCATGTTGAACATCCAGACCCGCCAGGAGGGCAACGCTTCCGTGGTGACCATCCAGGGCAAGGTGAACTTCGAGGTGACCGCCCAGTTGAGGGACGTCATCCGCGACACCGTCACCTCCCTGCAGCCCAAGCTCCTCGTCATCAACCTCGAGAGCGTCTCCTTCATCGATTCCTCGGGCCTGGGCCTGCTGGTGGCCGCCCGCAACAGCGTGGACAAGAACAACGGCAAGCTCCACCTTTGCGCCCTTCCCCCGCAGGTCAAGAAGACCTTCGACCAGACGAACCTGACGAACTACTTCTCCATCTTCGCGACGGAGCAGGACGCCCTGCGCGGAGCCTGATCGCCATGCCGAAGGGGGTCGTGCTCGTCGTCGACGACGAAGCGCCCATCCGCGACATCCTCAGCTTCTACCTGAAGCGCGCGGGATACACCGTGCTCCTCGCCGAGAACGGGCGCGCCGCCATGGAGGAGATGGGCAAGCTGCAGCCGGACCTCATCCTCTCCGACCTCCGCATGCCGGAGATGGCCGGCGACGAGCTCTGCCAGGCGGTGAAGGGGGACCCGCGCACCCGGGACATCTACTTCGTGCTGGTCTCCGCCATCGACGGCACCGCCTCCAAGATCGGCGGCCTGAACCTGGGCGCCGACGACATGATCAGCAAGCCCTTCCACGCCCAGGAGGTCATGGCCAAGGTGGAGTCGGCCTTCCGCATCATCGGCATGCAGAAGGAGATCAAGCGCCAGAACCTGGAGCTGACCCGGTTCCAGGAGCGCATGACGGCGGAGCTGGCCCTGGCGGCCCGGCTCCAGGTGGGCCTCCTGCCCCCCATCCCGGGCCGGGCGGGGGATATCCGCTACACCCACCGCTACCTGCCCGCGGAGGGCATCGGCGGCGACATCTACGCCATCCTCACCCTGCCCGACGACAGCGTCGCCCTCATGATCGCCGACGTGAGCGGCCACGGCGTGACGGCGGCCCTCATCTCGGCCATGGTGAAGACCTGCTTCGAGAACCAGGTGCGCTTCGGCCACAGCCCCCTGGGCTGGGCCCAGGCCATGAACCGGGACCTCTCCCGCAGCACCCTGTCGGAGCAGTTCGCCACGGCCTTCCTGGCGCGCCTGGACCCGGCCACGGACACCCTCGCCTACGTCGCGGCCGGCCACGTGGCGCCCATGCTCATCCCCCAGGGGGCCTCGGGCGGGGCCCTCACCCCCACGGTGCTGGGGGAGCGGGGCTTCATGCTGGGCATCGAGGAGAACCTGCCCTTCCACGAGCGCTCCCTGTCCTTCCGGAAGGGGGACCGCCTCATCGTATACACGGACGGCCTCGTGGAGGTGGAGCGGGAGGACCGCACCTTCCTGGGCGACGAGGGCCTGCTGGAGATCTGCGCCGAGCTACCAGCCGACGAGGAGGAGGCCGCGGACTACATCGTGCACAAGGCCATCGCCTTCAACGAATCCACCCCCTTCTCCGACGACGTGACCCTGGTGGTGCTGGACCGGGTGTAGGGCATGGACGGCGCCGTCTCCGATCCCGGGCAGCTCCTCCGCGGCCTCCGGCCCGTCCTCCACCCGGGGGTCCAGGTCTTCGCCACCGTGCCCCGCCGGGAGGACGCGGAGGGCCTGGCCTTCCTGGCCTCCTTCCAGGAAGAGGAGGGCCTGACCCTCGTCCTGGAGGAGGGCGAGGCGGCCCGGGCCGGCCTGGAACCCCTCTTTCGGGCGGCCTGGATCACCCTGACGGTGCATTCCGCCCTGGAGGCGGTGGGCCTGACGGCGGCGGTGGCGGCGGCCCTGGCGCGGGAATCCATCGCCTGCAACGTCATCGCCGCGGCCCGCCACGATCACCTCTTCGTGCCCGTGGACCGGGCCCAGGACGCCCTGCGGGTCCTGGCCGGGCTGGCGGAAGGTGCCGGGACGGACGGATAGAAGGCGCCGAGCGCGAGACCGGGCTTGGCCTTCAGGTTTTCTGGCGCCGAGCCGTCCGAGGCGTATCCTTCCGGAGATCCACGGGTGCGCACGTGCCTAATCTTTATAAATACTTGAGGTTGTGGGTTGCCTTGTTGATTGCGACCCCGCCCGTCGCGGGGCATCCCCGGCCAAACAACCCGGACGGCCTTCAACACCCGGCCAATGACGACCCCTGTGCCGGCCTGGATGGGGATGCCTACCTCCGATGCCACGAGGAGAGGCTGGGGGGCGGTGGCGTCTTCGGGGGCAGAGCTGGCGGAGGCTGCAAGTGCCCGGCAGGGGTGTCGGTCTGCACGTTCAATGATCCATCGGGTGACATGACGGCCATCGGTTGTGGGCCGGCGGACAGCAGTGGAAATTGTTTCTTTTATGAATGTGATCGGGCCACAGGCTTCGTCATGGAACCCCTGGGCAAAGGCAACTGCAAGCTGGGGTGCGACCCGCCACATTGAGCCTTCGACCGGGGAGGTCGGCCATGCGTCCTGTGATCATCCTCGTGCTGGCTTCCCTGGCCATCCTGGGCCCGCCAGGGCAGGCCGCGCCCCCACCCTCCGGCGAGGTGGTCCTGTGGCAGGGCGATCAGGTGATCCTGGCGGATGCGAAGCGAATCGTCCGGATCGACCGGTGGACTTCCGTGAAAACCACCCTCCGCGCGCCTGCCGACACCCTGTGGACGACGTACGGCGAAAACAGGTGTTGGGCCCTGGAATCCGTCCACAAGGGAAGCGCCGGGGAGGGGGCGGGCAGGGGGGAGATCGGCGTGGATGGACCCCCGGTGTACCAGCGCGTCTGGGTTTCGAGCGACTTCAAGCATTGGGAGGCTTTTGGCCGGCTGGAGGGGACCAACGACGCCGGGGCCCAGGTGATCGTGCCCCTGGCCGACGGGGCCCTGTTCGTGGCGAAACGCCTGGGCCTGCATCGATCGGGGGACGGCTATTCGCCGATGTATCTTGTGAAGCGTACCCCGTCGGGGGTCCTCCAGGCCTGTGGGAACGTCGAACTGGACTGCGGCCCCATGTACGCGCCCAGACCGGAGGCTTCCGGCGACCGGAGCGATTTCGGGAACCTGGTCTACAACCGGAAGTACCAGGTGGCCAAGAACCTCCTGTTCGAACTGCCTTCGACGCTGTTCCAGCATGGAGGGGGCTTCGTGCTGGGATCCGCGCAGATGGGGGTCTACTGGGCCTTCGATCCCAGGGGGCGCCTGAAGCGGCGGATCCAGGTCTTCGATCGCATGACGCCGGATGACTTCGCGCGGATTTTCGAATTCGAACGGGCGGTTGTGCATGCCCAGATGGCCCCCGACGGCGCTCTCCTCATCGGGGCCCGGACCGAGGCGGCGGTCTGGTTCAACCAGCGCTTCTACCCCTCGGGACCCGCCCTGGTGGAGGGCACGCCGGGGACGCCGGAGGGCCGGGCCCTGAACGAAGCGCGGAGCAAGGAACTGAATCCGGATATCGAATGGTACCGGCTGGATCCGGAAGCAGGGACCCTCGAGCCCGCCGTCCCACCTTTCGGAACCCCGACGAGCGTGCAGGACCTTCCCCCGGATTGCACCTATTGGTTCGGATTCGAGTGGGACGACACGATCAGGTACCAGGGCGGCGCCGGACCCAGGGGGGAGGGTGGTTGCGGGACGCCGGCGATCCCCCCCCGGCTCAGTCCAGCTGCTCCAGGGTGAGGCGGATGCCCTCCTCCAGCTCCGTCATCTCCTTCAGGTAGCCGGCGGCGCGCAGGGTGCCCAGGTCGGCCTCGGTGAAGCTCTGGTACTTGCCTTCCAGTTCCCTGGGGAAGGGGATGTACTCGATGCGGCCCTTGCCCAGGTGGCGGATGAGGGTCTCGGCGATGGCGTTGAAGCTGCGGGCCTTCCCCGTGCCGGCGTTGAAGATGCCCTTCACGGTGGGGCCTTCGGCGAAGTGGAGGCCGATGTCCACCACGTCGCCCACGTAGACGAAGTCCCGCACCTGGCCTCCGGGGCCGTAGCCGTCGGTGCCCTCGAAGAGGCGGCAGACGCCGGTCTCCCGCAGCTGGCGCAGCAGCTGGTGGAGGACGCTCATCATGCGGCCCTTGTGGTCCTCCCTCGGGCCATACACGTTGAAGTAGCGCAGGCCCACCACCGTGCTCGCGGCGTGGGGCAGCAGGTGGCGCACGTGCTGGTCGAAGAGGAGCTTGGAATAGCCGTACACGTTGAGGGGGCGCTCGTTGGCGGGCACGGGGGAGAAGGCCCGGCTGGCCCCGTAGGTGGCGGCGCTGCTGGCGTACACGAAGGGGATGCCCTTGGAGAGGGCGTAGTCCAGGAGGGCCTTGGAATCGCCGAAGTTGTTCTCCAGCATGTAGCGGCCGTCGCCCCCCATGGTGTCGGAGCAGGCGCCGTCGTGGAGGATGAAGTCGGCCTTCAGGTCGAAGGTGCCCTTGTCGAGCCGGGCCCGGAAGTCCCGCTTGTCCAGGTAGTCCTGGATGGTGAGGTCCGCCAGGTTGCGGAACTTCTCGCTCCGCTCCAGGTTGTCCACCACGAGGATATCCGTGCGGCCCCGGCGGTTCAGTTCGCGGACGGTGTTGCTCCCGATGAATCCGGCGCCGCCGGTGACGATCAGCATGGTCGACTCCTGTATGAATTATCGCTCAACCGTCCAGCTCCGGGCGGGCGTCTCCAAAGCGGGCCATCCACCGGGGGCCCACCTCCGCCAGGATCATGGCCCCCAGGATGACGGCCCCGCCCAGGAGCTGGGTGGGGGAGAGGTGCTCCCGAATGCCGGGGATCCAGCCGGTCATGGCCAGCAGGGCGGTGAAGACGGGCTCCAGGGAGTAGAGGATGGCGGCCTCGGTGCTGCCCAGGTGGGCCTGGAGGGTGGACATGAGCCAGAAGGCCAGGGAGGTGGCCAGGATCCCCAGGTACAGGAGGCTCACCCACACCCCGGGGGCCGCCAGGGCCTTGCGGGCCGTCTGGAAGCCGTAGGGGGCCGGAAGGAAGGCCGTCACCACCAGGGAGATGGACGCGAGGGTGGCCACCTGCACGAAGGCCAGGATCCAGCCGCTGGAGCGCCGGGAGAAGATCCCCGTGAAGGCGATGTGGAAGCCGCAGCCCACCGCGCAGGCCAGGGTCAGGCTATCGCCCTGGTTCCAGCCCCCGAAGCTGGCCCCCGGGGTGCGCACCAGGAGGAAGAGGCCGCCGGTGGCCACCAGGGCCCCCAGGCCGTGGGCGATGCGCAGGCGGTGCCCCAGGACCAGGCTGGCCACGGGGGTGAAGAGCACGTAGAGGCCCGTGATGAACCCGGACTTGGTGGTGGTGGTGGTGGCCAGGCCCCCGGCCTGGAGCCAGAAGATGACGGTGAGGAAGAGGCCCAGGACGAGGCCGTCCCGCACGGCGGGCCAGGTGGGGCGGATGCGAAGGAGCAGGAGGAACACGCCCAGGCACGCCGATCCGATGGCGAAGCGCAGGGTGAGCATGGCGCCCACGCTGAGGCCGGCCTGGAGGGTGTACTTCATGGCGGCGAAGCTGGCGCCCCAGATGAAGGCCGTGGAGAGGGTGCCGGCGACGGCGGTGGCGTGCCGCGCGCCGGTGGTCGGTGCGGTCATGGGGCCTCAGCGCAGGGAGGCGGCGACGCGCAGTTCCAGCTCGCCCTGATCCGGGGAGTCGGTGCCCAGGGTGATGCGCTCGTTGTAGAGGCCCGCCTTGGCGCCTCCGGAAAGCACCACGGTGATCTCGTGCCGGTCGGAGGCGGGGCCCCCGAGGCCTTCCACCCGGAGCAGGGAGCTGGAGGCCTTGGCGGTGAGGATGCGGAAGGGCCTGCGGTCCGCGTGGGTGATCACCACCTTCTGGCGCAGGTCCCGTCCCGGGGCCTCGGCGAAGGCCACCCGGGCCGGGGTGGCGGCGAGGGCCTGGAAGGCCTCCCACTGCACCGTGAGGTTGATGATGGGAACCCTGGCGTTGTCGGTGCGGATGGCGATGCTGTCGGTGCCCACGGCCTGGTGGGGGGGCAGCTTGGAGCCGTCCAGGGTGATGTCCACCCAGGCGTTGTTCCCCTCGGCCCGGGCGGCGAAGGAGAGGTGGCGGGCCCCGGGGGCCTCCGTCCCCGTCACCCGCACGGGGCGGTTGGACCCGGAGATGAGCTTCACGGACTGCTTCTGGGAGCCCGTCCTCCGCACCACGGGGAAGAAGACGGCCTCCTGGCTGGGGGTGATCTCCCGCACCACCTCGGCCTCGAAGGTGAGGTTGAGGGCGGGGGTCCTTGGATCGTCCGAGATGATCTGGATGGACTTGCGCACCACCCCCCGGAATCCGGCGGGGTTGAAGGAGGCCTCCACGTCGGTGGATTCGCCGGGCTTGAGGCTCCACTGGCCGATGACCGTGGAGGTGCAGCCGCAGGAGGGGTTGAGGCGCGTGATGTTGAGGAAGGCGTTGCCCTTGTTGGTCACGCGAAAGCGGTGGGTGACCTTGGTGTCGCCGTCGATGCGCCCGAAGTCATGATGGGCCTGGTCCACGTGGATGGCCGGCGCCTGGGCCCAGCTGAGGGCCGGGACCATGAGCAGGAACAGGGGGACTCGCATCGGGCACCTCGACGAACCCTGATTCTAACCTACCATCAGGGTCCGCAGCGCGGCCCAGGCCCGTTCGGGCCCGAGCCCGGCGAGGCAGGGGTGCCCCTCCACCGCGCAGGTGCGGCTGCGGCAGGGGGCGCAGGGCACTCCGTCCAGGCGGAGGGTGGCGGCCCGGGGGCCCACCGGGGCGCAATCCGTGGCGTCCGTGGGGCCGAAGAGGGCCAGAATGGGGGTGCCGCAGGCGGCGGCCAGGTGGCAGAGGCCGGAATCGTTGCCCAGGGCGCCCTTGGCCCCCTTGAGCCAGGCGGCGGCCTCCACCAGGGAGGTGCGGCCGCAGAGATCCAGGTCGCCGGGCCGGGCCACGGCCGCGCAGATATCCCGCTCCGCGGGGGATCCGAGCACGGCCACCCGGTAACCCTCCGCCCGGGCCAGCTCCGCGGCGGCGGCGTAGTGGCCCACGGGCCAGGCCTTGGAGGGCCACATGGAACCCGGCATGAGGCATACGAAGGGCTCGGGGGGCAGGTCCACGGCCAGGGGCGGGGCGTAGTCCGCCGGGGGCAGGGGGGGGAGCCCGGGCCAGCGCCGGGCGAGGATGGCGTGGTACCGGTCCAGGAAGTGGCCGGGGGCGCTCCAGAAGGGGCCGCTGTGGGTGTTGAAGAGGCCGGCCAGGCTTTCGTCCACCCCAATGCGCTCAGGCACCCGGGCGAGGAAGGCCCCCAGGGCGGGACGCAGGGATTTGGGGAAGTGGACGCTCCGCGCCGCCCGGTGCCGGCGGAGGAGGGCGGCCATGGCCCAGGGGCCTGGCTTGCCAGCGTCCGGGACGACGGCGTCGGCCAGATCCGTGCCCTCCACCAGGGCCACGGCGGCGGCGGGCCCCCAGACGACGATGGGGCCGATCTCCAGGGCCCGCAGGGCCCGGAGGACGGGCAGCTGCATCACCGCGTCCCCCACGAAGCGGGGGAAGCGCACCCAGGTGGCGCCGGGGGGCGGGGCGGCCGTCATGGCTCGGGCTGGGCCAGGCGCGCCAGGTGGGGGAGCAGGTCCCGGGGATCCAGGCGGTCCATGCCGCCGTTGAGGTCCGCTTCCGGCTTGGGGTACTGCAGCACCTGGACCCGGCGGCCCAGGGGGGCCCAGCGGCTGGGGCCCCGGTTGGAGGTGAGGCCCATGAGGGCCAGGGTGGGCACGTCCAGGGCCCCGGCGATCTGGGTGGGGCCCGTGGAGGGCCCCAGGAACACATCGCAGGCGGCGATGCGGGCCAGGAGGCCCCGCAGATCCGTGGGGGGGAGGGCGGCGTCCTCCGGGGGGGAAAGGATGATGGGGTTCCAGCCGGCCACCCGGAGGACTTCCAGGGCCCGCTCCCACCAGGCGCCGGAGGGATAGGCGGAGGATCCGGACGAGCGGGTGGCGATGCCCAGGAGGGGGCGGGGCAGGTGGGCCAGGTCGGCCCGTCCCCGTTCCCGTTCCGCGGCGTCCAGGGGCAGGCGGGGCGGGGCGGGCCAGCCGCCCTCCCAGCCCCAGGGGCGGAGGAAGTCCAGGACGTTCATGGCTTCGGGGCGGCCCGTGCCATTGCGCCCGTTCCAGAGCACGTGGGTGGCCTCCCAGATCTGGCGGCCCCGGCTCCGGGCCACCCGCACGGGGACCCCCGCCTCCCGGGCGGCGGTGATGACGGCCTGGTCCCGGTGGCCCAGGTTCAGCACGGCGTCGGGGGCCACCCGGCGCATCAGGGCGGCCAGGTCCTGGCCCTCCTCACGCAGGTGCACCTCGCCCAGGCCCTTCAGGAGGGGGGCGGCGTAGGGCCTGACGAGCCAGTGGACCTCCGCCCCCGGCATGCGGGATAGGATCCGCTCCCGCACGGGGAGCGAAATGACGACGTCGCCCAGGGCGTCGGTCCTGCCGAGCAGAAATCGCATGATTGGATGGTTCCGCATTCCCCAGGCAGCGTCAACGCTGAGATACTGACGCCACGCGTCACCCCTTCCCCCCGTGCCCATGCCCAGCCTCCCCGCCCCCAGGACGGTCCTCATCGTGGAGGACGAACCCGGCTTCCGGGACGTCCTCCAGATCGGCCTCGCCCCCCAGGGGTTCGACAGCCGCCCGGCCTCGGGCGTGGCCGAGGCCAAGGACCTGCTCCTGCGGGAGACCTTCGACGCCGTGGTCTCGGACCTCCGCCTCAAGGACGGCAGCGGCATCGAGCTGCTGACCTGGATCAAGGACCGGGGCCTGCCGACGCCGGTGGTGATCATGACCGCCTACGCCACCACCGAGACGACGGTCCAGGCCCTGAACCTGGGCGCCGTGGACTTCCTCACCAAGACCAAGAACGACCTCCAGGAGCTCACCAAGGTCCTGAAGGGCATCTTCTCGGTGTCCGAGGCCTCCCCGGCGCCCGAGGTGAAGGACATCGGCGACCTGGTGGGGGTGGGCCCCACCATCCGCCGGGTCCAGGCCCTGGTGGGCAAGGTGGCCCTGGCCGACACCACGGTCCTCGTCACCGGGGAGAGCGGCACGGGCAAGGAGATCGTGGCCCGCCTCATCCACCGCTACTCGGACCGGGCCAAGGGGCCCTTCGTGCCCGTGAACTGCGGGGCCCTGCCCGAGACCCTCCTGGAATCCGAACTCTTCGGGTACGAGCGCGGCGCCTTCACCGGGGCCAACGCGACCCGGCGGGGGCTCTTCGAGGAGGCCGCGGGGGGCATCATCTTCCTGGACGAGATCGGCGAGATCCCGCTGCCCCTCCAGGTGAAGCTGCTCCGGGCCCTCCAGGAACGCCGCATCCGCAGGCTGGGGGCCAGCGAGGAGCGGCCCGTGGACGTGCGGGTCATCGGCGCCACCAACCGGGACCTGCGGGACCGGGTGGCGACGGGGCATTTCCGCCAGGATCTCTACTACCGTCTGAACATCCTCCACATCGACCTGCCCCCCCTGAGGGAGCGGCAGGAGGACCTGCCGGTCCTGGCCGAGCACTTCCTCGCCCGGTTTTCCCGGAAGCTGGGGAAGCCCCCCATGGGCCTTTCCGCGGAGGCCATGGAGGTGCTCCGGGCCCACCCCTTCCCCGGCAACGTGCGGGAGCTGGAGAACCTCATGGAGCGGTGCGTGGCCCTCAATTCCGGGGGGCCCATCGGGGTGGACCTCTTCCCGGACGAGATGACCGCCCCCCCCGCGGGCCCCGCCGCGCCCGGCCTGGACATCCCCGCCGGGGGCTTCGACCTGGAGGCCTTCCTCGCCGCCCTCAAGGCCCACTACCTGCGCAGGGCCCTGGAGCGGGCCGAGGGCAACAAGACCCGGGCGGCCCGGCTCCTGGGGATGGGCTTCCGGGCCTACCGGTACTGGCTGCAGGAGATGGGAGGGGCCGAAACCCCCGCCGGGGGGTTCCCGGCGCCGGGGGCCTTCCCCCCGGGAGCCGGGTCCGAGGGGGACCCCAAAGGCGAAAATGCCAACGAATCCTTGTAAAATCGTCGACGTATGGCAAACTGGGATGCTTGGACAGGACTGTCCGGGCCACCCATACTTGGTTGCGCCCGCGCGCCAATCCGGAACCTGAGATGAACAAGAACAACCACAAGAACGAGAAGGGCTTCTCCCTCATGGAACTGCTGGTGGCGATGATGATCATCGCCGTGCTGGCGACCATCGGCATCAAGCAGTTCAAGCAGTTCTCGGCCAACGCGCGCTACATCAAGGCCCAGGACACGGTGAAGACCGTGCGCGAGGGGCTGGACATGTACTACCTCAAGCACGGCAAGTATCCCGAATTCACCAGCTTCGAGGCCATGGTGGAGGCCAATTCCGTCCTGGTGAAGGAGAACATGATCCCCGTGGGCGTGGCCAACCAGGATCCCTGGCAGAACCCCTTCGAGGCCAAGTCGGGCAAGGGCACGTACGAGATCAAGTGCGCCGGCGACCCCGACGGCAGCCCGGACCGGCCCCCCTTCTCCGCGGAGCCCGGCAAGATCAGCGGCGGCGGCAACCCCGCGGCCCCCACCGGCGGTCCCGCCGACGCGAAGGGTGCCGGGAAATGATCGACCTCACGCAACTGCCCCCCGAAGGCGCCAGCGCCTCCGGCGCTTCGGCCTCCCTGGACATGGGGGGCGGCGCCACCCTGCGCGACGCCTCCTGGCAGGTCCGCGTCCAGCCCTCCGACGGGGACTTCTTCCTGGAGGTGAAGGGCAAGGGCGTCTGGGAAGGGACCTGCTCCCGCTGCCTGGAGCCCCTTGACCTGTCCCTGGACATGGAGAGCCGCTTCCTGGGCAGCCGGGACCCCCAGCTGGTCTCCGGCGGCAGCCACGTCATCGGCTCCCAGGACCTGGACGTGGTCTTCCTGCCCGAAGCCGTGCTGGACGAGGAGTCCATGGCCCAGGAGCACTTCCAGCTCCACGCCCCCATGCACCCCCTCTGCCGCGAGGACTGCGCCGGGCTCTGCCCGCAGTGTGGTAAGAATTGGAACAAGGGGCCCTGCTCCTGCCGTCCCGAGCTCTCCAAGGAGCCCGGGGCGCTGGCCAAGGCCCTGGCCGGACTGAAGCTCAACCTGGAAGGGAACTGAACCCTCCTTCCTCCCCCCACTGAAACCCCGATCGAGGAGAACGCCATGCCGAATCCGAAACGCCGCCACTCCCGCGCCCGCCGCGACCGCCGCCGCACCCATGACTCCCTCGAGACCATGAGCGCCAGCACCTGCCCGAACTGCGGCGAGAACAAGATGCCGCACCGCGTCTGCCCCTCCTGCGGCTTCTACCGCGGCAAGCTCACCGTCCGCACCCAGCAGACCGTCTGAGGACTTTGGTGGACGAACCCTCCGTCTACCATATCGCCCTGGATGCCATGGGGGGCGACCACGCTCCCCGCGCCATCCTGGAAGGGGCCTTGGCGGCCCTGGAAGCCCATTCGGATCTCTACCTCCACCTGGTGGGGGACGAGGCCCGTCTGGCCCCGCTCATGGGGCAGCTGGGCTTCAAGGGCGAGATCCTCTCCCGCTGCGGGATCGTGCACGCCCCCAGCGTCGTGGAGATGGATGACAAGGCCACGTCGATCCTGAAGGAAAAGAAGGATTCGTCCATCCGCGTCGCCGCCCAGATGGTCCGGGAGGGCCGCGCGGACGGCATCGTGTCCATGGGCCACACCGGGGCCGCCATGGTGGCCTCCAAGATGGTCATCGGCACCCTGCCGGGCGTCGACCGGCCCTGCCTGGCCACGGTGCTGCCCACCATGAAGGGCCGCCCCACCGTCCTCGTGGACGTGGGTGCCAACGTGGATTGCCGGCCCGAGCACATCGCCCAGTTCGGCCTCATGGGTTCCGTCTACGCCGAAGAGGTGCTGGGCATCCAGCGCCCCCGGGTGGGCGTCCTCAGCGTGGGCGAGGAAGAGGGCAAGGGAAGCGCCGCCACCAAGGAGGCGGCCCAGGCCCTGAAGGACATGGACATCAATTTCACGGGCAACGCCGAGGGCCGGGACATCTGGAACGGCAACTTCGATGTCATCGCCTGCGACGGCTTCGTGGGCAACGCCCTGCTGAAGTCCGCGGAGGCCCTGGCCGAGGGCCTCATGCACGGCCTGCGGGACACCTTCTACGAGAACATGTTCACCAAGCTGGGCGCCCTGCTGGCCAAGCCGGCCCTGCGGCGCTTCGCCAAGAAGCTGGATTACGCCGAGTACGGGGGCGCCCCCCTGTTGGGTGTGAAGGGCATCTCCATCATCGGCCACGGCAGGTCCAACGGCCGCGCCGTGCACAGCGCCATCCGGGCGGCCCTGGTGGCCTGCGAACACCGGGTGAACGACCACATCCAGGAATCCCTGGGACGCCTCATGTCCCAGCCGGAAAGCCGGGAGACAACCTGACCGGAGGGGTCCCGAACCCCTCCGCCGCCCCCGCGCTCCCGGAAGAAACCCTCTTCCGGGAGCGCATTCCATGGAGCCCGTCATGAAGTTCAAGCGCATCCTCCTCAAGCTCTCCGGCGAAGCCCTCATGGGCGAGCAGGGCCACGGCATCGACCCCGAAGTGGTGGCCATGATCGCGGGCCAGGTGAAGGCCATCCAGGCCCTGGGCGTGGAGATCGCCCTGGTGATCGGCGGCGGCAACATCTTCCGGGGCGTGGCCGGCGCCACCAAGGGCATGGACCGGGTGACGGCGGACCACATGGGCATGCTGGCCACCATGATCAACGCGCTGGCCCTGCAGGACGCCCTGGAGCAGGACGGCATCGAGACCCGCGTCATGTCCGGCATCGACGTGCCCAAGGTGGCCGAGTCCTACGTGCGCCGCCGGGCCATGCGCCACATGGAAAAGGGCCGGGTCGTCATCTTCGGCGCGGGCACGGGCAACCCCTACTTCTCCACGGACACCGCCGCCGCCCTGCGGGCCAACGAGATCGACGCCCAGGTGGTGATGAAGGCCACCAACGTGGACGGCGTCTACACCGCCGACCCCCGCAAGGATCCCACGGCCACCAAGTACGAGCACATCACCTTCCAGGAGGTCCTGGAGAAGAACCTCAAGGTCATGGACGCCGCCGCCATCAGCCTCTGCCGCGACAACCACCTGCCCATCCTCGTGTTCAACATGATGGAGCCGGGCAACCTCCTGGCCGCGGTGAAGGGCCAGGTGGTGGGCACCCTGGTGGGGTGATTTGGGTCCACAATGGACCTATGAAAAGCTTCCCCGAGATCCCCGACGCGACCATCCTGACGGCCTCCGACACCACCGAGGCGTACCGTCACGATGAATCCCATCTCACGGGGGACCAGCCCCTGGCCGTGGTCAAGCCCCGCACCCCCGCGGCCCTGCGGGAGCTGGTGCGCCTGGCCAAGGCCGAGGGCTTCTCCCTCGTGCCCCGGGGCACGGGCACGGGCAAGGCGGGGGGCTGCCTTCCCATGGGGCCGGCCGTCGTCGTGGACATGGGCCAGTACGAGGGCCGGATCCGCGTCTCCCGGCCCGACCTCGCCCTCACCGCGCCCGCCAGCGCCCTCCTCAAGGATGTGAAGGCCGCCGCCCTCGCCGAGGGGCTCTTCTATCCGCCCGATCCCAACAGCTGGGACCAGTGCGCCTTCGGAGGCAGCCTGGCCACCAACGCCGGCGGGCCCGGGGCCTGCAAGTACGGCATGACCCGCCAGTGGGTGCTGGCCGTGGAGGCCCTCATGGCCGACGGCGAGGTGCACACCTTCGGCATCCCCAGCGTGAAGTGCAACGTGGGCCCCAGCCTGGGCCAGCTGCTCATCGGAAGCGAAGGCATCTTCGGCATCATCACCGGGGCCACCGTGCGGCTCATTCCCGCCCCCCAGGAGCGGCTCACCCTCCTCCTGCCCCTGGAGCGCTGGCACGACCTGCTGGAACTCCCCGCCCGCCTGGTGTCGGCGGGGTACCTGCCCGCGGCCTTCGAGTTCTGGGATCCCTCCGTGCTCCAGGACCTGCGCGCCCACGGCCCCGAGGCCGCGCGCCGCATGCCCGGCGAGGCCCTGGCCCTCCTGGAGTTCGATGACCGGGACTGCGGCACCGAGGCCTTCCTGGAAGGGCTCGTGGACGCCCTGGGCGACCAGGCCGAGCACCTCCAGTCCGCCACCGACGCCCGCCAGCGCGAGGCCCTGTGGGAGGTGCGCCGGCTCACCTCCGTGCACCTCAAGGAGCGCTACCCCCGCAAGGTGAGCGAGGACATCGTCGTGCCCCGCTCCCGGGTGCGCGAATTCTTCGAGGCCATGGAGGCCCTTCGCCTGCCCACGGTCACCTACGGGCACCTGGGCGACGGCAACCTCCACGTGAACCTCCTGACCGCGGGGGAGACCCCCCGGGAGGAGCTGGACCGGCAGCTGGTGGACCTCTTCGGCATCTGCGTGCGCCTGGGGGGGACCCTCAGCGGGGAGCACGGCATCGGCCTGGCCAAGCGCGAGGCCTTCCATCACTTCAGCGATCCCTACCACCTGGAGGCCCTGAGGGGCGTCAAGAAGGGCCTCGATCCGTCCGGCATCTTCAACCCCGGGAAGATCATCTAAGCGATCACCTCCCGGGGGGTGAATAATGATTCCTGCCCGTACGATCCTCGCACCGGCCCTTCTTTGGCTCATGGCCGTCCCTCCCGTCAGGGGGGCGGCCCCCCGGCAGGAGCAGACCATGACCCGCATCCTCGGCCACCGCGGCCTCTCGAGCAAGCACCTGGAGAACTCCCTGGAGGCCTTCAAGGCCGCCCTGGCGGCGGGCATGGACGGCTTCGAGCTGGACGCGCAGCCCACCCTGGACGGCGTGTGCTGCGTCCTCCACGACGACGACCTGGGCCGCACGGCCCAGGGGGGCGGGGTCCTGCGCAAGCTGAAGTCCTCCGAACTGCCCCGCCTGAGGAACGGAGAGCCGGTGCCCCGCCTTTCCGATGTGCTGGAGCTCCCGGCCCGCCTCGTGAACGTGGAGCTCAAGGGCGAGCCCGGCTGGGCCCAGGCCCTGGCCGCCGTGGAGGCCGCGGGCGCCCTGGACCGGGTCATCTTCAGCAGCTTCGAGCACAGCGAGGTGCTGCAGCTTTGGGCGGCCTGTCCGGAGGCCCGGTGCGGCTTCCTGTGGGAGCCCGAGGAGGCCGCGGACCTGGACGAGGAGGCCCTCGGCGACCTGCCCGAGAACCTCACCCTCCACCTGCCCCTGTCGGCCGTGAAGGCCCGGCCGGCCTTCTTCGCCCCCTACGCCGGGCGCATCGCCCTCTGGGGCCTGGCCACCCCGAAGGATGCCGAGGGCCTGGGCTTCCAGCCCGCCATCCTCATCGTGGACGGCCAGTAGCCCAGCGGCTTCCCAGCTTCCAGCCCCCCCAAAGCCATGCGGCCGAGAAGCCCATGGCGATGGGGGCCGCCGGCAGGGCCACCAGCGCCAGCAGGGCGGGAATCCAGGTGCCCAGGAGGTCCCCCACCCGGTACACGAAGGTGTCGATGAAGGGCTTGGCCTTGT
This sequence comes from Holophaga sp., assembly GCA_035298525.1. Classification (GTDB taxonomy): domain Bacteria; phylum Acidobacteriota; class Holophagae; order Holophagales; family Holophagaceae; genus Mesoterricola. Next base: position 20,839 of record DATGXY010000172.1, read on the forward strand.
ACTTCTCGTCCGGCCCCAGGGGGATGTAGAGCACCTCCCGGGCCGGCCGGTCCACGGCGTAGTGCAGGCCCCGGCGGAGCACCTGGAAGACCGCCAGGGTGCCGAAGGTGGGCAGGGCCGCCAGGGCCCCGAAGCCGGCCAGGGTGAGGATGGGCATGAAGCAGAGCACGGTGCGGAGGCCGAAGCGGGTGATGATGCGGCTGGCCAGGAGTACCTGGGTGGCCAGGGTGATGCCATTGACCCAGAGGTCCAGGCGGGCGAATGCCGCCGTGCGCGCGGCCCCCGTGAAGGTGCGGGCCACGATGGCGCCCTGCTGGAGGTACAGGAAGGTGGACGTGATGGTGTACAGGAGGATGTAGAGGGCGATGAGGAGGAGGAAGGGGGATCCCGCCACCAGCTTCAGGCCCTGGAGGGTGCCCGGGCCCGGTTCCCGCTCCGGGGTGGAGGCGCCCATGCCGAAGCGCAGGGCCAGGGCCCGCACGCAGAGGATGGCCAGTTCCAGGCAGAGGATGGCCAGGAGGATGGAGGTGCCCGCGTCGGCCCGCCAGGGGCCGGAGGCCAGGGCCTGGGCCCCCGCCGCGCCGGCGATGGCGCCCAGGGTCCCGCCCATGGCCATGAAGCCGAAAAGGCGGGTGCCCTGCTCCGCCTCCCAGCCGTCGGCCATGAAGGCCCAGAAGACCGATACCGCGAAGAGATTGAAGACGCTGAGCCACACGTAGAACACGTAGCCCAGGGCCGCGCCGCCGTGGCCCGGCAGGAGCCGCCAGAGGCCGTAGAAGACGGCCAGGGTGAGGGTGCAGGCCCGGTAGGCCAGGGGCACGAAACGGCGCCTGGGCAGGCGGCTCACCAGGGCCGCGAAGGCGGGGTTCACCAGGAACATGCACACCAGGGTGGCCGTCATGAGCCAGGGGAGCTTGTCCGCCCCCCGGGCGATGCCGAAGGCCTCCCGCAGGGGGCGCAGCAGGTAGTAGCCCGTGAAGAGGAGGAAGAACCAGGCCGTGGCCAGGGCCAGGGGCCTGCCCTCGCCCTCCCGTACCTGGACGAGTCGGCCCAGGAACCGGGTGGCGCGGGAGGGGGTGGAGGCGGCGGCCATGGGAAATCCAGAAAAGGGGGTTTCATGTATAGCATAACGATGTATATTCGGAGGCGCCTCATCCTTTCATGGAGCAAAACATGGCTCTCTCCCGCCGCACCTTCCTCCAGGCCGCCGGCACCGCCGCGGCCGCCGCCGCCCTGGGGCGCACGGCCTTCGCCAAGGACACGGCCCCGGCCAAGGCCGCCAAGCCCCTGCGCATCCTCGTGCTGGGCGGCACCGGCTTCCTGGGCCCCGCCACCATCGAGGTGGCCCAGCAGCGCGGGCACCACGTCACCATGTTCAACCGCGGGAAGACGCGCCCCGACCTGCTGCCGGGGGTGGAGCGGCTCCAGGGGGACCGGGACCCCAAGAAGGGCGACGGCCTCAAGGCCCTGGAAACGGGCACCTGGGATGTGGTCATCGATAATTCCGCCTACTACCCCCGCCACGTGGCGGCCTCGGCCGGCCTGCTGAAGGAGCGCTGCAAGCAGTACATCATCATCTCCAGCATCTCCGCGTACAAGGAGCCCAACCCCGAGAACGGCGACGAGACGGCCCCCCTGGCCACCCTCGCCAACCCCGATGTGGAGGAGATGGGCAAGCAGTACGAGAACTACGGCGGCCTCAAGGCCCTGTGCGAGCAGGCGGCGGAGAAGGCCATGCCCGGACGGGTGACCGTCGTCCGCCCCGGCTACATCGTGGGCCCCGATGATCCCAGCGGCCGTTTCACCTACTGGCCCGTGCGCATGGACAAGGGCGGCGAGGTGGCCGTGCCCGGGGCCCCCACGGATCCCGTCCAGGTGATCGATGTGCGGGACCTGGGCGCTTGGCTGGTGCGCCTGGCCGAGACCCACGCCATGGGCGCCTTCAACGCCACGGGCCCCGCCCGCAAGCTGCCCTGGGGCGACGTGGTGAAGGCCTGCGCGGCCGCCGCTTCCGTGAAGCCCACCCTCACGTGGATCCCCACGGAATTCCTGGCCAAGCAGGAAGTCGGCTTCCCCATCTGGGCCCCCTATGAAGGGGAGACCAAGGGCTTCCACACCTGGAGCAACGCCCGCGCCCTCAAGGCCGGCCTCCGCTTCAGGCCCGTGGCCCAGACGGTGAAGGACACCCTGGCCTGGTACAAGACGCAGGAGAAGGTGGAAAAGGGGCGTATCCGCCTGGCGGGCCCCGACGCCGCCGCCGAGAAGAAGCTGCTGGAAGCCTGGAAGGCCAGCCGGAAGGGCTGAAGTCCTCTTCCCGTGGAGAGCATCCCCGGCCCCCCCGGGCCGGGGATGAAATGACTTTGTTCACCCCTTGGGGGTTCCGGTGGCCATGCTAAGCTGGCCGTGGCAATATATTGCCCATTCCCCGGCAACCATCCCAAGGAGCGAACCATGGCAGTCAATCTGAAGGGCCGCAGCTTCCTCACCCTCATGGACTTCACCGTCGAGGAGGTGCGCTACCTCCTGGACCTGTCCCGGGACCTCAAGGCCAAGAAGCGCATGGGTGTCTACAACTACCTGCTCAAGGGCAAGAATATCGTCCTGCTCTTCGAGAAGACCTCCACCCGCACCCGCTGCGCCTTCGAGGTGGCGGCCCTGGAGGAGGGCGCCCACGTCACCTTCCTGGACAGCGCCAGCAGCCAGGTCGGCAAGAAGGAGTCCCTGGAGGATTCCGCCAAGGTCCTGGGCCGCTTCTACGACGGCATCGAGTACCGCGGCTACAAGCAGGAGGTGGTGGAGCAGCTGGCGAAGTTCTCCGGCGTGCCCGTGTGGAACGGCCTCACGGACGTGGACCACCCCACCCAGATCCTGGCCGACTTCCTCACCGTCGAGGAGCACGTGGCCAAGCCCCTCTCCAAGGTGAAGCTCGTCTTCTGCGGCGATATCCGCAACAACATGTCGTACGCCCTGATGTACGGCGCGGCCAAGACCGGCATGCACTTCGTGGGCTTCGGCCCCAAGGAGCTGAACCCCAGCGAGGAGATCCTGGCGAAGGTGCGCGAGGTGGCCAAGCTCACCGGCGCCAAGATCGAGATCTCCGACGACCCCGCCTGCGTCGAGGGCGCCGATGTCATCTACACCGACGTGTGGGCCTCCATGGGCGAGGAGGACCAGATCCCCGAGCGCGTGCGGCTCCTCACCCCCTTCCGGGTGACCATGGACCTGCTCAAGCGCACCGGCAACCCCGACGTGATCTTCCTCCACTGCCTGCCGGCCTTCCACGACTTCGAGACGAAGCTGGCCAAGGACATGAAGGAGAAGGGCTACGACATCCGCGAGGTCACCGACGAGGTCTTCCGCAGCCAGCACTGCAAGGCCTTCGACGAAGCCGAGAACCGCATGCACACGATCAAAGCGGTGATGGTCGCAACCCTGTGATCCGCGGCGCGGTCTCGTGCATCGGCGCAGCCGATGCAGAGAAAGCGGTGATGGTCGCCACCCTGTGATCTTCGGCGCGGTCTCGTGCATCGGCGAAGCCGATGCAGAGAAAGCGGTGATGGTCGCAACCCTGTGATCTTCGGCGCGGTCATCGCGCCACGAAAAAGGGCCCCCGCTTTCGCGGGGGCCCTTTTCACGTGCGGTCCGGTCTAGAAGGCGAACTTGACGCCCAGGCGGACACGGCGGGCGGGCTCGTAGCCGGTGACCACGCCGTAGTTGACGTTGGTGGTGCCGTAGCCCACATCCATGTTCTCGTTGTAGCTGACGGGCTTCTGCTGGTTGAAGAAGTTGAAGACGTCGGCCCGGAAGGTGAGGGTCTGCTTGCCGGACAGCTTCATGGTGTAACCGAAGGTGGTGTCCAGCTGGAAGGTGGTGGGGGTGCGGCCGTTGGCGCCGCGGCCCCAGCGGGGGATCTCACCCGCGTTCAGGTAGGCCGGGTGGGCCACCAGGGCGGTGCGGGGGGTGCCGGTCTGGAAGCGGCTGAGGAGGCCCGCGGAGAACCCGTTCTCCCACTGGTAGGTGTAGCCCACGTTGGCCACGACGGTGCGGTCGGAGGGCAGGGCCCCCACGAGGAACTGCTCCAGGCCGGTGAGGCCGCGGCCGGGATCGGTCATGGCCTCGACGGGGAGGTCATACAGGCTGGAGATGTTGGGATCCTGCTGGCCGTTGTCGCCGCGGAACAGGCCCTCGTAGTTGCCTTCCAGGCTGGAGAACTTGAGATTGGCGTAGAAGCTGTAGCGCGAGGTGGCCTTGCGGGCCTCCACTTCCAGGGCGGAGTACTTGCGCTGGGGCTTGGGGAAGGTGGCGGCGCCCTCGAAGCCGGTGATCTTGCGGATCTCGCCCTCGTTCTCGCCGGGGTTGCCGATGAAGTAGCTGTCGCCGTCCAGGGAGAGGTCTTCCATGATCCGGCCGATGTTGCGGTGGATGAGCCGGGTGGAGAACGTCATGCCGAAGCTGGTCTCCATGTCGTAGCCCACCACGTACTCGTCCTGATACATGGACTTGGTGTTGGGCAGGATGACCGTGGGATCGGTGCCGGTGGTGGCGAAGTGCTTGGTGGTCGGGGTGACCACGCCCGTCACGGCATTGATGTCGTAGATGCTCGTGCCCTGGGCGATGGGGTTGGAAAGGCTGTCGAAGTTCGCGCCGATGGTGTAGAAGTCGGAGCGGTTCACGCCCTTCTCGGTGGACAGCGCGCGCACGGCGATATCGAGGGGGATCTTCTCGAAGTAGCGGCCGAAGAAGGCGTAGACCTTGCTCTTGCCGTTGCCTTCCACGTCCCAGGTGATGCCCAGGCGGGGGCTGAGGTTGTCCTTGGCCTTGAAGGTGTAGGTGAGGGCGTTGCCCGAGAGCTTCTGCTGCTCGGCGCGCAGGCCGGCCTTCACGTTCACGTTGCCCACGTGCAGGTTGCCCTGGATGAAGTAGGCGTCGTACGAGGTCTTGGTGTAGTGGACGGGATCGCTGGTGAGGCCGCGCTCGATGCGGTAGTAGGGCTGCTTCGCGGCCTTGTTGGCGGCGATGGCGGCGGCGGCGACCTCGGGGTCCTCGGATTCCCAGTCGGGGTTGTAGAGGGCGTCAGGCACGTAGTAGCGCTTCTGGATGCGCAGACCGGTGGTGAACACGCCGCCGTTGTGGGGATCCACGAAGCCGACGGGGCCGGAACGGCCGGCGGTGATGCCGTCGTACGTGATGTCCTCGTGCAGGTAGCCGACCTTCACGTCCAGGTTGGTGAAGGAGTGGGAGAACTTGAAGTCGTACTGGGTGTTCTTCCCGCGGATGTTGGTCTCGTAGAGGCCGGGGCCGTCAAGCTGGATGTCCTTGTTGGCCTGGGCGGAATCCCGCACCTGCCACTGGCCGAAGCCGGCGGCGGTGAGGGTCGTGTCCAGCTTGTTCTTCACCTGGGAGATGCGGGCTTCCAGGAAGTTGTTGGTGCCGATGGTGGCGTTGTACTTCAAGGTGACGGTGTCGGTGCCGAACTTCAGGTTCGTGAACTTGTTGGCGGAACCGCGGTAGTCGCCGGCGAGCTGGGGACCGGTCTTGCGCTCGCCAGGATCGCCGAAGGTGCTCAGTTCGAAGAGGTGGCTGGGGTTCAGCTGGTACTGCAGCTTGATGTAGTAGGAGTTGTTGGTCTTCTTCTGGTCGATCTTCTGGCCCGCCAGGGGGTAGTCGTCCTGGTCCGGGGTGGAATTGTGGGGCGCGATGCGCTTGGTGTTCTCGTTGATGGGGTTGTAGCCCACGAAGTAGAACAGCTTGTCCTTGATGATGGGGCCGGACACGAAGAAGCCCAGTTCCTGGCGCTCGTAGCTGTCGAAGAGGGGCTGGTCGGTGAACTGGTAGACCAGGTTCTTGTTCTTGGCCTGGAGGGGGGCGAAGTCGAAGTAGGCGAACACGGCCCCTTCGAAGGTGTTGGTGCCGGACTTGGTAATGGCGTTGATCACGCCGCCCGTGGTCTGGCCGTACTCGGCGTCGAGGGCGAAGCTCTTGACCTGCACTTCCTGGATGAAGTCGGTGTTGATGCCGGTGCCCAGGGAGCCGTAGAGGCCGGAGAAGGAGCCCGAGGAGCCGTAGCCCGCGTTGGTGGTGTTGGCGCCGTCGATGACGTACTGGTTCTCGAGGCCGGAACCGCCGCCGATGGAGGGGTTGGCGGAGTCGATGCCGGAGGAGACGACGCCCGGGGCCATGGCGGCCACGGAGGTGAAGGAGCGGCCCAGGGGCAGGGCGGCGAACACCTCGTTGGAGAACTGGGCGCCGCTGGTGACGGTGGACGCGTCGATCTGGTTGGGGGTGGCGGCCACCACCTCGACCATGGCGCCGGTGGAGGGCACCAGGGTGATGTTCAGGGGGGTCTTCTGGCCGAGGGCGATGGTGATGGTCTGGCGCTTCAGGGGCTCATACCCCGCCGCGTTGGCGGAGATGGTGTACTTGCCCGGGATGAAGCCCGAAGCGAAGAACTTGCCCTCGGCGTCGGTCACCACGGTCACCTGACCGCGGCCGCCGTCGAGGGAGATGCGGACGCCGGCAAGGGGCTGGCCCTTGTTGGTCTTGATGGTGCCGGTGACGGCGCCGGTGGTGGCGTCCTGGGCGACCAGGGTCTGGCCGGCCACGAGGGCAAGGGCGGTAAAGCCCAGCTTGGTGAGACGCAGGTTCATAGGTTGGCTCCTATGGTGGATGGATGGGGCTCCGGGACCCGGGGGACCCGGAGGGTGGAAGAGACGGATTGAGGAAGAACCGGTCGCCCCATGCGGGGCAGGGTCACGTGACAAACCCGTGGCTGTTTGCCCCCATTACAGCCATATCTATTTGGAAATCAAGAATAAAAAAGGACTTCCCAAGTCTTGAATAGGGGTATTTTTGTCACAGATTTGCGTAAATTCAATTAAGACTCTGTTTCGATATGAGGATCTGGATGTAGTTTTTCAACAGAATAATTTCGAAAAAAAATTTCAGGAACCCCGGGGTCCCTGGGGACATTCATGAAGGTGTGAGGGCCGCGACCGCCACCGATTGGCTCCCGGGGGTGGAAACGCGGGGTTGGAAGAGAGAACAGGAAGGCCCCCGGCGATCCGGGGGCCTTTTCGCGTACCCGGGCCGCCTCAGCGCACCGGGGCCGTCAGGTACAGATCCGATGCCAGGGTCTGGGTGAAGGAATAGGCCAGGGAACGGCCATCCCCGCTCACCACCAGGTTCTTCAGGCGCGTGACGCCGGCCCGGTCCGGCGGCCCCACCTCCCGCCAGGGGCGCCGGGCCCCCGTGGCCAGGTCCAGGCGGAAGATCCGGACGGGGAGGCTGGAAAGGTCGGCCACGTAGAGGGCCTGGCCGGAGGCCTCCCACTGGAGGGGGACCTCCCCCTCCCGGATGCCGGGCGTTTCCTGCAGCAGGTGTCCATCCAGGGCGTGGATCCGCACCTTGCCCGCCACCGGGGCCAGGGCGACGCGCTCCCCGTCCGGGGCCATGGCGGGGTAGGCCTCGGGGGGCACGGGGGCCCCCCAGGGGATGGGCCTGCCCCCCTCCAGGTCCTGGCTCCACACCCGGAACCGGCCTTCGGCGCCCAGGCCGCCCATGAGGACCTTCCGTCCCCCCCGGGCGAATACGGCCCAGTCGGCCCGCACCTCCCGGCTCAGGACGCGGGGGGAGCCCAGGCCGGTGGGGAAGAGGGAAAGGCTCTTCCTGGCGTCCACGGAAAGGACGAGGGCCCAGCGCCCGTCCGGGGAGAGGCTGAGGGGATCCCCATCGCCCAGGCGCACGGCGTCCCGGCCATCCCGGTGCCGCAGGTAGGCGCCCCCGGGCCCCGGGCCCTCCAGGGTCTCCCCCAGGAGCACCCAGGTCCCGTCCGCCGACAGGTCCGCCAGGTACGAGGTGTTCAGCCAGGACAGATCCCGGGGGGCCTTGTCCCCGGGACCCTGGTAGTGGAGGGAGGTGCGGTTGAGGGTCTGATCGAGAAGCAGCCTGCCAGACGAGGAGATGTCCCGGATCCGCACCCGGCCCAGGACGGCCCCCACCACCTTCTGGGTGCCATCCAGGGTGACGGAGCGGATCTCGTTCCGGTCGTCGGCCGGGTGGTACGAGTAGAAGATGCGCTTGCCGTCGGGGGCCCAGGCCAGGCTTTCGCAGGCCCCGTCCACCAGGACGGTCTTGCGGCCCTGCAGATCCACCACCGACAGGTGCTCCCGGCCGATGCCCAGGTGCTCCAGGAAGGCCACCCGGTCCCCCCGGGGGCTGACCCGGGGGCAGTCCACCAGGGTGGGGGTCACGGGCGGACCGTGGTACAGGGCCCGCCCCACGGGGTACTCCAGCAGGTAGCGGCTGTCCTCGCCCCGGCGGATGACGGCCAGATCCTTGCCCCCGGGGCCCCAGTCCGCGTCGAAGACCCCCGCCAGCCTCTCCCGGGGGGCGCCCCCGGAAAGGGGGGCCAGGGCGAGGGTCCCCTCGTCGCCGCCCCCGTTGCGGAAAAGGAGGGCCATCTCCCCCCCCGCGGAAATGGAGAGGATGTCGGTTCCAGGGGGCAGGCCAAGCGAACGTGCGCCGACCCCATCCGTGCGTCCCACCAGCAGATGGGAGGGCTCCCCCGTGGCCAGGCCGAAGACGTAGGTGCGGCCGTCGGGGGCAAAGCGGGCGGACTGGATGATCCCCTTCCGGTAGGTGAGGCGCTGGTAGCCCAGGGGGGCGGGGGGCTCCGCCCGGCGGCCCAGAAGGAAGCCCCCGGCCAGGAGCAAGGCGAGGCCCAGTCCGGCTCCGGCCTTGCGGACCCAGGCGGGCATGGGGCGGGAGGGGCGCTTCAGGCGCAGGGAGGTGTGGGAGGTCTGGGAAAGGGAGGCCCCCTCCAGGTGGAAGAGGAGATCGGTGGCCGTCTGGAAGCGCTGGCGGGGGTCCTTTTCCAGGCATCGCTGGGCGGCCCGCACCAGGACCGCGGGCAGGCGCCCCTCCGGATCCGGGTCCGGCACCTCCTCCTTGAGGATGGCGTGGAGGGTCTCCACCAGGGTCGGCCGCTTGAAGGGGGCCCGGCCCGTGAGCATCTCGAAGAGGATGGCCCCGAAGGCGAAGAGATCGGACCGGGCGTCCACCTCCCAGCCGTTCACCTGTTCCGGGGACATGTACCCGGCCGTGCCCAGGAGGGTGCCGGCCATGGTGAGGCCGTTCCCGAAGGCGGCCTCCTGGGTCTTCTCCGCGTCCTGGGGGTGGGCGGGCACCAGCTTGGCCAGGCCGAAGTCCAGGATCTTCACCAGGCCTTCGGCGGTGAGGAAGAGGTTCTCCGGCTTCAGGTCGCGGTGGATGATCTTCTTTTCGTGGGCGGCGGCGAGGCCCCGCACCGTCTGGAGGGCGATATCCAGGATGCGCCGTCCGGCCATGGGACGCCCGTCCATGCGCGTCCGCAGGCTGGCCCCCTCCAGCAGTTCCATGACGATGTAGGGCGAGCCCTCATGGAGGCCCGTGTCGTACACCTGCAGGATATGGGGGTGGCTCAGGGCCGCCACGGCCCGGGCCTCCTGCTCGAAGCGCTTCAGCTGCTGGGGGTCGCCGGCGTAGTCCGGCTGCAGCACCTTGATGGCCACGTCGCGGCCCAGGCGGGGGTCCCGGGCCCGGTACACATCGCCCATCCCCCCGGAACCGAGGAGGGCGAGGACCTCATAGGGTCCGAGGGAGGAACCGGGAGGAAGGTGCATCGGGGCCGAACATCAAACTATCACCCCTTAGGGCCTCCTACATTACGAACACGCCCTAGGACCGGGCCGGATCGATCTCCAGGGCGGAAAGCAGGTCGCCCACGAAATAGAGGGACCCGCAGGCCAGGCGGGGGCCGGTTCCCGGGGCCCGGAGACGGGCGGCGGCGGCGGCGATATCCAGCACCTCCTGGTCCGTGCCCCAGGCGGCGTTCAGGGCCTCCGGCTCCGCGTAGCGGCCGTTCTCCCCCCGCACCAGGGTGAGGGAGGCGGGGGCCATGCGCGCCAGTTCGGCCCGCATGCCGGCCAGGTCCTTGTCCCCCATGGCGCTGAAGAAGAGGTGGGGGCGCACGCCCGTGGCCAGGGCGTGGGCCGCCAGGCGCCGGGCCCCATCCAGGTTGTGGGCCCCGTCCAGGGTCACCCGGTCCAGGCCGGGCACCTGCCAAAGGCGGCCCGGCCAGCGGGTGCCCTCGATGCCCCGCCAGGCGGCGGCGGCGTCCACGCCCAGGTGGCGGAGGGCCTCCAGGGCCGTCGCCAGGTTTTCCAGCTGGTGGCCGCCGGCGAGGGGCACCCGGTGGCCCGCCACCACGCTGTGATCCCAGGCCAGGATCTCCGCTTCCACGGGGGGGGCGGGATGGACCGCCGGCCGGCATTCCAGGAGGGGGCCGATCCAGGCCGGATCCAGGCGGGGCCCCAGCACCAGGGGGCGTCCGTCCCGGGCCGTGCACAGCTTCTCCCGGGCGATGGCCTCCCGGGTGGAGCCCAGGTACTGCATGTGATCCAGCTCCACGTTGGTGAGCACGGTGAGGATGGGATCGGAGGCGTTGGTGGCGTCCCAGCGGCCCCCCATGCCCACTTCCACCACGGCCAGATCCACGGGGGCCTGCCGGAAGGCCAGGAAGGCCGAGGCGATCATGAGCTCGAAGTAGGTGGCCCGGAGGCCCAGGGCCTCCTCGGCCCGGAAGGCCTCCCGGAGGACTTCATCCAGGTGCTCCGCTTCCAGGGCGGCCCCATCCACCCAGATGCGCTCCCGGGGGTGGCGCAGGTGGGGGGAGGTGGTCCATCCGGTCCTGAGGCCGGCGGCCCGCAGGGCGTGGGCCAGGAAGGCCCCCGTGCTGCCCTTGCCGTTGGTGCCCGCCACCAGGACGACGGGGAAGGCCGTTTCGGGGCGGCCGAGCCGGTCCAGGAGCGAGCGGATGTTCTCCAGCCCGCACTTGATGCCCCAGTGGCCCCGCGCCTCCAGGCGCTCCAGGCCCGGGCCCTCAGCCATGGCCGGGGGTCATCCAGTCCAGGGCGGTGGCCACGAAGTCCCGCAGGCGGTCCCGGGGCACCACCTTGTCCACCATGCCGTGGGCCTGGAGGAACTCGGAACGCTGGAAGCCCTCGGGAAGGGTCTGCTTGATGGTCTGCTCAATGACCCGGGGCCCGGCGAAGCCGATGAGGGCCTTGGGCTCGGCGATGTTCAGGTCACCCAGCATGGCGTAGCTGGCGCTGACGCCGCCGGTGGTGGGATCCGTGAGGATGGAGAGGTAGGGCAGGCCCGCGTCGTCCAGGCGCGCCAGGGCGGCGCTCACCTTGGCCATCTGCATGAGGCTCAGGGTGCCCTCCTGCATGCGCGCGCCGCCGGAGCAGCTGACGATGATGAAGGCGTGGCCCCGTTCCAGGGCCCGCTCCGCGCCCAGGCGCAGCTTCTCGCCCACGACGCTGCCCATGCTCGCGGCCAGGAAGTCCCAGTCCATGACGGCCAGGACGACGGGATGGCCCTTCAGGGTCCCCTCCACCACCAGCACCGCGTCGTGGTCGTGCCCGGCGTCGTGGAGGCGCTTGAGCTGGTCCTTGTAGGGCTTGGCGGCCTTGAAGGCCAGGGGGTCGCCGCTCTGCAGCTCCCCGAAGAGCTCCTCCCACCCCGGATCCATCATGGACTCCAGGCGCTCGGCGACGCCGATGCGGAAGTGGTAGCCGCACTTGGGGCAGACGTTGCGCGTGTTGGCCAGCTCGGCCCGGTAGATCAGCTCCCGGCAGGCCTCGCACTTGACCCAGAGGCCCTCGGGGACCCGGACCGTGCGCTCTTCCACCGCGGTCTTCTGCTGACGCTTCTTGATGAACCAGCTCAATGCAACCCCCGGGGAACGTTACCGGCTTCCCGGTCCCTTTTTCAAGCCTTCGAAGATGCGGTCCAGCTCCGCCTCGCTGCCGTAGTGGATCTGCAGGGTGCCGCCCTTGCCCTTTGGCCGGATCTCGACCCGGGTGCGCCAGGCCTGGGTGAGCTCCTCGGCGGCGGCCTTGAGGAAGACCGCGTGGGGGTGGTGCCGCTTGGCCTTGCCCTTGCTGGTCCGGCCCAGCTTGTGGACCCGGGCCTCCAGGGCACGCACGCTCAGCTGCTTTTCCACCACTTCCTCGGCCAGCTGGTCCTGGACCCGGGCGTCCTCCACCCCCAGCAGCACCTTGGCGTGGCCGGTGGAAAGGCGGGAGAAGGACACCATGTCCTGGATGCGGGAGGGCAGGCGAAGGAGGCGCAGGGTATTGGCCACCTGGGGCCGGGACTTGCCGACGCGGTCGGCCACCTGCTCTTGGGTGAGGCGCAGGTGCTCGCCCAGCTGGAAGTAGGCCTTGGCCTCCTCGATGGGGTTCAGCTCCTGGCGCTGGATGTTCTCCACCAGGGCGAACTCCAGGAGGCGGTCGTCCGGGACCTCCTTCAGCACCACGGGCACGGTGGTGAGCCCGGCCAGCTTGGCGGCGCGCCACCGGCGCTCGCCGGCGATGATTTCGTACCGCTCGCCCACCTTGCGGGCGACGATGGGCTGCACCATGCCGTGGGTCTTCAGGCTCGCGGCCAGGTCCTCCAGCAGGCCCTCGTCGAAGTGGAGGCGGGGCTGGTGCCGGTTGGCCTGGAGGGCGCCCACGGGGAGCTCCCGGTTCGTGGTGTCTTCGGGGGCCAGCTGGCTCATGAGGGAGGTGAGGCCGCGGCCCAGGGCGGGGCGTTTGGTGGTCATCGGGATACCCTTGCGGAGACGGGGGGCTCGAGGTCCAGCCATTCCTTGGCCAGGTTCAGGTAGGCCTGGGCGCCCTTGGAGCGGAGGTCGTAGAAGGCCACGGGCTTGCCGTGGCTGGGGGCCTCGGCCAGGCGGATGTTCCGGGGGATCTGGGTCTGGAACACCTTGCCGGGGAAGGCCGCGCGCACCTCGCTGGCGACGGCGGAACCCAGGTTGGTGCGCTCCTCGGCCATGGTGAGGAGGATGCCCCCCAGGCGCAGCCCGGCGTTGGGCCCGGCCTGCACGCGGCGGATCGTCTCCATCAGCTCGGCCAGCCCGTCCATGGCCAGGAACTCGCAGGGCATGGGGACGATCACCTCGTCCGAGGCGGTGAGGGCGTTGAGGGTGATCATGCCCAGGCTGGGCGGGGGATCGATGAGGATGTAGTCGAAGCGGTCCATGACCGGCGCGAGGGCCCGGCGCAGCACCTGCAGCTCGGGCAGCTCGAACAGCTCGAACTCCAGCTGGGCCAGGTCCTTGCCCGCGGGGATCACCTGGAGCATGGGCACTTCGGTGGTGAGGATCAGCGCCTCCACCGGGGCGCCCTTCATCAGGGCGTAGGCCCCGGCGCGGTGGTCGGGCTTGGGGAAGCCCAGGCCCGTGGTGCTGTGGCCCTGGGGATCGAAGTCGACCAGGAGCACCAGCTTTTCCATCATGGCGAGGCTCGCGGCCAGGTTGATGGCGGAGGTGGTCTTGCCGACCCCGCCCTTCTGGTTGGCCAGCGCGATGATCCGGGCGGTCATGACAGGGCCTGCGGGAGATGGGAATAGAGAGGGGACACCGGGGAATCCTCAAGCCGTGGAACAGCGGAAATTCTAGCAGGTTCCACGGCGATTGTTCATTAGCTGGTTAAGGGATTCCGCCACTCGGGCCAGTGCGGGGCCCCAGGCCCCGGGAGCGGGCTGACGCAGGAGGCGCACGGAGGGGTACCAGGGGCAGGCCTCCCCCTCCATGAGCCATCGCCAGTCGGGCAGGTAGGGCAGGAGGAGGCAGGTGGGGACCCCCATGGAACCGGCCAAGTGGGCGACGGACGTGTCCACGGTGATGAGCAGGTCCAGGCCCGCCAGGGCGGCGGCGGTATCCGAGAAATCCCGGAAGGTGCGCCCCAGGTCCCTGAGGCCGGGCAGGGGCGGCGGAGGAGGTCCGCCCACCTGGAGGCTCATCCAGCGGATGCCCGGGATGGCCCCCAGGGGGGCCAGCAGGGCTGGGTCCAGGCTCCGCCGGGCATCGTCCTGGTGGTGGGCGCTGCCCGCCCATACGAGCCCCACCTTGGGCTCCGGGCCGGCGAGGGCGGCCACCAGTTCCGCCGGAGGAACGTGGCCGGGGGGCGGGCCCAGG
>DATGXY010000173.1:0-13364 GCA_035298525.1 Holophaga sp.
GTGGAGCAGCCGATGGCCAGGAGCTCCGCGGTGGGGCCGGAGATCCCGCCCACGCGCCCCACGTGGGGCACGGCCGGGGCCGGGGGATGGGGGAGGGAGAACCCGGGCCGGGGCGCCGCCACGGGAGGGGCCGCGGGGCGGCTCGCCTTGAACTTGGGGCTCCGGGCCAGCTTGCGCACCTTCTCCTGGAGATCCTGCTGGATCTGGAGGATGGTGTTGCTGGCGAGGCTGCTCTCCTTGGGGATGAAGTCCAGGGCCCCGTTGGCCAGGGCCTCCAGGGTGGCGGTGGCCCCTTCCTGGGTGAGGCTGGAGACCATGAGCACGGCCCGGGGCATCTCGGCCATGATGCGCTTGAGGGCGCCCAGGCCGTCCAGGCGCGGCATCTCCACGTCCAGGGTGACGATATCGGGGTTCAGCTGGGGAATCTTCTCGAGGGCGTCCAGCCCGTCGCGGGCGGCGCCCACCACCTGGATGTCGGGGGCCTGGAGCATGCGCTCCAGGGCTTTCCGCATGAACGGGCTGTCGTCCACGATCAGGACGCGGATGGGATCCATGGGTTCAATCCTGGAAGGCGAGTTTCACGAAGGTCACGGCATGCTCCAGCTCGTCGTCGATACTGAAGGTGAGGCGCTCGGCGTCAAGGTCCGCCTCCCCGAAGACCAGGCCGAAGGCGGGCTGTTCCTCCAGGGAGAACATGAGCAGCTCGTCGGCGGGGCCATTGGGGATGCGGGTGCGGACGAGCAGGTCCGCGATCTGCACAAGGGCGGGCAGGAAGTCGGAGGGGTGGTCCTCGTGGTGATCCCGGATGGCGGCCACGAGGCCTTCGGGGAAGGCCCAGTGCTCGGCCACCATGGCCCCCACCTCGGCGTGGGTGAGGCCCAGGTGCCCGAATTCGGCGTCCAGCCAGGCGTCGCCACGGTCGATGGCCTGGATGACGGGGCCGTACTGCTCCGAGAAGCAGCGATCCAGGGCGATCTTGCCGATATCGTGGAGGAGCCCCGCCAGGTAGGCGGACTCGTCCATGTGATTGCGGCGGATGAGGCGGCAGATGCCCTTGGAGACGAGGGCCACCGCCACGCTGTGCTGCCAGAGGCGGAAGACGTCCAGGTGGTCCGCGCCCCGGAAGGACCGGATGATGGCGGCGGTGCGGCCCAGATTCAGGACCGCCTCGAAGCCCAGGCGCATGACGGCCGTGCGCAGGTCCATGACCCGCTGGTCCCCCGCGTAGGCCACGGAATTGGCGAGCCTCAGCATGGTGGCCGACAGGGGCGGGTCCTTGGCCAGGATGCCCAGGATCCGATCCACGCTGCACCGGTCGTCCGCGATCGCCTGACCCAGGGAGACCACCGTGGTGGGCAGGCTGGGGAGGGTGCGCACCCTCTGGCGGACGACGTCGGAGGTGATCATGGTCAGAAATCCCGGATGAGGGTCTTGTCGCTTTCCAGGGCCTCCACCACCTGGAGCTGGTAGCCCTCCAGGTTCCCGGGGGCGATGCCGAGCACTTCGCAGGCCTGGGCGGTGCAGGCGCCGAGGGATTCGGGCCGGCCCAGGCCCACCTTGCGGTCCAGGGCCATCTGGTTGCCCAGGGAGACGAAGGCGGTGAGGGCCTGGTCCTCCGCGGGGGCGTGGCCGGGGTCGTGGTGCCAGCGCACCGCGTGCACCATGCTGGCGGGAAGGTTCCAGCCCATGAGGAGGGCCTCGCCCACCATGGTGTGGTCGAAGCCGAAGGTCTCCAGCTCCATCTCGAGGCCGTCGCCCTCGCCGTTGTAGATGGACCGCACCAGGGCCCCGTAGCGGTCGGGGAACTTGATGCCCATGACGGACTTGCCGATGTCGTGCATCAGGCCGCCCAGGAAGGCCTCCTCCACCCTCGGGCTCCTGAAGGCCTTGGCGTAGGCGCGCCCCGAAAGGGCGGTGACGAGGGCGTGCTCCCAGAGCACCCGCTCCTGCAGCCCGGTTCCCCCGCGGCTGTAGAGGTTCTTGGCGCTGGACGCGATGACCACGCTCTTGATGGTGCTGAACCCCAGGGTCATGATCGCCTGGGTCAGGGTCTTGACCTCGCGCACCATGCCGAACATGGCCGAGTTGGCGATCTTGAGGATCTGGCTCGTGAGGGCCTGGTCCGTGGAGATGACCCGCCGGAGCTCGTCCGTCGTCGACTCCGGGTCCGCCGCCAGGCGCAGGACCTGGGCGGCCACCTGCGGCAGGGGCGGGAGGTCGCCGAGGTTCGAGATCAGTTCCTGGGGTGTGATGGGCATCTGGCGGTCCCTCCCTGGTCAGCGCTTCCGGTAGCCCATGGCCTTGCTGAAATGCAGCAGCTCGAAGCCCACGTTGAATGAATGGATGGATTCGCTGTGCCCAACCAGGAGGAACGCCTTCGGCTGCAGGGTCTCATGGAATCCCTTGATGACCTTCGATTTGACCGCCTCGTCGAAGTAGATGAGGACATTGCGGCAGAAGATGATGTCGAAGACGCCCAGGGTGCGGTAGTTGGCGTAGTCCACCAGGTTGAAGTTCCTGAAGGAGATCATCTGCTGGAGCTCGGGCTTCACCCGGTAGGCGTCGGGCCCCTCCTGCGTGAAGTGGGCCTTCACCTGGGCGGGGGTGAGGTTGCGCAGGGTGTAGCTGCCGTACACGCCGTCCTTGGCCAGGGCCAGGACCCGCTCGCTGATGTCGGTGGCCACGATCTCGGACTGCATGCCCCGCAGGAGCCCGTCCTTGGCCTCCGCGCAGATCATGGCCAGCGTGTAGGGCTCCTCCCCGCTGGAGCAGGCCGCGGACCAGATCCGCAGGCGGTTGGCGCCCCGCGCCTTGGCCAGGGAGACCGCGTCGGGAAGGACGATCTTCTGGAAGGCCTCGATCTGGGGGGGATTCCGCCAGAAGCTGGTCTCGTTGGTGGTGATCTCGTTGAAGAGCTGCTTGAGCTCGTCCTTGCCCGCGAAGCCCTGGAGATGGGCCAGGTAGTCCCGGTACGAGGAGAGGTTCAGGTCCTGGATGCGCCGGTTCAGGCGGTTCTCCAGGAAGTACTGCTTGGATTCGTTGAAGAAGATGCCGGTCTTCCCGTAGATGAACTCCCGGATGGCCAGGAAGTCCTGGAGGCTCATCTGGGTGTTGGCGGGGAGGGCGTTCATCGGCTACCTGGATCCTTGGGTTGGGAATCGGCCCAACAGCCGTCCAGCATTAATCCGACGTGATGGCCGGGCTTTGCCCGGTCATCACGTGGGGGAGCACGAGGGGGGACGGAGAGGGAGCGAAGCGACCGCGCGGTCCCCTCTCGTCCAGATCAGCACCCTCGAGCAGGACCACGGCGAAGGCCGTCCCCCCATCATGGGTGACGCTCCCGTGAATCCTGTCGATTCCCCTGGCCTGGATCATCACCGCCAATTCTCCCTCAGCCCATAGCTTCCCGTCCAGATAACGAAGCTGCTTCCAGGACCATCCGTCGAGGCCCACCCCCAGGGCCTTCCCGAAGGCCTCCCGCAGGGCCCACCGGCCCGCTGCCCGTTCCGGCAACCGGGCCCGGTTCCCCCGGAGCAGGTAGTCCGCCTCCTCCGGGGCCAGGACACGCCTAAGCGCCTTTTCTCCAAATCTTTCCATCAGGTGCTGCCAGCGCCTGGCCGGGCATACATCCGTTCCGAGCCCCAGGATCATGGCGCCTCCCCCAGATCCATAATAAACCACTTATCACACCCGTGATGTCCCGTGGCCCCCAGGGGGGCGCAGATGGGACGGAATCCCGTGCGCCGGTAGAGCCGCTGGGCCCCCTCCATGCCCGTGAGGGTCTCCAGGTAGCAGGCGCGGTAGCCCAGGTCCCGGGCCTTGGCCAGGCAGACCCGCATCATGGCCTCCCCCAGCCCCCGGCCCCTGGCCCTGGGCAGGAAGTACATCTTCCGGAGCTCGCAGGTGCCCTCCACCCCGTCCAGGGGCGCCACCCCCCCGCCGCCGATCACCTCGCCCCCCTCCTCCACCACGAAGTAGGCGGCACCGGGGCGCTGGTAGGCCGCGCACATGTGGTCCACCTCCGGGTCGTGCAGGGCGAAGCCGGGCCCGTCCGCGCCGAACTCCGGCATCACCGCGCGGATGATGGCCGCCACCGAGGCTTCGTCGGCGGGTGTGACGGGGCGCACAAAGGGTCCTGGTTCCACGGCTATCACCTGCGTCACATCATGCCCTGGAACCCTCCACTTGTGACCCCCTGCACTTCCGCCCGGCTCGATACTGCCCCGGTCGGATTGCCTTTCTACCTGCTTTTTCACCCACGTGCATCCATACCAGGAGCGTGAGAATGGCCCAGCTCAAAGAAAGACCCAAACCCTTCCTGCTGCCGGACTACTGCAAGGGCTGCGGCCGTTGCATCGGGGCCTGCGCCAAGGGGTGCATCTCCTTCGACAAGGAGATCGACGCCGCCACCGGCTATGTCCCCGTCGTGATCGACCTGGACCACTGCACCGCCTGCGGCCTGTGCATGGATGCCTGCCCCGAGCCCTTCGGCCTGCGGGAGACCCCCGCGGACGCCGACTTCGAGCTGCAGGATCCCGCCAAGCTCTTCGGCGGCAAGTCCACCACCGCCCCCGTGCCCGTGGACATCCCCGAGGTCCGGATCCCCCTGCCCCGCACCGAGCCCCTGGTCATCAAGGGCAACTACGCCTCCGCCATCGGCGCCCTGCTCGCGGGCTGCCGGCACGTCTTCGGCTACCCCATCACCCCCTCCACCGAGGGCGCGGAGCTCATGGCCAAGCTGCTGCCCAAGCTGGACGGCACCTTCCTCCAGGCCGTCTCCGAGGTGGCCGCCGTCAACCACATGTACGGCTCCGGCGGCGCCGGCTACCCCTGCATGACCTTCACCTCCAGCCCCGGCTTCAGCCTGATGCTGGAAGGCGTCAGCTACATGATCGGCGCCGAGGTCCCGGGCGTCTTCGTCAACATCATGCGCGGCGGCCCCGGCCTGGGGAACATCGCCCCCGAGCAGTCCGACGTCAAGCTGGCCTGCCGCGGCCTCGGCCACGGAAACACCCACGCCATCACCCTCATGCCCAGCACCCCCCAGGAGATGCTGGACCTGACCATGCTGGCCTTCGAGCTGACCTTCAAGTACCGCAGCCCCGTGGTCCTGCTGGGCGACGGCTACCTGGGCCAGATGACCGGCAAGGTGCAGCTGCCCGACCACATGATCAAGCCGGCCGTCCCCAAGTGGGCCGTCAACGGCGACGCCATGCACCGGGGCAACCTGATCAGCTCCATCTACCTCAGCGAGGCCGACCTCGAGACCCACAACATCTACCTGAACGACAAGTACCGGCAGATGATGGAGAACGAGAGCCGCTGCGAGACCTTCATGGCCGAGGACGCCGAGATCCTCGTCATCGCGGCCAACACCCCCGCCCGCGCCTCCAAGGGCGCCGTGCAGGACCTCCGCCAGAAGGGCATCAAGGCCGGCCTCTTCCGGCCCATCACCGTCTGGCCCTTCCCCGTCAAGCAGCTCATGCAGGAACTCCCCCACGTCAAGCACGTGGTCGTCGTGGAAGCCTCCAACGGCCAGCTGGAGGACGAGGTCCGCCTCGCCCTCAGCAACGCGGGCGTCACCCAGCTCCCCGCCTTCAGCCATGTGCGCCACTTCGGCGGCATGCTGCCCCAGCAGACCGAAGTGATCAATCACATCAACGCCCTCGTCGCGAAGGAGGCCAAGTAATGTCGTCCGTCTTCTACGACAAGTTCACCCGCCACGCCGAAGGCGCCGGCCTCAAGGGCAATTCCACCCACTACTGCCCCGGCTGCGGCCACGGGCTCGCCCACAAGTACCTGGCCGAGGCCATCGAGGAGCTGGGCATCCAGGACAACACCGTCCTCGTGAGCCCCGTGGGCTGCTCCGTCTTCGCCTACTACTACTTCGACGTGGGCAACACCCAGGCCGCCCACGGCCGCGCCGCCGCGGTCGCCCTGGGCCACAAGCTCAGCAACCCCGAGGCCAACGTCATCAGCTACCAGGGTGACGGCGACCTGGCCTCCATCGGCCTCGCCGAGACGGTGGCTGCCGCCCAGCTGGGCGCCCCCATCACCGTCATCTTCATCAACAACGCCATCTACGGCATGACGGGCGGCCAGATGGCCCCCACCAGCCTGATGGGCCAGCAGACGGCCACCAGCCCCGATGGCCGCTCCATGTTCAACGGCCAGCCCATGCGCATGGCCGAGCTCATCGCCCAGCTGGACGGCCCCGTCTACGTGGACCGCGTGGCCCTCTTCGACGCCAAGAACCGGCGCCTGGCCAAGAAGGCCATCAAGAAGGCCGTGCAGATGCAGGTGGAGGGCCGCGGCTACGCCTTCGTGGAAGTGCTGGCCGAGTGCCCCACCCACCTGAAGATGAGCCCCGAGGAGACGGAGAAGTGGGTCAAGGAGAACATGACCCCCATCTTCCCCCTGGGCGTGAAGAAGGACCTCACCGTCGATTCCTGGTGGAAGCGCCCCGCCCCCGACTTCGAGGCCGCCCACATGCTCAAGGCCGTGGGCGCCTCCTCCGACGAGGCCGCCAAGCACTGCCAGTCCTTCCCCACCCACCTGAACCCCCTGGACATCAGCCTCAAGCTGGCGGGCTCGGGCGGCGACGGCGCCCAGACCGCGGCCATGCTCATCGCCCGCGCCGCCATCAACGAGGGATTCGACGCCACCCACATCCCCAGCTACGGTCCCGAGAGCCGGGGCGGCACGAGCTACGCCGACGTGCACGTGGCCAAGGACGAGGTGCTGAACCCCGCCAGCCCCCACCCCGACATCCTCATCGCCTTCAACGCCCCCAGCCTGGCCAAGTTCGGCCCGGCCGTGGTCAAGGGCGGGACGATCGTCTACGACTCCTCCATCGTCAAGGAAGTCCCCGCCGGCATCGATCCCTCGGTCAAGGTGGTGGGCGCCCCCTTCACGGAGATCGCCGTGGACCTGGGCAAGGCCGTCGTGAAGAACATCGTGGCCCTGGGCGCCCTCCAGGCCGCCACGAACATCTTCCCCAAGGAGACCCTGCTCGCCGCCGTGCGCCAGGCCCTGAAGGACAAGTGCGCGCTCATCCCCCTCAACGAGGAGGCCTTCGCCTGGGGCGTCAAGGCCGTGGAAGAGCTGGGCAAGTAGGTTAAGCTCCCCAGGGGGCGCGGGCGGGCCCGTCCCGTCCGCGCCCCTTCCCTTTCCGGAGATCCCCATGGACGCCATCACCCTCAGCGATGCCGAGCGCCGCATGATCCTCACCCTGCGGAACATGCCCGACAGCCCCCTGCGGGAGCGGGTGATGCGGCTGGTGGAGGACGTGCTCGCCTTCGCCCGGAACCCCCGCTGCCATGAGATGCAGGCCGACGGCGTCCCCTGCGAGCGCCCCGAGGCCGACTGCGACCAGTGCCAGGTCGTCACCGCCATGCTGGAGACCCTGGAGCGGCGGATCCCCCGGGCCTAGGAGCCTGGGGCGCGTTCCACCCCTCCTTTTTCACCCTTCGCCCCAGCCCCCCTTCCCCATCCGTCCGCCCGCGACCATCCTGGGGGCATGGAGAAGAAGCCCTGGTTCTGGATCATCTACGCCGCGGCCTGGGGCCTGATGTCCCTCTACTACGCGGCCTGGGACGCGGTGGGCTACCGCATGGCCTTCCTCTCCGTCCTGCCCATGAACCTCTGCCAGAACGCCGTATGGGCCCTGGAGGGGCTCCTGCTCCTGCGCATCGCCGCGAGGTTCCCCATCACGTCCTTCGACCGGCGGAGCCTGCCGGCCTGGATCATCAACCTGGGCTCCGGGTTCGTCCTGGCCGTCCTGGGCCTCACCGCGGCCTGGTTCATCAGCCTGGCCTTCGCCGAGCCCAAGGGCCGGGCCATGGTCCTGGCGGCGCCCTGGAGCAGCGCGGTGCGCTTCGCCTTCAGCTACCTCCATTCCACGGTCCTCCTCATGCTGGCGGTGCTGGGGGGCTGGCACGGATTCCAGCTCTACCGGGCCCTGAAGCGGCGGGAGCTGGAGAAGGCCCAGCTGGAGTCCAGCCTGGCCCAGGCCCGGAACCAGAACCTCCTGGCCCAGCTCCAGCCCCACTTCCTCTTCAACGCCCTCAATTCCGTCAGTTCCCTCATCCACGCGGACCCGGAGGCGGCGGACCGCATGGTGGCGAGGCTGGGCGACCTGCTGCGCCTGAGCCTGGAGGCCGGTCCCGGGCAGGAGGTGCGCCTGGAGCGGGAGCTGGCGCTGGCCGAGAGCTACCTCGCCATCGAGAAGGTGCGCTTCGGGGACCGGCTGGAGGTGACGGTGGACGTCCCGACCGCCCTCGCCCGGGCCCGGGTGCCCCAGTTCGTGCTCCAGCCCCTGGTTGAGAACGCCATCCGCCACGGCATCTCCCCCCGGTCCCGCCCGGGCCGCATCACCATCCGGGCCTCCCGGGAGGAGGAGACCCTGGTGCTGGAGGTGCGCGACGATGGGGCCGGCTTCGACGGCCTCCGGGAGGGCCTGGGTCTTCGCAACACCCGGGAAAGACTGAGGATGCTGTACCACGAGGACATGGGCTTCGATATTTTCACCGTTCCGGATAAGGGCACCGCCGTCATCCTGCGTATACCTCTGCGCCTGTCCTGAGCGGAGACCGCATGATCCGGATCCTGATCGCCGACGACGAGCCCCTGGCCCGCCAGCGGTTGAGGCGCCTCCTGGAGGGGGAGCGGGACGCGGAGGTGGTGGGGGAGGCCCCCGACGGGCTGGAGGCGGTGCGCCTCATCGAGGACCTGGGCCCGGACCTGGTGTTCCTGGACATCCAGATGCCGGAACTGGACGGCTTCGGGGTCATCGAGGCCGTGGGGGCGGAGCGCATGCCCCCCACCCTCTTCGTGACGGCCTACGACCAGTTCGCCCTGCGGGCCTTCGAGGCCCACGCCCTGGACTACCTGCTCAAGCCCTTCGACGCCGGGCGCTTCAAGGCCGCCCTGGACCGGGCCCGCACCTGGCTCCAGGGCGCCCGCCCCCCCCTGGAGCCCCTCCTGAAGGAGGTCCAGGCCGCCCGCACCCCCCCGGACAGGCTCCTGGTGAAGGACGGGGGCCGCTTCGTCTTCCTCCGCCCCGCCGCCATCCAGTGGGTGGAGGCCGAGGACAACTACGTGCGCCTCCACGTGGAGGGCACCAGCCACCTGGTGCGCCAGACCATGGCGGGCATGCTGGAGCGCCTGGGCACGGCCCGCTTCCGGCGCATCCACCGCTCCGCCATCGTGAACCTGGACTTCGTGCGCCACCTGGAGCCTTGGACCGGGGGGGACTTCCAGGTGACCATGAAGGACGGCAGCCGCCTCACCCTGAGCCGCACCTACCGGGACCAGCTGGGCGAATGGCTCTGCTGACGCCGGAAAAGGGGGGGACGGAAACCGTCCCCCCCTGCCCCGGGCTTTCCCCCCTTCAGAAGGCGCCGACCACGCTCACCTCGGCCATGCCCCGGTCCTGGACGCCCGCGGAGGCGCGCCGGACGTTCTGGGGCAGGATCACCTCGATGGTCCCGATCATGCGCTCGGTGACGAGGAGTTCCAGGTTGGTGGCGGGCCCGGCCGCGAAGACGGCGCCCTGACGAACGGCCGTCGGCGTGGTGCCCAGGGTGGGCACCCCGTGGTAGGCCATCTGCCGGATCACCTGGGTCGCGAAGGGCGAGCCCTCCCGCACCCGGGGATCCTCGGCCAGGAGCACGAGGTAGTCGGGCTTGGCCTTGCGGCAGAACTGGTTGCCCGCGCTGTCCAGCACGGAGGCGCGCTTCACGTCCAGGACGGTGATGCGGGAGCCGGCCCCGGCGCTGCGGGCCAGATCCTCGATCTCCAGGCGGGAGCGCTGGTAGTCGGCGATGACGCCGATGTGCGTCTTCTCGGGCCAGGTGGCGTGGACGACGCCCATCAGGGCGGAGAAGTCGGTCGCCTGGGCGGCGGTGCCGGCCAGGGCCAGGATGGTGGCGCCAGCCATGTTGACCATGCTGTTCATTGTGCCCTCCCGGGTTGGAAGCGGGATCGCCCGCTCGTTACCAAAATCGGCCGGCCGGCCTCCGTCACCAGCCTTCCGGGGTGGATCCACCTGGGGTGGGACGAACCGTGCGCCTGGCGCGGTGGAACGGAAGCCCCCGTTTCTTGCCACCCGCTTGCCGGGGCGAGTATTCTGGAGGGTCGAATAGCACCACTGGAACATTCATGGAGGGAGTATGAAAATTTCGCGAATCGCCCGATACCTCTTCGGCGCCCTGATGGTGGGCGCCCTCGCCTTCAGCCCGGCCTGCAAGAAGCAGGGCCAGGACAAGGAGATCACCAACCTCCAGGAGAAGGCCGCCGAACTGGACAAGATGAGCCAGAAGGCCAACGTGGCCGGGGCCGACCAGAGCAAGAAGCTGAAGGAGGCCGGCGTCAACGATATCCGTCCCAACGCCGAGACCCTCCAGCTCACCCCCGAGCAGAAGGCCGCCCTCGAGGAGCGCATCAAGGCCGAGAAGAACAGCTCGTACCAGGCCCTCCTCCAGGAAGTGCTGGACAAGGACAAGGAGATCAAGGAGCTCAACGACAAGATCGCCAAGCTCCGCGCCGTCCTGCCCAAGCCCGACGTGGCCAAGGAGAACGACAGCCACTACGGCATGGCCGTGCGCTTCCTCAAGCGCAAGGGCGTGCCCGAGGCCAAGGCCAAGGAACTGATCAGCCGCGTCCTCATCATGGACAAGCTGGCCCCCGGCTTCGAGGTCTACCACTTCTACAACAACGGCGTGTACGGCACCTGGGTCTCCCAGGGCAAGGCCTCCATCACCCCCACCGAACTGCAGGCTGAGGAGAAGGCCAAGATCGAAGGCGAGCGCGACACGGCCCAGGCCGAGGTCGTCAAGAAGACCGAGGAGCTGACCGACCTCAGCGCCCAGAAGGCCAAGCTCATCGCCGACATCGAGGGCCTCCAGGGCGAAAAGACCAAGATGATCAAGGAGATGGAAGCCCTGAACGCCAGCAACGAGGCCGCCAAGGCCAAGCTCAACTCCCTCCACTACGTGGTGGGCGAGCGCAAGGCCCTGGAGAAGGAAGGCGTCATCATCGTGCCCGTCTTCGCCAAGGACCGGGCCGGCTCCAACTGGAACGACGGCGTCTTCACCAAGGCCATGGACCTGCGCAGCCAGGACACCATCACCATCACCGCCGCCGAAGTGGGCCTGAAGAAGATCGGCAAGGTCAGCGTCGTGCCCGGCTCCATCGAGAAGGACAAGCACTACAGCCTGACCATCAGCGAGGACAAGACCACCGCCGTCGTGAAGCTCCTGGCCAAGGACCGCTTCAAGAACGAGAAGGTCGTGTTCGCCGTCACCGACTGATAACGGATATTTCATAACGAGGGCCCCCGGCGACGGGGGCCTTTTTTTGTCGGACCCCCAGGGCACATCGCGGGCGAGCGGGTATACTCAGGGGCACCATCGCAGACATCGGAGGCTTCCATGGTCAAAGGACGACTTCTGGCACTGGCCGTGCCCTTCCTGTTCTCCCTCCTGCCCCTGGGCGCCGTCGCCCCCAAGGCCGAGCGCCCCCGCGTGGTCGTGACCCCCTTCCCGGTGGCCAAGGGCGCCTACGAGGGCTGGTCGGGCTGGGGCTACGGGTACGTGGGCGGCGAGACCCGCATCAGCGACGTGCTTCAGGATCTGTGCGTCACCACCCTCATCGAGGAGGGCTCGGGCAAGATCCGGGTCATGGACCGCCAGCGCCTGGACGAGATGCTGGCGGAGCAGAAGCTGAACGCCAGCGGCCTCGTGGACGAGGACGACGACGCCAAGCTCAAGGCCCGCATGGGCAAGCTCAAGGGCGTCCGCTGGATGGTCACCGGCAAGGTGACCCGCTTCGGATACAAGAAGAGCGGCTTCTCGGGCGGCTGGGGTGCCGGCGCCCTGGTGGGCAAGCTGACGGGCAACTCCCTGGCCGGGGCCGTGGCCGGCGATGTGCACGTGCAGAA
This sequence comes from Holophaga sp., assembly GCA_035298525.1. Classification (GTDB taxonomy): domain Bacteria; phylum Acidobacteriota; class Holophagae; order Holophagales; family Holophagaceae; genus Mesoterricola. Next base: position 11,942 of record DATGXY010000173.1, read on the forward strand.
GGCCACCCTGTCCGGCCGGCTGGACATGAAGCTCATCGATATCCAGACGGGCGAGATCGTCGCCGTGCTCCACGACGAGGCCGAGGTCAAGGACATGGGCGTCAAGGTGGCGGGCACCGGCAGCAACCTGCAGTTCGACCAGCAGATGGTCAACAAGCTCTTCGAGCCCATCATCCAGAAGCTGGCCCAGAAAATGATCAAGAAGATCGTCGTGGCCGCCAGCGACGAAGATTAATACTCCATGGGGGACCGCGCGCTCGCTTTGCTCGCTCTCCGTCCCCCACACCCCACGTCATGCCCGGGCGGAAGCCCGGGCTTGACGTCCCTGGGCTCCATGGGAGACCGCGCGGGCCTCAGTCCTCGTTGATGACCTTGATGCGCCGGGGGGCCTCCCCCCGGCGCATCTTCTGTTCCTTGCCGATGAGGATCCACTCCAGCAGGGTGGCGGTGACGCTGGAGACGAGGGCCCCGAAGAAGCCCGCCCAGAACCCCGACACCCCGAAGCCGAGGCCCAGCCGTCCGGCAAGCCAACCAGCAGCCCAGAACACGAGCCCGTTGATGAACAGGCTCAGGCACCCGAAGCTGCACACCAGGGGCACCAGGGCCGCGAACTTGAGCAGGCCGCCCAGGGTGGCGTTGAGGGCGCCCAGGAGGATGGCCACCCCCACCAGGTCCATGAAGGCCCCGTGCCGGATGCCCGGCACCAGGTAGGACGCCACCAGGAGACCCAGGGCGGAGAAGAGGAATCTGAGGACGGTGCGCACGGAGGCCTCCGCCCCCCATTCTAGCGGGGGTCCTCCGGCGCGTTGTCAGACACCTGGGCGGATGCCTTCAGTTGGCAGCCTTGTCGCTGGCGGCGATGGCGGCGTCCAGCTTGTCCAGGGCCTTCTCCAGGCTCTGTTCGCCCTGGGAGATCTCCCGGCGGATCTGGTTCTGGGCCGCCCCGGCCAGGGCCCGGTCCATGCTGTCCTTGGTCATGACCACGAGGACGTAGAGGTTGCCGTCGGAGGGATCGGTCCAGAAGTTGCGCACGGAGGTGCCGGACAGTTCCTGGTCCACCAGCTGGCGGGTCACGTTCTCCACGACCCGGTTCATCACCTCGTTGCGGATGGGCTTGCCCTTCCCCTCGGGAGCGCTGGAGGCGGTGGTCACCTGCTGATTGAGCTGGCTGAACATGTTCTGGACCCGCACCTTGAGCTTGCCCGCCAATTTGGTGCGGGCGTCCCCGATGGCCACCGTGCGCTGCATGGACTTGTCGCCCATGACATTGGCCTGGGCGATGCCCACGGCGGCGAGGCCGTCGGGAATCTCCTCGTTGTCGATCCAGGCGGGGGCGTTCCGGGTGGGGGTGGTGGTCACGGGGACGGTGTTCGGGGCCTGGGCGGGGCCGCAGCCCGCCATCAGGGCCGCGACGCCCAGGGGG